>CAZOUO010000348.1:0-1518 GCA_964582975.1 uncultured Thermotogae bacterium | reverse complement strand
CAAGTGCCATGCCGCCCTCTTTGGGCATGGCGTGGAGACTTCTGATGTTGATACCCTTCTGAGCAAGCTTTTGTAAGAGTTCGGCTAGCGCACCAGGCCTATCGGCCATGGTCGCCATTAGAGAATCGGTAATCTCGACCATCTGTACACCGCAGGCCTCGCAGGCCATCGTTTCGTTGTTTGAGACCGCGACTTCACTGCATTCCGGACATAGGAATCTCTTCATAATAGACCACTTGTGCCTGAGTATAGCAGAAAGGCGCTGCTTAGGCTATCCGTAGAACCTGTTTTTGCTCTTCCCACATCGTCTGCCGTGAGAACGATCTTATTCCGCTCCACAGCAGCGTAAGTAGACTCGACGTTTAGACCCTCTTTTGCCGAACGGTCAAGGAATTTGCCAAGCTCTCCAGAATGGTTTGGAATGTCTAACCACGGCTTCCTTCTCCTCAAAGGCTACACCCCGCTTCTGCAAAACACTGTGTGCCTTTCCAGGATTATCGATCACCAGACATATCAATCCCGTGTCACCCGCCCCTGTGCCGCTGATACCGTCGATGTTAACCTTCTCCTCGCCAAAGGCTGCGGCCACCTTTGCCAGGGCTCCCGGTTGGTTCTCCACTGCAAACCGTAGCCCTTCATCAGTGAACACCTCCCCAGTCAAGATACCAGGAAGCACTGTCTGTGCCAAGCCAGCATGAGGAAGGCTAGGTAAAGAGCGGAACAAAAGCCCACTTGCAGAAGCGTTCCTCTCTTTCTCAATGAGGACCACTCGTCAAGCACAGCTCTTCTAAGTTTGGTATGATCGGACCTACAGAAACCTGGAAAACGCGACTCATATTGGAGGGCTTTTTGCACACAACACTCTTCATCTTGGCAATTCTGACAAGCTTTTCATTTCTTGCTTGGGTGTACCTTCTTTTGGCGCGTGAGTCCTATTGGCGTGTCGATCAATGCCTGGATAAGGACTCGTCTTTGCTCGCCGACGATGCTATCCCCTGGCCTTCGGTCAGTGCCGTCATCCCCGCACGGAACGAGGCAGACCTTCTGTCAAAGACGCTACCGCCCCTTCTTGCGCAGGACTAACGCGGCCCGTTTCACATCTTCTTAGTGGACGACCAAAGCAACGACGGCACCACTGAGGCAGCGCGACAGACCGCCCACAACTGTGGGGCCGCGGATCGGTTGACCGTTTGTGAAGGAAAGCCTCTGCCGACCGGCTGGAAGGGAAAAGCGTGGGCAATGGCACAAGGGATTGCCCACAGCGAAGAAGCAGGCTCAAAGCTGCTCTTGTTGACTGATGCCGACATTGCCCATGAACCGAACGTCTTGTGTTCGTTAGTCGTGAAGCTGTACTCCGACCGGCTCGATCTGGTCTCGCTGATGGCCACTTTACGCGTGAAAAGCCGTTGGGATCGGCTCTTGATCCCGGCCTTTGTCTACTTCTTTTCCAAGCTTTACCCGTTTCGCTGGGGGAACGATCACCAGAAGCGCAAAGCAGGCGCGGCTGGGGGATGCATC
>CAZOUO010000347.1:0-1546 GCA_964582975.1 uncultured Thermotogae bacterium | reverse complement strand
CCTCTCTTCTGCTGAGAGCCTCTTTTCCGCACCCATCTAAACGTCCTCCTTCACCTTCAATCTTTGCGTGGATCACTTGTTGGTTTCTGGCAATGGTCTTGGCTATGTCGGTGTACAGATTCCCTCCGGCACTGTCCATCGTCACGAGCAGAGGACCGAAGCGGTTTACCTGAAAGATCCAGATGGCTTCCGGCATCCCTAGCTCGTCAAGCCAGAACACGTCCTCGATCTGTTCGATTGCCGTTGCCGCTAGTGCCCCAGCTCCACCCGTGTAATGAGTATAGACCGCTCCAATCTCCTTCAGAGCCGTCTGAGTTTTTTCGCCCATGCCTCCCTTGCCGATGATGAGTTTTGTCCCAAATGCGGCGAGGAATTGGTCCTCGAAGGGTTCCATGCGAGCGCTTGTGGTCGGCCCTGCGGCGATGACCCGCCATGTCTCCCCTTCTTTTTTCACCACCGGTCCACAGTGAAACACCGCCATCGGTGAGGGGTCGAAAGGCATCTCTTGTCCCTTCTCGTGATGTTCGAGCATCAGGACATGCGCCGCATCGCGAGCGGTGAACACCTTTCCGGTGAGATACAAGACATCGCCCACCTGCAGCTTGCGAGTCACATCCTTCGTAATGGGAAGAGTGATCTCGTTGTCCAAGCTAGCTCACCTCGATTGAGCCATTTGCAGAAAGATGAATCTTCGCCCGGCGATCGGCCCAACACTGAACCTGTATTCCTACCGGCAGTGAGGCCGGATGGCGGAAGGCGTATTCCACATGCACCGCGAGGGAGGTCGTCCGCCCGCCAAGCCCCATCGGCCCCACCCCGCTCAGGTTGATCAACTCAAGAAGTTCCTCCTCCAAGGCGGCGACTTCCAGCGCAGAATGATGACTACCGATCTCGCGCAGCAGCGCTCGGGCGGCCAATGTCATGGCAACGTCCGCACCACCCCCAATCCCGACCCCAACAATCGTTGGTGGGCACGGCTTACCTCCACAGGCGATAATGTGATCAACCACGGCCCTTTTGATGCCTTTCATCCCGTCACTGGGGGAGAGCATTCGTAGTGCGCTCATGTTGTCGCTGCCGCCACCCCTGGGCAGAAGCGTAATCGTAATCTCATCGCCCTCGACGAGCTCCCAGTGTATGACCGGCATGCCTCGCCCCAGATTGTTCCCCGGGTTCTTGCCGGTGAACGGGTGCACGGTGTTCGGCCGAAGTGGAATCGTCTCCGTTGCCTGGGAAACTACCGCCGCGATCACGGATCTCAACTGTCCTAGGTAGGGGCTCGCCACTCCCGCCTCGATGTAAAACGTCTGGATACCGGTGTCCTGACACACCGGAATCGACTTCTTGCCAGCGATTTCGACGTTGCGCAGAATCGCGCCAAGTTGTGCCTTTGCCAGCTCAGAGTCCTCCGAAGCCTTCGCCCGATTTAGTGCGTTCACAACGTCAGTGGGAAGTGTCGACACCGCCTTTGTTAACGCCACAACGAGTGTTTCTTTTAGTTTGCTTTCCTCGACCATGCCACCTACCTCAATTTAGGACGCTTTCT
>CAZOUO010000346.1:0-1568 GCA_964582975.1 uncultured Thermotogae bacterium | reverse complement strand
ATCGGGTACGAGCGCCCTGTGTTCTGCTGTCCTACGCTTTCGCTCTACCGGGGCGAACGGGTGGCGATCATCGGCGAAAACGGCTGCGGCAAGACGACTTTCTTGCGAACGATCGCCGGCGAGATTCCGCCGCTTTCTGGGAAGATAATCCTGGGCCACAATGTGCAGCTTGGAATCTTCCGCCAAACCCAAGAAGGCCTTCATGGGAATGAGACTGTCCTGGATGCAATACTTGCGACTGGTGATCTGTCGATCAGCGAGGGCCGTGGGCTGCTCGGCCGCTTCCTCTTCTCCGGTGACGAGGTGACAAAGAAGATGCGCGCCCTCTCCGGGGGAGAACGAAGCCGCGTCGCGCTGGCCCTCCTTTCCCTGATGAAGGGAAACGTCCTTCTGCTCGATGAGCCCACAAACCATCTTGATTTGGCGAGCCAAGAGATTCTGGAGGAAGCTCTGCTTGCCTACGAGGGGACGATCCTGCTGGTCTCTCACGACCGCGCCCTGCTTGAATCCTTGGCCACGCAGGTGTGGGAGATTCAGGATGGGAAACTCCGAGTATTCCTTGGCTCCTACTCTGACTATACGGCACGGATCGCTGCTCGACGCGCCGCCTCTGAGACGGTCACACAGGAACCGAAACGAAAGCAAGCAAAAAAACCTTCCTTGAAGGAGGAGAAGCCCGATCGATATCAGAAGCGGAGACGATTGGAAGCACTCAAGGAGATCGAGGAGGAGATCGAAACGCTGGAAGCCAAGCTGAAGGCTGTTGAGCAGGAACTGCTTGACACAAGCCGGTGTGGTGACGGGAGACGAATTGGTCCGTTGGGTGCAGACCACAAGCGCCTGAGCGATCAATTGGAGAAACGCTACGCCGAATGGGAGCGGCTCTCGGCGTCGATCGACTGACCTCTATTGCGTCTTCCAGCGGCCGCGTCCCCTACCCCGGCTGGGACCATGGCGTCTGGGTCCCGGTCTACGGATAACGACATGCGATGATTCCTGAACAGCGAGGGCCTTCCCGTGCATGATCGTGTCGATCACCTTCTGCCGGCCGGAGTGGAGAAGACGCTGGATGGTACCGCGCGAGATCCCCATCTGTTGTGCCGCTTGTTCTTGGTCGTGTCCTTCAAAATCGCACAGTCGCATCGCCTCCAGCTCGTCGAGTGCGACCTCGACAATCTCGGTTTGAGAGAGTGGAACCCCGGCGGGTTTGAACAGGTTAAACCCAATAAACTCCTGGCAGTACCGCGGCTTCTTCTGACGGCCCATCGTCCTCCTCACAAAGGTGCATAGGCTTACTATAAGTGGGGATCGCGACGATTGTCAAGCAAACGTGCTGATTGAGGCCTTTTAAGTGGTCTGCTTTATGTGGCTTGACAAGTTTTGTGCATATGCTTATAATGGAGACGATTGAAATTCTATGGAAAAGAAGGGAGATGGAAACGATGGGAGGATACGGACATCGCAATATGTACTACGCGACCGGTCTTCCCGGCTGGATGCGATTTGGCCATTCACCGGGATGGGGAGGGCTTCCACCGGGAGCACAATACCTCCAACAGACCGGGCAG
>CAZOUO010000345.1:0-1591 GCA_964582975.1 uncultured Thermotogae bacterium | reverse complement strand
AAGGACTTGTTGAAAAAGTCACATTAGAGCGCCATCTCTCTAGAATTCCGTTCGCCAAGTCTGTGAACGGGTCTACCGGGTTGGCTACATCAACTAAAAATTCTCAGTGTCATCGCTTCCTCTTGTTCTGCTGCCGTCGGTCCTTGTTTACGTCGGGCACTGGGCAACGCACTGCGGTCTCAATTTGCGGATCGCCTTTAGCACGTTGTGAGCTAGAGCTGCTATGAAGCCCTCGCAGTCAACTTTCCAGAGGTCTCGCAGTTTGCACGAAGCCCATCCCAGGCGATCTAAAGAAGCAAATGTGCCCTCGGCTGTGGTCCTGCGCTTCCGCATCTCCTCCTCGTATTCCGGACTCTGGTTCCTTTCTCGTGCCTTCAGCACGAACTTGTGGTAAACGGTTAGGGAAACAAACCGGCGTTTCTGACCTGGTGGAAGACAACTATCTCTTCGCAGGCAAGCCTGGCAGTCACTCTGATGGGCAACGTATTGATAGCGTTGATCACGGGCCAAAATCCCGCCTATGTCCAGACGCTTACCCTGAGGACACAGCAAATGATCATCATGATAAGAGAAATCATTGCGAGCCATTATGCTTTGCTCGTGAACAGGATGAAGAGGAATGTAATTGACTATACCCTGATCGTCCAAGAACTGGCGTAACTCTCCGACACTGTAGCCCGCGTCAGCGCACAAGCTTTTCGGTCTAATAGGTAATTTCTTGAGCATGTCAGGAATCGCCTTCCATTCTCTTTGGGACGCGTGTCTGACAGCCCGCGCCAATATGAAACCGTTCTCATCCACGATTGCGTTTTCTTGATAGCAGAGTTCAGCACGCCTAGGCCGACTGCTCTTTCTCCACCGCGCATCTAGATCTACGGGATTCAGAGGTAGCTGACCCTCCGGATCCTGATAGTACATCTTTGGCCTACTGTCAGCTTCGCCCCACACTGCGCTATCTGCCGGGATCACAAAAAGGCCATTTTCTTGAATGGCCTTCTCTTGGAACTCAGCTACCGTCATTCCGCTGGGAGCGAGACCCTCCATACTGGCGTTGGCTTTGACCAGACTGGCATCGGCGTACATCTTGTCGGAAAGCAGGCCCACTCGCAGAAGTTCCTTGTTAAGGCCATCGAAGATCGTCCTGAATCCATCTGGCCCGATGCGCTCAATGAAGTAAGAGATCGTAGAATGATCAAACACCTCATCGTCAATGGTGAGGAAGCAAAACCAGCGAAAGGCAATATTTTCTGAGATGGCGAGACAGAGACGGCGAAACGAGGTGATATTGTAAAGGGCCGATATAAGGAGTGCCCTGACCATCACCTCAGGATGAATGCCAGGCCTGCCATTGTCCGGGCAATATTTGCTCTCCAACGGCTTCACCAACGTGGCGAAGTCAAACTGAGAGTCTATCTGGATCAAGACGTGGCCGGGATCGATGAAATCACGAAGACGCTTACTACTGAATTGGAAGAGGGTCGAGTCTCTACGATAGCGGTCCAGCGGCTCAAGCATTAGCTTCCCCCGTAATTTGATTCCGCCGCTATTCTAACTCTTCAGCCTCAAGGAGGCTACTTTTTCAACAAGCCCT
>CAZOUO010000344.1:0-1598 GCA_964582975.1 uncultured Thermotogae bacterium | reverse complement strand
GTTTCGTACCGTAAACGGGTCAAGGTCCATGTGGTCGGTGAGTCGGTATCCTTTAAGTGGGCGGATGTGAGAGACGGCCCCTTTCTGTGTCTCCTCTACGTAGAAAAGAATTGCCCCCGCTGCACAGAGTGACGTTTCTGAAAGCCCAAGGGAAGGTGTCGCTACTCGTGAGGCACAAAACGTCTCCTCGGCAATCGGGGTGATTGCGGCCTCTGGGAGCACCTCAAGCAACGTTTTCTCGGCATCTTTTGGGAGCATAATTTCACTTGGGGCAAGGCGCGTAAGTTCTCCCGTACACGATTCCAGATCCGGTGCCTGCGTGCAGGCGAATTCGCCGGTCGAGAGATCAAGAAAGGCAATCCCAAAACAGCCATCCGTCGGGTAGACCGCGCACAGGTAGTTGTTCTTCCCTGCCTCAAGCGCTCCTTCGTCGAGAGTCGTTCCTGGGGTGACCACCTGCACCACTTCTCGTTTCACCAACCCACTTGCTTTGCGGGGATCCTCCACCTGCTGGCAGATCGCAACTTTGTATCCGCGTTTTAGGAGCTGGTTGGCGTAGGCGTCGCCCCGGCGTACCGGTACCCCGGCCATCGGGTGCCCGTTGCGCGCGGTGAGCACGATGTCCAATTCGCGCGCAAGGACTTCCGCATCCTCGAAGAACGCCTCATAGAAATCGCCGAGGTGAAAAAAGAGGATCGTGTCCGGATGATCCGCCTTGATCCGCAGGTACTGTTTCATCATCGGCGTCGTCTTGGGCATGGCGTCCTTCAGTATAGCGGGACCGCTCAACCCGGCAAAGGGAAACATCTTGACAAGGATGCGAATCCTCTCGTAGGATCGTCCCCATGGAAAGGCGAAAGTATTTCCTCATCGTCAACCTGATCGCTGGCCAAGGCCGCTGCAAGGAGCTTTTCCCCAAAGTTAAGCAGGAGCTTGATCGCCGCGGGATCGAGTACGACCTCCACTACACCAACGAGCCGCTTGAGGCGACCGATGTCGCCCAAATGGGAATTGAGGCAGGGTTCACCCACATCGTCGCGATGGGCGGTGACGGAACGGTCAACGAGGTTGTCAATGGCCTGGTCGGCTCTGCAGCCGTCCTGGGGGTGATCCCGGCAGGAACCGGTAACGATTTCATCCGCATGACCGGAATCCCCACTGACCCCTTGGCCGCAATCGCTCTCCTCGAAGAAGGGGATGTACGCGAGATCGACCTCGGCTACGTTGGGGAGGACCGTTACTTCGTCAACGGCCTGGGGATCGGGATCGATGCGCAAGTGGCCCGCGATGTCCTTCGGATGGAGCGTTTGCGAGGGGCCTTGGCCTACATCTGTGCTGCGGTGAAGGAAGTCTTCCGGTTTAAGGCGTTTCCGGTCTGTCTCTCGGGAGAGGACTGGTCGGAGGAACACACGTGTGTTTCGCTTGGAATCGCCAACGGAAAGTACTGCGGTGGGGGATTCAAACTCGCCCCACTTGCCGAGATCACTGACGGATTGATCGACATTGCCGGGATTGAGGACTTCGCCAAGCTTGAGCGGCTGATCCGCTTGCCCCAGGCGCGCAAAGGGAGTCACCTGAAGCTCTCCCGGGTGCACTAC
>CAZOUO010000343.1:0-1620 GCA_964582975.1 uncultured Thermotogae bacterium | reverse complement strand
CCAGAATAATCTCCTCAACCGTGAGGATTGCCAGAGCGTCCAATTCCACGCCGGTTGCCGCCTCAATCGGGCCTTCCACGGCAGCAACAAGATCATCAATCGTTTCGTACTCCGCTTGGCGACCAATCTCTTCAGCCACAGCGAGAAGGACCGCGTCATCCAGTGGAGAGGGAATGGCGCCCAGAGCCAACAATTCCTCCTCGATCGAGAATGCCTTAGCCAACGGGGTGACATCGGAGAAGCGCCCGTAGCCAAGGCCGGTTCGAAGTTCGAGCCCCATCTGTAGTTGGCCGGTCGCCATCGATGTCTCAAATCCACCAAATGCAAAGAACGGCAACTCTTCACTCATGTAGAAGCGCAACGTGCCCGAAGCTTGCCCGAGCCCGCCACTCGGCCGAAAGTGCGTGAGCGTGATCTCTCCCGTACCGGCAAAGGTGTATCCCATCCCCGGAGAGTCAGCCAGCTGGGAATAGCTCAACGCGAGTCTTCCCGAGTCTACATCGGTACCGACCGTTGCGGGATTGTCAAAGTACCGGTAGCTAAAACTTAGGTGCATATCCGCAAGATAGGTCTCGGGAGATCGATAATCGCAGAGCAATAGTGGAACTCCGAAACCAACCATGCTGACAAGCAGCCCACCCAACACCGCCAAAATCAACATCTTCCTCATACCCCCTCACCTTCCTTTTGAGGACGAAGCCCCATTTGGTCCACTATTATAGCACAGGCTCTAGTGATTGATGAGTCCTAAAGCAACTTGTTCCATCTGAAACCCTTAAATCTGGCTTGGACTCTGCTTCGACCGTCTCTTGATGACCCTGCTGCTCGTTTGCCTGCTGATCTCTCTAGCAGTCTCGTCCCAATTCCCAAATGACTGCGTGACCAAACAAGCCTAATTGTGCTGTTTCTGTCCGAAGCTAGATACTATTTTGCCCGCCTACGTTGGAAGGGGAAGGAATTTTCATGTTAACGCGTATGATTCTGCACAACGAGATGAGTGTCGACGGCCGCCTCGACTGGATCGAATCGGACATGGGACTCTACTACGGACTTGCAGAGCGCTTTCACGCCCAGGCGATGCTGTGCGGCAGCAACACATTGTTAGCTGCATTCCCCGCTAACGAGCACAACGTTGAAGAGACCGTGGGGTTCGAACCACCTGCAGCAAAGCCCGACGATCCCCAGCCGCTGCTGGTGGGAGTGGACAGCCGCGGTCGCTTGCGCAATTGGTATCTGATTTGGAAAGAACCGTGGTGGCGTGGGATGATCTCGCTCTGTTCACGGGCCACGCCGAGGGAGCATCTCGATTACTTGAAGAAGACGATGCACGTCGAGACAGTCGTTGCTGGCAAAGACGGTCATGAAATCGATCGGGTCGATGTGGCGACCTGTCGATCGGCGGATGCACCGGATGCTGGGCCTGTGGCAGCGTGAGCAGAGCAAGCCAAGGCATTCGCACAGAAGCTGGCTGCCTAGGAGGAAGCATTGGTGTACCTCGCGCGGAAATCGAGCGCATCTTTGCCTTGCGCAGCATTTACGCGTAGAGTGGAGGAAGATATCCTTTGCACACGAGGAGGTGATAAGGAATGTCCTTGGAAGAGAACAAAGCTCTAGCTCGCC
>CAZOUO010000342.1:0-1636 GCA_964582975.1 uncultured Thermotogae bacterium | reverse complement strand
CCAAAGCGCCACTTCTTTGCCTGATGACTCTAGCTGCCTCGCAATGGTCAGGATGGGCATGGGTCAGAACTGCCAATCCAATCGCATCCATCCCCATTCCATCCTTTTCCATCCCTTTGGCCAGTATGTCCAAACCCGGCTCACCGTAGAAGGGCGTGGTAATGTGGCCAGGGTCAATGACCGTGTGTTTGTGGTCGCTCAAACTGTTAGCAAAAACGTAGGTGTTGCAGTTGTTGTCGTTTCCTCGCCAAACGTAAGCGTACAGATTGTTCACCAGTCTCATTCTTCTATCTCCACGGGGGACACTGCAATAAGATACTATTTCAATCATATTCAATCATAGCTCAGCAGCTCTAGTTTCTCAAATGTCTCCTCACCACACGTTGCTTCGGCTAGAACGATTCCGCCGTATCCCCATTTGCGCTTCAAGGCAGGGGACCGAACCTATCGGCCTTCCGTTTTGTTGACGCAGCCGCCCACCTCACCATTGATTGACACTGTGGGCCGTCTGGGCTAGACTTGAAGCACCGAGTGCTCTTGGGTGCCCTATCTCGTCGGCGGCAATCTGCCCTGCAGAGCCTAACTATCTTGTTCGGATTCGGAAGGAGTGTCGTACCATGACCACGGTCAATTCTGTGCTTGGCCCTCTTGACGCGGCGGACCTCGGGTTCACCCTCGCACACGAGCATATTCTAGTGGGCTCCCCCGGGTTCCATCAGAGCTACCCCGAGCTCTTCGGCGCAGACTGCATGGACCGCATCATTGACGGCCTGGCCAGAGCGAAAGAGAGCGGGGTGGACACCGTCGTTGACGCCACAACCCACGACCTAGGCAGAGACGTGACTGTATTGGCCGAGGCTTCCCGCGTGACCGGCGTAAACATAATCGCTTGCACTGGGTTGTGGCTGGACATACCCCGCTATTTCACTGGCGTCTCCGCCGACCAACTGGCTCAACTATTCATACGTGAAATCCGGGTGGGTATCTCGGGTACGAACATAAAGGCTGGAATCCTCAAAGCCGCAAGTGACATTTCCGGAGTCACGCAGGGGGAGGAAACGGTTCTACGTGCCGTAGCTCGAGCACACCTCGATACCAATGTGCCGATCATGCTGCATTCCTATTCGCTAGGTCGGGTAGGCGAGCGGCAACTGGCTATCCTGAAAGAGGAAGGCGTAGGCCTGAGAAGAGTGAAAATGGATCATTCCAATGACACCACCGATGTGGAATACCTCACCTGGCTCCTGGATCAGGGGTGCTATCTAGGTCTGGATCGCTATCCGGGGCGCAATGTAAGCCCACTAGCACGCACCAAAACGATGAAGACATTGATAGATGCTGGATATGCCGACCGCCTACTCCCATCCCACGACTGGTCATTGGCGCGTGTCAAGGCACAGGCTCCAGCGGAGACGGAAGAGGAAAGACAAAGGCGCAATCCTCACTCATATCTGTACATAAGGAAAGTTGTCTTCCCGTGGCTTCGAGAGATGGGGCTATCGGAGGCGGCATTGAACAGCTTGTGTGTCGACGGCCCCCGCAATTTCTTCGAAGGGAGCCACAGCTAGTAACAACGCAGAAGAGGGCAGTAGGAGAAACTCATAAATCCTCACAAAAAGGCGTAGCGACCAAGGGG
>CAZOUO010000341.1:0-1642 GCA_964582975.1 uncultured Thermotogae bacterium | reverse complement strand
AACGACAACCGTTCGCGAGATTGAGGCGATCAAGCAGAATAAAGGCTTCTCTACATTTCCTGTCGTCTCGGAGGATAACGTCTTTCTCGGGCTGATCACTCAGAGGGATTACGATGCGCAAGCGCATGGCCAGCTCTATGTGACTGACCGTATGATTCCTCGAAACAGGCTTGATGTCGCTGTCAACGTGACCGATTTGAGGCAGGCCCACGCCCGCCTTGTGGAGAGCCACCAATCGGTTCTTCCGATCGTGGACGAAGCAGATCGGCTTTCCTACCTGGTCTTTCGCAAGGACGCCCAGGATCAGGTGAACAATCCCAATGAGGTCGTGGATGACAAGAAACGGTTATTGGCGGTGGCCGCGATCAACACGCACGACTACAAAGAGCGCGTCCCCGCGTTGGTGGCTTCCGAGGTCGACGCAGTGGCCATCGATTCCTCCGACGGGCACTCCGTCTACCAGCAAGAGACGTTGAAATGGATCCAGGAAAATTACCTCGATCTTCCCGTTATTGGAGGGAACATCATCACCGAGGATGGATTCGACTTCTTGGTGGAGACGGGAGCGCAGGCCGTGAAGGTGGGCATGGGTGGCGGATCCATTTGTATCACTCAGGAGCAAAAGGGGACCGGACGGGGGCTGGCCACCGCCCTCATGAAAGTGTGTAAAGCCCGCGATCGCTATTTTCAAGAGACGAAGCGGTACATTCCGATCGTCGCTGACGGAGGAGTCACGACGTCGAAGGATGTGGTCGTTGCTCTGGCACTCGGTGCCGATTACGTGATGATGGGTCGATACTTCGCCCGCATGGAGGAATCTCCGACGGAAAAGGTTCAAATTAACAACCACATCATGAAGCCGTATTGGGGGGAAGGTGCCGCGCGGGCGAGGCAGTGGAGCGGATCCCGATACTACCACGCCGCCTTTTTGGAAGGAGTGGAAGGATTTGTGGAATACGCGGGCAAGCTCAGAGACAACCTTGACGAGATGCTCGCCAAGATCAAAGCGGCGATGTCCTCTTGTGGCTGTCGAACGATTCAGGATCTCCACGAACACGCCGAGCTCGAATTGGTGACCCCCTATGCGATTCGCGAAGGGCAAGTACACGATGTCTTTCAACCCGGTGGCGAGACGGTGGGCAGGTTGCGGAAATGGAGCCATTGAACGTGCGTTGTACATGGGGCTTCTGCAGGCTACTTATATAGGATACGTTAGAGACCGCACATACTATAAGGTTGAGGAGGGACAGCTTTGATAAAAATCCGACGTGCATTGTTAAGCGTATCGGACAAGGCTGGGATCGTAGAGCTGGCACAAACCCTTCATCGTTTTGGGTGTGAATTGATCTCCACGAGCGGCACCGGAAAGGCGCTGGCTAAGGTGGGGCTTCCGGTGACGGACATCTCGCAGGTCACGGGCAATCCAGAAGCGTTCGGTGGCCGCATGAAGACCATTTCGTTTGCCATCGAGTCGGCCATCCTGTTCGATCGGGAAAAGGATGCACAGGAGGCACAACGCCTGGGAATTGCTCCCATCGATATGGTGGTGTGCAACCTGTATCCGTTTCAACAAGTCAGAGACGCGGCAGCCGAGATGGACGTGTTGATCGAAAACATCGACATCGGTGGGCCGTCCATGATC
>CAZOUO010000340.1:0-1668 GCA_964582975.1 uncultured Thermotogae bacterium | reverse complement strand
GATCAGGCAACGAAGATGGTGCGATATCAATACACCACATTGACGGACGTGACCAGATTCATCGGTTCTCCTTTTGTTGTTTCTTGGACGTTGAGCGCCAAGCTTCCTTTCGCATCAGTTTCTGGTAGTAAGAATCGGAGAGATAAAGACCAGCGGCGGGCTTGTGCCCGAAGACCCGATCCTTGGCAATGAGCACCGTACAGGGGGCCTCGGTGTATCGGAAGAACAATGCATCGTGGCCTACGCAAAGCCCGACAACGATGTTTAATTCGGTCTTTTCATCATTGAGGATTTTCGCTTGAGTGATTGGATTGCACATCGTCTCCCAGACACCTGGTCCCCCGATCTTCTGATCCTCCGCAATTCCAATTGTCTCTTTGGGTACGCCTCCCGCACTGCAACGGACCGACACAACCTCAAACCCTCGATTCTCCAAGATCGTGTTGAGGATGGCCGCTTCCTTTGCCAAGTCGCCGCAATACGCGATGCCCAACTTTTTGTAATCCATCTTCTTGGCGAATTGCGCGATCTCCTCAACACGGGGTTTGCGGGGAGTGATTCCTTCAGGAAGCTGCATGTAGCACTCAAATTCCTGAATCGTCGCCTGACGGGCAAAAGCCTTGACCTGCGGTTTTGCGTACTCCGCCAGTGCCGCTTCGATCACTGGTTGTTTCGTCTTGATCGGACAATTCGCCGGCCCGCTATCAAAATTCCCAGTAATACAGACAACGGTTGCGCATTTGTCACACGCGACGGGCAAAAACATGGGCCCCCCTCCTGAAGTGCTTGATGAATTGGACGGCAGTATAGAGTAAAAAAGGTTATGCATCATGACAGCGCGTTGTCTACGTCGGAAAGAATGCAAGTAAAGAGAGTCGGAACGCGTCATGAAGCCAAGGATTGAAAGACTGCAACCGCTACCGGGTTGTCCGAAGCCGCATATTCCGAGTGCCGCTACCAAGAAGGGCTTGCCGCCTGACCCAGCGGATGGGCTGCGACATCACCTCTCCTAGCGCCCTTTCGTCCTTCCCGCATGATCCACGATGGCTTACGCTGACATGGGGCATGTGACCGTATCACGCGCCTGTAAGAAACAGCCGCAGAGCAAAGGGGGTGACTAAATGAAGCTTGCACTAGCGTGTCTCGCTTTGGCCCTGACGGTCTTCGGCCTGGGGCTTTCCTTCTTCTTTCTTCTGCCGGAGCGCTATCACGAACTCGCTGACTACGAGCGCCTGTGGCGAGCACAAGAGAACCTGCCGCGGTCGCTTCCCGAGATCGAGGGTCTGGCAGAGCGTGAGGACGGGGTCGGCTGGCAGGCGCGCGTGCTCGCCGGGCACGCCTTCCTGGCACAGGCGGACTACGAGGCCGCAGCGCACTATCTGACTGCCGCCCTCAAGCTTCGGGTGACAGGGGCGTTGCGGGCCGAACTGGCGCTGACTTTGGAAGCCGCAGGAAATCGGACCGATGCCCTGCGGGAGTGGGAAGAACTCCTCCCGGCAGAAGACGCCGCGCAGGCCGTCATCCGCCTCGAGGCCGATCAGGAACGAGCGGCGCGGCTGCTCGTCGCAGCGGGGCGTTATCGCGAGGTGTTCACCGTGCTCGGGTCGTTGGAGACGCCGTCGGCACGCCTGTCCCGCGCCCGGGCGCTCGTCGGCCTCGGCCGCGCAG
>CAZOUO010000339.1:0-1669 GCA_964582975.1 uncultured Thermotogae bacterium | reverse complement strand
GTACCTGGAGCCTTGAAGCCGGACACTTTGAAGCTATGGGAAGGATAATTGGTTCACTCCATTTTCCTACCCTAGTTGTTCAGGAAGGCGGATATGATACCCGAGTGCTTGGTATTAACGCACGTCACTTTTTTAATGGACTGTGGTCGGGCGCTTACACACTGTAATGTTGCCAAACGTATAGCAACTTCCTCATGATATTCAGGAGACAGAAATAAAGCGCGAGATAACCGTTGCTAAATCCTCGATGTCTTTCTGATAGACAAACTCGTCTTTACCGTGTATGTTGCAGTCTGGCCGAATCACACCCAGGCTGAATTCCTTTCCTCCCCACTGGGCAACGATGTGCGGCAAGTCTCCAGAGCCCATCTCACCGAACTTGCCGCTTTCGCCAGTAACCTCCCTGACCAAAGTGGACAATTCATCAGTAATCGGGTCCTCACAGGGGGGAACGGTGGGAATAGCAAAGAGCTTCTCTATCTCCCATGCGACGTTAGGAACTGAAGAAAGGGTGTCAATCAGTTCCTTCTTAGCATCCTCCACATCCTCCTCTGGAATTAGTCTTCGGTCTATAGTGATGAGACACTCATCAGGGACAATATTGACCTTTAAGCCCCCCTTAATCATATTGATGTTCAGCCTCGCCTCCATCTTGCTAAGGCCGGTCTCTGGGTGGGCACCAATCTTCGATTTTCTTTTAACCACCTTGTTCTTTAGATTGAGTAGAGCCGTAGTCAGAAGGCCTGGCTTTTTCCACGGCGTTTTCCCCCAGATGAGACATTGCTGAATGGACAGACTTGCCATTGACTCTAATATCCATCTGCAACGCACCAAGGCTAGCAATCCCAACATACCCGAAGCTGGAATCTAGGTTAAAAACAAAAGCTCCGGGTACCGGCTTTAGATACCGAGCTAGATATCTCAGTTGACCGGCTTGTCCTACCTCCTCATCAGTAGTTATCATGACAGAGGTGTCGTATTTAAGCGGTTTTGGGGCAACAGTCCCCAGGCCAAGTAGCAAAGCAGCAATTCCTCCCTTCATATCAGCCGCACCCCGGCCGTAGATTTTACCGTCCTCCACTCTTTGGCTGAAGGCTTCCCAGCCTTGTGCTGGCACAACATCAGCATGGGCATAAAAGATTAGACGTGGCCTTCCCGCTTCACGGCGGTGAGCCACAAGGTTGACTCTTCCCGGGTTGCCATCAGCATGCTCCGCTGGAATATGGATTTTCTCGGTTTCAAAACCCACTACCTTAAACTGCGGCTCGAGATAGTCGGTAACCTTTCCGTAGTTTAGACCGGGTGGGGCCGAAGTATCGAACGAAATAAGATCCTGAAGAATTTTAACATAATCCATTTTGGCTACCCTCTGCTGAGCCAGATTCTACCTTCTTTATCTCCTAATGCGCGAATTGTGTCTCTCATGTCTAAGGCACTCCAGCTTATTGGTGAGCAAAGAGGCGTATTAGCGTTGGGCAATCATCCCTGGTGCCTCGCCTACTACTTCACGCTGCGCCATCAGGTATAGGGATGCATACTTTGAGACGGATGACTTCCACGAGAAATCCGATTGCATCACTCGTCTCATTAGCCTTAGCCAATCTTTCTTCCTCCGGAAGGCTGCCACCGCACGTCTCAGAGCTGTTAGCAAGTCATTTTGGTCATAGCT
>CAZOUO010000338.1:0-1677 GCA_964582975.1 uncultured Thermotogae bacterium | reverse complement strand
GGCCCAGGTTGAGCCCCAAGTGCTCGGCCAGCGAGATCAAGCAGCGCCTCCCCCTATAGCTGAGGCACTCCAGGGTCGGGTGGTCGCGATCATTGACGAAAGGACCGTGGCCATTGATATCGGCAAGGAGGAGGGTGTGGAGCAATACACCGCGTTCGAGGTGTACGATGCCCTGCCGGTTCACGATCCATCAACTGGCCAATTGATTGAGGTGATCCCTCTGACCGACTTTCCCAAGGGAGAGCTCATCGTAACCCGCGTCCAAGAGCAGGTGTCGGTTGCAGCAAAGCTCGGCTCGGATTTTCCGGTCAATATTGGTGATTTAGTGATCGCCAAACAGGAAGGCACAAGTTTTTAAACCCATCTTAAATACCCCCGCTTTAAGGAGAACAGCATGCGGCACGTTCGGTTTATGCTTCCCGGCTCCGATCATCCAAAGATGGGGACATTGGGCAAGGAGACAATTTTCGACGAGCAAAAGGAATATCCCCTGGAGAAGGTGCGCCTTCTTGCCCCCTGCATACCCACAAAGATCATCTGTCTAGGACGAAACTACGCCGCACACGCCCAAGAACTGGGAAACCCGGTCCCGGAACGTCCGTTGTTCTTCTTCAAGCCACCGTCGGCGGTGATCGGACCGGGGGAGGAGATCGTGCTTCCTCCAACTTCTCGGGTGGACTACGAGGCCGAGCTAGCCGTCGTCATCGATCGCCGTTGCCGCAACGTCAAAGCAAACGACGCAATGGAGGTCATCCGCGGCTACACCTGTATGAACGACGTCTCCGATCGGGACGCCCAAAAGTGGGAGAAGAACTGGGTGCGGGCCAAGGGATTCGACACCTCCGCTCCACTTGGCCCGATGGTTGTCACGCCAGACGAAATCGGAGGGCCTTTTCATGTACGGCTTCGTCTGAACGGTGAGATCAAACAGGACGGATCAACACACGATCTGATCTTCTCAATCCCGGAGATCATCGAAGAGGTCACCGCATTCATGACCCTGGAACCAGGTGACGTGATCGCTACGGGTACTCCAGCCGGGGTCGGCCCGCTTGCTCCTGGCGACCTGTTCGAGGTTGAGATCGACGGGATTGGCATCTTGAAAAATCGCGTACAGGCTGCTTCGTAGCAGCGTGATTCGTTGCAGGGATGACTCCGTCAAGCCGTATAATCTTCGTCAAGCGGGCCATCGGCCCGTGCCTGAACTTGAGGGGAGATGAGTATTGTGAGTACATTGACGGCATACAAGGCGCACCTACGCGAGATCGGAAAACTGCAGTCAACCCTGTCCCTGCTCTACTGGGCCCAGCGGACCTACCTTCCTCCAAAAGGGCACGACGCTCTGTCTGAAGTGATCGGTAAGCTCTCCAAGATGATCTTTGAGCTTTCGACCTGCGATGAACTCGGCCGCTACTTGGAGGATCTTGAAGGAAAAGACGAGCTCTCCCTGGAGGATCGAGCAAGTGTGAGGGTGGTAGGAAAAGCCTACCGCCGTCACAAAGCGATCCCACCCGATTTTTATGAGCAGTTCTCCGTCGCTCGCTCGTTGAGCGAGTCCGCATGGGAAAAAGCGAAAGCATCCTCCGACTTCAAGAGCTTCCGGCCACTTCTTTAAAAGATTATCGACTACTCACGGCAGTTATCGGACTACTACGGGTACGAGGATAACCCCTACGA
>CAZOUO010000337.1:0-1683 GCA_964582975.1 uncultured Thermotogae bacterium | reverse complement strand
GTATGGGGTCGTGTTGGGAATTCAGGCAGTCACCGATGAGTCGGAGCTAGATCAGCACTTCGAGAAGGTCATTGAAACACTGAAAAAAACGCGACCAACGGCGGTTAACCTTTTCTGGGCACTCGATTGTATGACCCAAGTATTCCGCGACCACAAGAAAGTGGGGCTGCCCAATCTGAAAGAGAAACTTCTGGAAGGAGCGAAGCGGATTCACGCGGAAGACATTGAGGCGAACAAACGGATTGGTCGTTACGGAGCGGAGTTGCTTCCAGACGGTGCGACGGTTCTTACGCACTGCAACACAGGTGGCCTAGCAACGGGGGGCTACGGAACGGCCCTTGGCATGATCCGCGCGGCGTGGGAAGCGGGAAAGCTTGCGAAGGTTCTGGTCGATGAGACGCGGCCGCGGCTGCAGGGTGCGCGTCTGACGGCGTGGGAGCTCAGACAGGAGGGAATCCCGTTTGAGCTAATCACCGATTCGATGGCCGGGGTGTTCATGGCGAGAGGCGAGGTCGATGCAGTGATTGTCGGCGCGGATCGAATCGCACGAAACGGCGATACGGCGAACAAGATCGGCACTTACTCCCTGGCGGTGCTCGCCCGCTATCATCAAATCCCGCTCTACGTCGCCGCGCCGGTCTCAACGATAGATCCTACGATTGCGGATGGAAGCGAGATCCCGATCGAGGAGCGCAACCCAAACGAAGTTACAGATATTCAAGGCGCTCGTATTGCTCCGGAGGACATCAACGTTCGCAATCCGGCGTTCGACGTCACGCCGGCTGCCTTAATCACGGCAATCGTCACGGAAAAAGGGGTGCTCAGAGCACCCTACAACAAGGTGATCGAGAATGTGCTGCACCGCTGAGAAGCTAATTGCGACTGCACGACGGATGGCCGAGTTGGGCCTGGTCATCGGGTCTTTTGGCAACGTGAGCTGCCGCGAGAACGACCAGATCCTGATTACGCCGACGTGTCTAGATTACTTTCAAATGAAAACGGAGGATCTCGTCGCTCTCGACCTCTTCGGAAAGAAACCGGCCGGCGATCGGGAGCCCTCATCGGAATTCCGTCTCCACGTGGCGATCTACGCCGCTCGCACCGACGCAAAGGCAATCGTGCATACTCACAGTACGCACGCGCTTGCCCTCAGCATGTCTGCATCGACAAGTGAACTTCCCGCCCTCACCGAAGAGATGGAGTCCCTCGTCAAAGGCTCCGTCCCTGTCGCGCCCTATGCCCCAGCAGGAAAGCAGCGACTGGCCGATCAGGCGGCGCAGATTCTCTCCAAAACGTCAGGCAAAGGCTTGATCCTTGCCCGGCACGGCGTCGTCGGCCTCGGTGAGACTCTCGAGGAAGCTATGCTAGTGTGTCAATTGGTCGAGAAAGCATCCCATATTCAGTTACTGTCTCAATGGCGGCAGACTCCTTAAGGCGTTCGATGCCGTACCGGCCCAGCGCCGATGTCCCTCGAAAACCTATCGAACGACCAAAGAAAGTCGGTGATCATCGGTCTACACTTGCGGCGTTGCGTGTGGGAGGTGTAGGCATGCTGCGCAACGCGTATCTACAGAAACAGCTTGTCATCGAGACGGAGGACCGGGTGGGGCTGCTCGCCGAGATTAGCCGCCTCTTGAGCGACATGGGGATCAACATTCTCGTGTTGGTTCTTCAGGTGGAAAA
>CAZOUO010000336.1:0-1684 GCA_964582975.1 uncultured Thermotogae bacterium | reverse complement strand
CGTCCAGTAATTCCTGCCTTTGGACATCATCCGTAACTCGAAGGTCTAAGAAGGGAACCTTCATGCCTCAACCACCCCTTTCTGTTCAACCTTATGGATTCACTACTAATGAATCCACTCCTCTCTCTACAACTGCAAGCAGTCTCTTGTCTCTTTTCGTATTTTGTTCAACTCGTCAATGCTCACGCCCCAGATCCGGGCAGCTTTTTCGATTCGATCCGGAGCAAAGTTGATGCGATCCCATTCGTAAGCCCGCAAAATACTGATGTCTCTACTCGTCCATTCATCGGATTTGATCCGTGAGTATCGCCAATCGGCCAGGGGAGCCCCTTCGGGAAACTCCAATGCATTCATCTGCACGGCCTTGTCGTACATGGCTGTGCCTGGAAGCGGCACGGCGACGAAAAACTTGACGTAATCGGCGTTGCAGTTCTCGGCAAACCGGCACGTGTCACGAATCTCTTCCCATGTCTCTCCCGGCGAACCGATAATGAAATTAGCCAGTACAAATATCCCTTTAGATTTGATTTGGGCAATCTTTTCCGGAACCCGCTTGAGGTCCTTGATGGGTTTGTTGATAACTTCGTGAAGCACCCTCTCGTTACCCGACTCAATGGCTACATTGACACCCACGCACCCGGCTTCTTTCATCAGATCCAGGAGTTCGTCATCCAAAGCAAACAGGGCAAAGCTGGCAGAGACCCACTTAAACCCAAGCCTACGCTTGATCATCTCTCTGAGAAGAGGTTTGACCATCTTTTTATGCACAAAGAGGTTGTCATCTTCAAAGACAATCGACTTTAAACCGTAGTGCTCCTTGAGGAATTGGAACTCATCCACCACGTCTACGGGATCCCTGGCTCGAATTTTCTGGCCCGAGATGGTTCTGACCTGACAGAACGTGCAGTGATAGGGACACCCTCGGGTGATGACAACAGATAGGCCCGGCGATTCCGGAAAGCGAGTGGGGCCAACTCGTCCATAGAAATGGATGTAGTCTTCCAATTTAACCAGACTGTAGTCTGGCCAGGGTAGCCTGGTGAGGTCTTCCACCAGAGCCCTATCTTGCCCCCGAATCTTCCCATTTTCGCGATAAATCAGCCCCCGCTGCGGTAATGTTCCTCGATCCTGAAGGTACAATAGAAGGTCGCGGAGGACATACTCCCCTTCACCCCGGCAGGCATAATCTATATCGCTATTGGACAGAACGGTGTCATAACACGTCGTCACATGCACGCCCCCGGCGATGACAATGATGTTGGGATCAACCTCCTTGACTATTCCAGCCGCAGTATCCAACAACTCGGCATATTCCGAGGTCAGTTGCGAGATACCCACGTAGTCTGGCCGGTATCGTTCAATTTCAGCCCGAAATTGGTCCTTTGATAAACGATATCGTTGTGCGTCGATCACCCTGACATCCACGATGTCCTTGACCATTGCCCCCAATACACACAAGGTCGTCGGGGGCAGATCCCAAGTAGTTGCGATGTCCTCTTTTTGCCACCTTTGATTGGGGTACATTAGCAAAAGCTTCTTCGTCATCGATTCCTCCTGGTCTCATCGTTCATATCACTTCAACTACTATTATGAACATCTTCCTGAGCCGTCACGATCATTCCGGCCTCACCGCAAGCCGCAAAGACCTTCATGGGGTTCATACTAAAGCAGGCGATTGCCCCGA
>CAZOUO010000335.1:0-1696 GCA_964582975.1 uncultured Thermotogae bacterium | reverse complement strand
ATTCAAGGAAGCGCAGCCGATCTGATCAAACTGGCCATGCTACAAATCAATCGATTGATCGAACAAGGTGAAATCACGGCGAAGATGCTCCTTCAGATTCACGATGAGCTGGTCTTTGAAGCCAAAAGCAGCGATTGTGAGGCAGCGATGACACAGATCAAGTCAACCATGGAAGAGGTGATGGCCCTCGCTGTGCCTTTGGAAGTGGAAGTCAAATGTGGGAGCAATTGGAGTGAAATATAGGCGGCTTGCAAAGGAGGAGGCAGTATGCTCAAGATTGGGTACTGGCTGATGGTGACCGCGGGGGCTCTCCTTGCGGGGTATGTGGCTTACTTTCTGATCCGCCTGCTGGTTACGGCGCCAGGAATTGGCATCTTCTTCAAGGTGGTGATCCTCGTCGGGGCAGCTGGGTTGATCCTCACCATCGCTGGGCTGATCTGGGAACGACGAAAGGAGGGGATGAATGCTACTGGTGACGACTGAGGTCGTAGAAGGTCGAAAAATCGATGAAGTTCTTGGACTTGTCCGGGGGAACACGATCCGTGCTCGGCACCTCGGGCGGGACGTCATGGCCGGGTTGCGCAATGTCGTAGGAGGTGAGATCAAGGATTACACTCGGATGCTCAGCCAGGCGCGCGATCAGGCGATCGAGCGGATGGTCAAGGAAGCGGAGAGCGTTGGTGCGAATGCCATCGTTGGCGTGCGGTTTACCACGTCGCAGACCATGTCCGGTGCAGCGGAGATCCTCGCCTACGGCACGGCCGTTCGGCTGAAGGACTGACCCAAACTCTGGAAGGTTGAAAGAAGGAGGGCATTGGCCTGAGTGCGTACGTTAACACCAAGGAGGTGAATTAATGCGTCTGTATCTTGTTCAGCACGCCGAGGCAAAGCGAAAGGAGGAAGATCCGGCTCGACCTCTATCGGAAAAAGGGAAAAAGGATATCCACAAGATGGCAGCGACTCTCAAGGATCATGCAAACATCCAGGTTAACGTGATCTTCCATAGTGGAAAGACCAGGGCGAAGCAGACCGCGCTTGCACTCGCTGAGGCGCTGTCGCCCATTCAAGGGATTCGCGAAGTCGAAGGCTTGGATCCGCTTGCCGATGTCGAGGTTTGGGCGAAGCGTCTGGCCTTCGACGAGGTGGACGAGGAGACGATGTTGGTCGGGCACTTGCCCCATCTAGGTCGCCTCGCGAGCCGCTTGATCTGCAAGAACGATGAGCAAGAAGTGGTGAGCTTCCGTCAAGGAGGCGTGGCCTGTCTTAAGCGCGGGGAAGAAGGAGAATGGACGGTTGATTGGATGCTCGTTCCTGAGCTTGTTTGATCAAACAAAGAGGCCTTCCTAACACTATCCGGATTTGGCTAGGTAGCGAAAACGGTGTTCATCGAGCAGCCCTCGCGGTGAGGCTCACAATCGCATACCAAACCCCAAGTACAAGCTTTTATAGAAACTAGCTGGATTGGTCCAGGCTGCCACATCCGGGAACGGGATTATGGAGAATGCGGCCTCAGCAAACAGATGAACGTTTCGTGTTAGATAAATCCGCGCGCCTGCAAGGGCATCCAAGGTAATTGTGGTATCCGCGCCCAAAAGACCAAGACTTCCGACGACTCCCAAGTAGGGCACGAATGCAGGATGAATGTGGGTAAACCGATACTTTGCTTGTAGGCCGATCCTGATCGACGGTGTCTGGG
>CAZOUO010000334.1:0-1721 GCA_964582975.1 uncultured Thermotogae bacterium | reverse complement strand
GGTCTATACCCAGGAATATGGCTGGGATGAAAGCTTCGAAGCGTTTGTTGCCCAAATCTGCGCGGACTTCATCAACAATTTCGATCCCCAGAAGGAGCGTTGCTGGATTGCGGAAATGCAGGGCGAGCAGGTCGGTTCGGTCTTCTGCGTCAAAGCCAGTGAGGACGTGGCGAAACTGAGAATGCTGCTGGTCACACCTAAGGCTCGGGGATTGGGCCTGGGGACGCGCCTCGTCAGGGAATGTATCCGCTTTGCGAAACGCACAGGCTACAAGAAACTGACCCTCTGGACCAACGACGTTCTGGTGGAAGCCAGGAGTATATACGAGAAGAACGGCTTCGAGCTGGTTGAAGAAGAGCCCCATCACAGTTTTGGGGTCGACCTCGTGGGTCAAAACTGGGACCTGATGCTTTGAAAGCTTCGACTCCACTGTTTGCCGGTCTTGCCGCGGCCTTTGTCGGCATCCAGGTCGGCGCCGCCATGGTGGCAACCCGCTTCGTGATCGACCAAACACAACCCGGCTCGCTCGCTCTCCTGCGCTACAGCATCGGGGCGCTTTGCCTGCTTCCGCCGCTGCTGGCGTCCGCCCGTGTCGCTCTTGCCTGGCACGACCTCTTGCCGTTGAGCCTGTTGGGCATCACCCAATTTGGAATCGTAGTTGCCCTCCTCAATTACGCGTTGCAGTCCATCCCCTCAGCGCGTGCAGCCCTCGTTTTCGCGTCATTGCCACTTCAGGCAATGGTGATTTCTGCGATTCTGGGCTGTGAGCGCCTCACGGTCGCCAAGAGTGCAGGGGTACTGCTGACAATCGCAGGTGTGGGGTTCGTGCTTGGCGAGGGAGCCTTTCACGGCGGGAACTCTCAAGGATGGATAGGGGAAATCGCGGTGTTCGCTAGTGCCCTGGCCGCGGCAGCTTGCAGTGTCCTGTACCGCCCCTACCTCCAGAGATATCCGGCCCTGCAAGTGAGTAGCTTCGCCATGCTTGCTTCCGTCGTCTTTCTGGCCTTCTTGTCAGCAAGCGAGGGTTTCTTCAATGCCCTTCCCAGGTTCACTCTCGACGGCTGGTTTGCGGTTCTTTTCATTGGAGTCGGCAGCGGGATCGGCTACTACCTCTGGTTATGGGCGCTGAACCACGCCTCACCGACCAGAGTCACCATCTTTCTGTCTCTGAGTCCGATTGCCGCGGCCGGATTAGGCTCCCTGTTTCTTGGGGAGAAGATAACGGTTGCCTTGTTGATCGGGATTCTGTGTGTCCTCTTGGGTCTGGCTGTGGCACACATGGACCGACGAGCGTTGATGAGCAACGTGACTGTGGCGTTGCCACTAAGCATGTAGCCAGTGACAAAGAGCTGCTCTAGCGAGCAGAGGCAATCGATGGGGAACGTCTCTTCGCCCCATAACTGAATCCGCCGGCAGGATCAGCCGTGCAGCTCCTTCCTCTGTACCCAGAAAGCGTCATCCGGCTTGATCACCAAAACGTCGATCGGACCTCCGACGGTCTTGGGTCGAGGCTCGAATCGAATTGCATCGATAGTGGAACGTACGGCAAAGACACAGAAGTCAATGGCGTCCTGCAACGTGAAAAACTGCCAGGGGATCTGAAAGGACGGCAGCACTCTCTTGATCTTGCCCTGTTGATCGACCTCCGCAAGCGGCATGATCAGTCGTGTCAATATGTCCGATTCGCCGCCCCATTGTGCCCCTTGGGGGCCGTGTTCCTG
>CAZOUO010000333.1:0-1727 GCA_964582975.1 uncultured Thermotogae bacterium | reverse complement strand
GAACGGCACCGACTCGCGTACGTGGAACGCTTCCTTAGAGGCATGAACCTCATGGCACGCCCGACACGTGCGGCCTTTCTCCTGGTTCACGTGCAGCCAGTGGAGGTTCTTGTCGCCGTCGCGGAACAGAGTCAGCCCGATGCCATTCGGCCGGAGGACCATATCCGGAACGTGACAGCGGAAGCACAGACCGTACAGCTCGATCTTAAAGGGAGCGTAAAACTCCGCCGGATAATCCGCGATCAACCGCCGGAAGTGACTACCCGCATGCGGCCGGTGGCAGGCGGTGCAGGATCCCAGACGGATCGGGCCATGGTGCACCGGATTGTCCCTCAGCAAGGCGGCCATATCGGTTAGCGTTCGCCCGTCAGCCGTCTCCAGGGCGCGGTCGTGACAATTCAAGCACACCTGAGGCTGAGGTTGCTTCTCCAAATTTCTCAGGTTCGAGAAATGCGCAGCGTGGCAGGCTTCACAACCACCCTCGCCCGTCGCAGCTCCATGCACCACGGGGTTGGTCGCCAGCGCCTCCTTAATGTTCTTGTGACACGCGAAGCATAGGTCCGGTATCGGCTGTTTCAGCTCATTCTTCACATCCGACGCGTGCGGGTCGTGGCAGCCCGTGCAATTGTCCTTGATAGGTGCGTGGATACTGACAGCTTCGTCCTTCTTAGGGATTACTTCCTTATGGCAACTCAAGCACAGCTTGATCGGCGGGTCGTCCACCAGTATTCCCTTGTAGGCCGAGCCGTGCGGATCGTGGCACACCGTGCACTTGCCCTCCTGGACCGGCCGATGGACCGCCGCTTTGTACTTCATCTCGTGGCAATTACCGCACTGCTGGTCTTCTGGGGCCGCCGACTTGAAGCGATGCTCGCTCGGCTCATCGTACTTGTGGCACTCCAGGCACTTCTGCTGGGCCACCGGCTCATGCATAACCTCGTGGCTCACAATGCTTGGGTGACATACCTCGGTTGTACACTGCTCCGTGACGGTAGTGGGCTTCTGGGTCGCAGGTATCGTAGATTGGGCGGCCATGGCGATATCGAGCCAAATCGCCAGCACGAAGCACACACACGCCGTCCACCACAAGCTGGAGCGGAAATCACCACGGTCGCTTACGTTGGCCCCGCTATCCACCCTGTCCGAGAAGGCCATCGGAACACTGTCTAAAGATTCAAACATCTCTCCTGGTACCATGTTAGCTTTGTTTCCGTCTGAATATCAATTTGCAAGTTCATCTATAACGACATTTACCAGAAGACTGTTTGTTGACAATCACCGATAGCGATTTTAGTCATTATACCAGCCGTTAGCCTTTTGTCAAAGAACTTTCCGGCATCCCAAGCCAATCAACGTGTGGTTACGTCGATGACTTCCTTGAATCAGCGCGACAACATCCAAGTTCCTGCTGGTCCCTCAAACCAGGCGGCGCTGGAGTCTTCGCTTACTACGAAAGTGTGAATCTCAGTGGAGCCTTGCCGCCGGGCGTGCCATTCACCTGGCGCAAGATCGGTCACAAGTATGTGGGCGGGGTGATCACCGGGCAAGATGAACGACACGGGCTCGCTGGAACGACGGCTGTCCCTTCGCATCAGAACAACCCATGACGCTTCGGGCCCCTCAATAATGCACCCCACGCGTTCGTCTGCGTCGAGCTTGCGAATCGGCCATCGCGATGAGGACCCGCTATTGGTAACCTGCATGACGTTGAGGAACAAGTCCTCGGC
>CAZOUO010000332.1:0-1748 GCA_964582975.1 uncultured Thermotogae bacterium | reverse complement strand
GAGACCGCCAGGGTGACGACCCCAAACAGGGCGTTGAAGAACCCCGTGAGTTGTTCGTAGAACGGGGAAAGTTCGTCCCAAGTCTTGACCTCAAGGCCCGAAGGCGAAAGGTCGAGGCCGGCCTGGATCCGCGCGCGTGCAGGTTGTGTGGCGTCGAGATCGTCGAGCATCACCACCAAGCGATCGACACCGTTGGTGTTCAGAAGTAGTTGTCCGAACTGCAGCGGCAGAAAGATCTGTTGGCTCTCCACCTGACTGGAGGTGAACCGGTAGACGCCGGCGATTTCGAGCGGACTGGCGTTGAACGCGCCGTCGACCGTGGTAACGGTGAGTGTGATCACGGCGCCGGGACGAATCTGCAGCTGTTCAGCGAACGAGCGGCCGACCAGCACCGCCGCAGTATCGGTCGGCTCCAAGCCGCGGCCATCCACAACGAGATCGTTGACATCCAGGGTTTTGTTCCCTGGGACAAGCGCGGTGGCCCGGACGACCTTGGTTACATTCTCTGCCGCGACGAGACCGGAAAAGGAGAGCTGGGGCGAGCGACTGACCACGGCGTCCTCTTGATCCAGGATTGCCTCCACTTGCGCCAGATCCTGCTGCGACAACAGGTACTCGTATCCCTCGGCGGTGTCGTTCCACAGGCTTTTCGCCGCGATTTGCAGGGAGCCAAACTCCCGGACGGTGGTTTCTTGGATCGAGCGCGTGGCGTCGGCAAAAAAGCCGAGCACGAAGAACGAGATCGCAGTACCCAGGGCGATGATGGTGATGGAAAGGGTCGTGCGCCGCCGGTTTCGTCGCAGGCTACGCAGTGGAAGCCGCAGCCACATCGCTTCCTCCGTCTTCGAGGCGGCCGTCGCGGATACTGACGGTCCGCTGGGCGTACTGCGTCACCACCGGGTCGTGCGTCACGACGATGAACACCACGCAATGCTCCTCGTTCAGTCGCCGCATCAGGCCCATGACCTGTTTGCCGGTCTCGGTATCGAGGTTGGCAGTCGGCTCGTCGGCGAGAACGATCTTCGGCCGGGTGACGAGCGCCCGTGCGATCGCCACGCGCTGTCGTTGCCCGCCGGAGAGTTCGTCCGGTCGGCGACGACCGAGGTCCGCCAGGCCTACTTCATCCAACAACGCGATCACGCGTTGCCGTCGCTTGTCTCGCGGGATCCGCTGCAACAGCAACGGGTACTCCACGTTCTCGAACGCCGACAACACCGGAATTAGATTGAACGTTTGAAAGATCAGTCCGATCGTTTCCTTGCGGAGCTTAGCCAATTGGCCCTCGGAGAGCCTACTTGTGGCTTGCTTTTCGATGAACACCTCGCCACGAGTGGGCCGATCGATCGCGGCGATGAGATTCAAGAACGTCGTCTTGCCGCTTCCGGAGGGGCCGTTGATCACCACAAAATCGCCCTGTTCGGCTTCAAAGTTCACCGCACGCAGAGCCTGCACCTCTTGCGTCCCCACGCGGTAGACCTTGGTAAGGTCTTTCGTTTCCACCGATACCGTTCCGCGTTGGTAGCAGAACGTTGCAAGCTCTTCCATTGAACGTCACCCTCTGTCCTAATTCTCTCCACTTTAGTCCGATGCGCATTCAGGAGTCAACCCGTAGCGCTGGCAGTAAACGGCACAGGGTCCACACGATAAGCTGAAAGTCGCCGCAACGCAGGATGGGTGCCATGACCTTGATTATTCGCTTAGAGAAAGGGCTTTCGTGCGACCACGAGCACTTGACACGCTTTCCGTTT
>CAZOUO010000331.1:0-1749 GCA_964582975.1 uncultured Thermotogae bacterium | reverse complement strand
CCCAGTGATCCACTGTGCCTTTTCCCTTTCCCATGCGCGCTTCAGCAGGATGCTTGGTGATTGACTTGTGGGGAAAGATCCGAATCCAGATCTTGGAATCGCGGTGCGTTTGACGGGTAATCGTGGTTCGGCAAGCCTCAATCTGTTGTCCGGTAATCCAAGCTGGTGCCAGAGCCTGGATGCCGTACTCGCCGAACGCGATATCGTTTCCCCGCAAGGCCTTTCCTTTCATCCGACCGCGGTGAGACTTCCGGTACTTCGTCCGCTTGGGAAACAGGAGGGCCATTCTATACCACATCTACTCTGTCTTGATGCATGGGGAGATGCTCGCCTCGGAAGACCCACGCCTTCACTCCAATGTTTCCGTACTTCGTCCTTGCCTCGGTGAAACCATAGTCAATATCCGCGCGGATCGTCTGCAGGGGCACTCGACCCTCCATCAAGGTGATGGAGCGAGCGATCTCTCCACCCCCTAGCCGCCCACTTACCTTGATCTTTACGCCTTGTGCGCCGGCGGCCATTACGCGGCGGATCACTTCCTTCATGGCGCGGACCGGGGAAATGCGGCCCTCAATTTGCAGCGCCACATCCTGGCTGACAAGCGTGGCCTCCAAATCAGGTCGCTCGATTTCCGTGATCGAGATCTTCGCCTTTCGTCCCGTGAGCTGTTCCACAGCCGCTTGGAGTTGTCCGATCTCACTCCCACCGCGGCCGATGATGATCCCGGGTCGTGCCGAGCGAATTACGATGGACACACGGTCTTCCTTGGACCGCTCGATATTGACCTCAGCAACAGCCGCCCTACGGTAGCGCTTGGCGACTAGGTCACGAATTCTCTTATCCTCGGCGATATACTCTGGAGCAAGTTTGGGGTTGTACCAGTTGGAGATCCACTTGTGGCTAATCCCGACTCGGAATCCAATCGGATGGATCTTCTGTCCCATTATTCCTCTTTCTCGTCGCTCACAACGATTGTGATGTGGCTCGTCGGCCGGCGAATGATATCAGCTCGCCCCATGGCCCTTGGTTTCAAACGACGATACGAGCGCCCCATATCCACAACAGCATGTTGCACAAACAACCGATCAACGTCGACATCGTAAGTGTTCTCTGCATTAGCAATTGCCGATTCTAACGTCTTGCGAATCGGCCGCGCCGCCTTCTTATTGGAAAAAGAGACGATGCGAAGCGCCTCATTCACATTCCTGCCACGAATGCCGTCGACCACGAGCCTCGCCTTACGCGGAGAAATGCGAACAAACCTCGTCACTGCCCGTGCTTCCATGGCTATCTCTCCCTAGGTTAGACCGGGGGCCCGCTTCTTCTTCATCCCACCGTGCGCGCGGAAGGTTCGTGTTGGCGCAAACTCACCCAGCTTGTGCCCCACCATGTTCTCTACGATGTACACGGGGACGTGCACCTTGCCGTTGTGGACCCTGATAGTCAGTCCCACCATCTCTGGCGTGACCATGGAACTTCGTGACCACGTCAGAATCTCCTTTAGTTCCCCATGCTTTGCTCTTTGTATCTTTTTTAGGAGGCTCTCTTTGACGTATGGCCCTTTCTTCGTTGACCTTGGCATCTATTCTCCTTACCGCCTTCCCTTCCCGGCTCTACGAACGATCCAGGCATCGCTTCGCTTTTTCTTCTTGCGAGTCCGTCCTCCCTTGGCCAGTCTTCCGGTCGGCGAGACTTGGGGGCGACCAACACGAGCTCGTCCCTCCCCTCCGCCGTGTGGGTGGTCAACCG
>CAZOUO010000330.1:0-1805 GCA_964582975.1 uncultured Thermotogae bacterium | reverse complement strand
GCCCTGTACTGGGGCGAACTGCCCCTGTCGGATCACTTCGCGCACCGCGCTGATCCCTATCGTCTCTCTTCCCGGTGGGGGAGCTAGCTCAATCAAGTCCGGGTGGATCCCACGCAGGACCAGTTGCTGCTCCTGAGACGTGCGTGCGATGAGAGGAGCAACAAGGCTTCGCCCCTTTCTGACGCGGTTTACCCCGCGTGGAACAAGGGCCAACGCAGAGGTAGCACAATGTGCCTTCGGCTCAGATAGAACCGCTTTATCCATGATGCAAAGAGAGTATCACAGAGCAACAGGGGCCGCAACGGCCTCACAGGAAGAATTGTTCCAAGAAATCAGCAATGTCCTCCAGTTTGTGAGGCGAGAAGACGGCCACGCCATCAGGAAGGGCGACGTGCTCGTCGGTGACGACCGCAACCACGTCGATCTGGCCAGCAAGCGGCTCGACGCTCACCCTCCCTGCCTGGCGATAGACCTCAACTTTGGGGAAAGGACCGTGCTTGAACCCCTCAACAAGAACAAGATCAAACCCTTGAAAGCACCGGTCGATTGTCTCTTCAATCGACTCCTCGGAAGAAGCCTCCCAGAAGAGACCGTAGCTTGATCCGCCTATTACCAGGGTTCGTTCGGCACCGGCGGATCGGTGCCGAGTGGAGTCCTTATCTGAACGATCGAGGGTCTCCTCATGTGGAGCATGTTTCACCGTTCCCACGCGATACCCTCTGTCCAACAGAAGCGGGATCAAGCGGGCTAACAACATCGTCTTACCGCTTCCTTGATGGCCTATGAACGAAATGACGAGGATCATGGTCGAATCACCTTGCGATAACACCAATACAGTCTTCCATACCGAGCTTTCGTAGCGTTGGCTCGGTAGGGCCAAAGCGGTCGTAGCCGCGCTCTTGGTAGTAAGCCTCAAGGGCTGCACGGAAGGTCTCTCGGTTGATCGGATGATTTGCACTCGCCCCACGAGGAAGTGACTCGAAGAAGCGCTCCGGCAGACCATCCTGCTCCGCAGTATATTCAGCGCGGAATGCATGCAATCGCATGAGGGCGTAGTTGCGCTCCCCGATACGGAGCGTCTCCTCTGGCGTAAGCGCGAGGCCAGTCGCCGCATCAAGCAGACTTCGAATCGCTGGGAAGTTGTATCCCTCGCCTACCGCGGAGGTGGTGAAACAGCATAACACAAGTGAATTGGTGAACGAGCGCAGGTTCTCGTACAGACAGGCCACTGCGGCCTTGTCCGCTAGCGTGAACCTGTCGTACGCTTGGTTCACTCCAAGCTCAGGTGTTGGCGCGTCGCGCTCCAACATCGTATCGTGTATCCCCTCCATGTGGTTCGCCCCGCGGGGGCTGGTCGCGTAGCTGATGCCAAGTCCTTGCTTCCCGCGTGGCTCGTGCATTGGAATCTCCACGCCCTTAATCGCCATAGCGAAGTCCGCACCAAGTTCCTTGGCAAAGGGTTCCAGCCCCGCGGCGATGCAGTCACCAATCCCCTCGCGCCAAGCTATCCGATCAATCAGACGAACGATCCCTTCCCCGTCTCCCCAAGACAGGCCCTCCTCGATCAGCCCTTTCTCGCTCGCCTCCATGACAAACGCGGCGGCCACACCAGCGGAAATGGTATCGATCCCGTACTCGTTGCAGAGCTGATTTGCCAGGGCGATGGCGTGCAAGTCACTGTTTTCGCACAGAGAACCGAAAGCCGCGACCGTCTCGTATTCTGGACCGCCGTACTCCGGGACGACTTCTCGGCCGGCAAACGCAGTTCTCACCTGACGTTTACAGCGGATTGGACAGCCTACACA
>CAZOUO010000329.1:0-1813 GCA_964582975.1 uncultured Thermotogae bacterium | reverse complement strand
GACCTTGTCTTTGGTAATATTCATTGACGCCTCCTTCGCGTGCGGGGTGATTATACGTTCGTCAAGTACCCGCCTCAAAAAGAAAGCTCTCTTGCCGTCTTTCTTGCCCAGCGGTCGGCAGCAAGGAGCTCCTCAAGGCTCAAGCTACTATGGTTCGCAGGGCTCAGGTCCCCGCATTCGGCCAGCCACCGAGAGAGGACGGCATCAAGCCCACGAGCGATGCCGGTGAACGGAATGTCACCGGCTAGGAAGCGCTGAACGAGGACTTCATCGGCCCCGTTGATCGCCGCCGGCGCAGTCCCGCCGTGCTCCGCAGCTTGAAGAACGGTTGCAAAGGCCGGAAAGCGGGCTTGTTCGAGCGGTTCGAAGCTCATCTGCGAGATCTCCTGAAACACGAGGCGGGGAAGATCGGTATCCACCCGTTCCGGATACGTCAGGGCATACTGGATGGGAATCCGCATGTCCGGGGAGGCGAGCTCGGCAAGCAGGAAGCCATCTTGGTACTCGACGAAACCGTGGATCATCGAATCTGGATGGACAACCACGTCAATCTTCTCGTAAGGAAGAGAAAACAGGTAATGGGCCTCGATCACCTCAAACCCCTTGTTCACCATCGTAGCTGAATCGATGGTGATTCGAGACCCCATCGCCCAGTTGGGGTGTTGAAGGGCCTCCTCCGGTTGCACGTGGTCGAGTTTCTCTTTTGGTGTGCGCAAGAAAGGACCGCCGGAGGCGGTAAGGATAACCCGCCGAACCTCGGTGCCCTTCCCGGCCCGCAGGCATTGGAACAGGGCGTTGTGTTCGCTGTCGATCGGGATGATTGCGCCACCATGGTTGTTGAGAAATTGGGTTGCCAGCTCTCCCCCGATCACCAGGCTCTCTTTATTCGCTAGGGCCACCGTTCGTCCCAAAGAGAGCGCAGCCAGGGTGGGTGGAAGTCCGACCGCGCCGACGAGCGCGTTGACAACGAGATCCACGCCGGGAAGTTGTGCCAGCTCCTCCAGTCCAGACTCTCCGACAAGGACGCGAAGACTAGGAAATTGCTTTCTTAGACGCTCTTGTCCGATTCTCTCTTCTGTGCAGACAGCCGCGGGACGGAGCCGCTCAACCTGGTCGACCAATCGGTCGATCTTTCTGCCGGCGGCCAGCCCGACCACAGAAAACGCGTAACCGCGTTCGTTGAGCCGTTCGATGACGTCGATTGTTTGCGTGCCGATCGATCCGGTCGAGCCGAGAATAACGACGCGACGCTCGACGTTAGTCATCAAGTAGCGGGTGCAGGTATCAGCTCTGTAAAGAGGGCATCGAGTTCACTGCCTGCGATCTCTTCACGTTTGAGCACCTCGCTTGCCAATCGGTCAAGGGCCGAGCGATGCTTCTTGAGAAGCTGCTTCGCTTTTTCGTAGGAGCGCACCAAAAGCCCCCGAATTTCGCGATCCGCCAAAGACGAGATCTCCTCAGAATGCTCGTTGCTTTTAACGATCTCTTCGCCGAGAAAGACATTGACCCGCTCGCGTCCAAGACTGATCGGCCCGAGCTCCTCGTTCATCCCCCATTCGATCACCATCTTTGTGGCAAGTCTAGTGGCTTCGCGCAGGTCGTTACTCGAGCCGGCCGTAAACTCGTAAAACACCAGCTCCTCGGCAGCGCGCCCTCCGAGCGCGAAGATTAGCTCGTTCTTGTACTCTCCCTGGGTGGGCAAGTACTTCTCCTCCAAAGGCAAGGACTGAGTGACCCCCATTGAGTGGCTACGGGGAAGGATGGAGATCTTGTGCACTGCCCGGTCCTCCTTCTGCAACAAGTAACCGAGCAG
>CAZOUO010000328.1:0-1821 GCA_964582975.1 uncultured Thermotogae bacterium | reverse complement strand
ATGTACGTCCTTCTCTTTCGGGAGATGCTCTGAAAGGGATGGGCGTTCCTCAAGGGCCTTTGGTTGGGGAGATCTTGGCCTTGTTGCGAGATGCCCGGCTGGATGGGATCGCCAAGACAAGGGGACAGGAGGAACTTCTCGTGATGCAATGGCTTCGCAGACTGGAAAGAGAGGGGCGCGGCTTGGATTGACCAATACCGCAGTCGGAGGCTGTGGTCGGCCTATCTAAGAGGGTGTTCTCCGTATTTCAATATGAGTCCTATTTGAAGCGTGGTCTGCAAGAGACCCAGGCCATTGCCCACGGTGAAAACGGGGTCCTTGATAGAAACGCTGTAGGTTACTTAGCAAATGAATCCCAGCCACAGGATAAGCCACGCTGGCAATGAGAGTCCGGTCACCCTCTTCGTTTTCAGAATCTTGAGTGTCTGTGGTAGGAAGAAGACCTGCATCAGAGCGAAACCAAGCCAGCCGAGTATCTGCATTCCTCTCCTTTCTGTTGTTGGCTCCCGGGATCCTGGCTGGGAACCTATCGGAACAAAGCGCCAAGCATGGGTTGATTCCCTCTGCCCAGCCAGGTTAGCACGTGGCTGGGCAGATTGCTGATCGGCATCTTCTTCACGGTACACCGCGGTAGCGAATCAAGGAAGACAGGACCGTAGAACTTGCTTTGTATTCTTCTATCGAGGATTACGACAGCGCCTCGGTCCGTCCGGCTGCGTATGAGTCGGCCAAAACCCTGCTTGAAGCGAAGCACGGCTTGTGGGAGGGCATACTGATTGAAAGGGTCGTCCAGGAGCTCTGAGCGCGCGGCGAACACGGGGTCGGTGGGAACATTGAAGGGCAGCTTGGCGATAATGAGGACACTAAGAGCTTCTCCTACCACATCGACGCCTTCCCACAGGCTGCTTGTTCCCAGCACCACAGTCCGAGGGTTGGTCTTGAGCATGGTTAGGAGCTGTTTCGGTGAACCGTCAACCCCCTGTCCGAGTGCCAGAATGCCCTGCCTCTCAAGGCGGGGTCGTATTGCCTTGAGGGTGGCTCGTAGTGCGGTGTGAGAGGTGAACAACACCAATGTCTGTCCTTGCACTGCGCAGCTCAGGTCCACCAGTAGATTCTCTATAGCTGCGGGATAGGATGGATTATTGGGGTTGGGGATGTCCTGGGGTAGACAGACCAGGGCCGAGCCGGCATAATCGAATGGGGAACCCACTAAAAGCTCGTCCGCCTCTGCTATGTTCAACCGCTCCCGGACATGATCAAAGGTGCTTTCAATGGTAAGGGTGGCGCTGGTGAGTATGACCGACGCTTTCTGCAGGAAAAGGAGTTTCTCCAGGGCGGGGCCGACGTGGATGGGAGCGGAACTGAGGGTAATGGCGTTGTTCATTCTTCCTAACTGTGCCCAGCATACGCTGTTTGCATCTGGAGCGGATATGATGGAGTCCAGGCGCTGACGCAATTCTGAACTGGTGGAAATGAAGGCGGAGAGATCAATCTTGATAGCGTCATTGTCCCCGATGGTGGTATCCGCCACATCGTCTAGTTTGGAATGTAGGGTGCTCAATCGGGACTCTATGTGTGATAAGGAGGTTCTCAGATGCTCCCAGCTCATCTCAATATCGGACCAGAGTGGCTGGCTGCGAATTGCGCGTGTCAAGCGCAGACGAAGGTCATATTCCCCTCTTTCTGATGAATGGTTTTCCGCTAAGGCCGCGATTCTTTCGAAGAGAATTGATGCTTGTTGGCTGGCCTTTTGTGCTGTTCCAGCTAGTTCTTGCACCTCCGAAGATGGAGATTTGAGAACGTGGTGGTGGCCAGGACTTC
>CAZOUO010000327.1:0-1821 GCA_964582975.1 uncultured Thermotogae bacterium | reverse complement strand
GCCTGAGCTCATCGATGTGGAGCCCCTCCTTTGCTGAAATTTGCACCCCCGGGTGAAAAGGAGTAGCAGCGCCACCGGTGGCATCGACTTTATTAAAAACGTTCAGAATTGGCGGAGGTGTCCCTTCGGCGGTGAAGACTTCCCGATCCAGTGTTTCGAGCACGGCACGGTAGTCCTCGTCGTAGGTGGGGCTGGCAAGGTCGATAATGTGAAGGATCAAGTCGGCATCACGCACTGCCTCCAATGTTGCGGTGAATGCTGGAATCAGGTGGTGGGGCAAGTCGCGAATGAACCCAACGGTGTCGATAAACAGCGCGTATCGTCCCGCCCCGAGTCCCCCCCGGCGAACGGTCGTAGCGAGGGTGGCAAACAGCTTGTCCTCGACGAGAAGCTCCGCCGAATCACACAGGGTGTTAAGCAGCGTGGACTTCCCACTATTTGTGTAGCCGACAAGGACGATTTTAGGGAGGGGACTAGACAGGCGTTTTTTCTGCCGGAGGGTTCGCTCGCGTTTGGACCTGACGAGGCGACGCTCAATGGTGTGAATGCGGCGGTTGATCTTCTTGCGGTCAAGCTCAAGCTGCGTTTCGCCCGGCCCCCGTGTGCCGATCCCTCCGCCGAGTCGGGTGAGGGCGCTTCCCCAGCCGCGCAGCCGAGGAAGGAGATAGCGAAGTTGGGCGAGCTCCACTTGCAGCTTGGCCTCCTTCGTCGCTGCCCGCTGAGCGAAGATGTCCATGATCAGCTGCGTGCGGTCGATTACCTTCTTTCCAATTGCCTCCTCCAGGTTGCGTGCTTGGGCGGAAGAGAGCTCGTCGTTGAAGATGATCACATCTGCATTGAGCTTCTTTGCGGCTTGCCTTACCTCGGCCACCTTTCCTTTTCCGATGAACGTAGCGGAGTCAGGGAACTTCCGCCTTTGGATCACTTGGGCCAGGGCTGGAACGCCGGCGGTATCGGCGAGTGCACCAAGCTCGTGAAAAGAGTCAAGCTCGCCTTCATCGCTTGGGGATTGCAGGCCAACAAGGATCGCTCGCTCGGCGCCGTAGACACGGGCCCGCTTTCCAAGATAGTCTTCGACTAACGGGTGGTCCGGTCGATTATTGGATCCGTTCAATCTGTGCTCCCAAGTGGCTCAGTTTCTCTTCAAAGCGTGTGTACCCACGGTCGATGTGTTCGAGCCGGTGGATCGTTGTGTGTCCCTGTGCAGCAAGTCCTGCCAAGACGAGGGCGGCCCCAGCACGGATGTCGGGTGCGTTCACTGGCGCGCCTTGCAGAGCGCTCATTCCGGTGATACGAGCTGTCCCTGCGGCCACCTCGATCCGTGCTCCCATGGAATTGAGCGCCGGGACGTAGGCAAAACGGTGCTGGAAGACCGTCTCTTCGACGAAACTTTTCCCTTTTCCTAGACTGAGCAAGGCAACAAGAGGAGGTTGTAGGTCGGTGGGGAATCCGGGGTAGGGCGCCGTCCCCACTTCTAAGGGGACTGGTCGTTCCTGGTTCGCGAGCGCGATTGCGTTGGTGCCTTCCGAGAGAATCATTCCAGTTTCCTGAAGGGTGGTGAGGAGTGAGCGCATGTGGTCGGGGATCACGCCTTGTACGCTGACCTCTCCGCCCGTAATCGCTGCCGCAAGGAGATAGGTACCTGCCTCCAACCGATCGGGGATCACGGTATGCTCTGCTCCATGGAGGCGATCCGTGCCGGCCACGTGGATCGCCGCTTGCTTTACGTCTATCTGGGCGCCCATCTTGCGGAGCAGATCAATGAGATCAGCCACCTCGGGCTCCTTGGCTGGATTATTGATGCGCGTTTCTCCCTTGGCC
>CAZOUO010000326.1:0-1837 GCA_964582975.1 uncultured Thermotogae bacterium | reverse complement strand
GTGTACTCCTCCTTGTTCAAGTCTTAAGGTGTCCACGAAACCGGGTCAACTCCTGATACTATTCCTAGCAACGCTGACGAGACAGATCAGGAGACAGCCACAGGTCCATATCTCCTTTGGCTAACCGCGTATGGTCGTCCAGTTGAGTACAAATTTCTGTGAGCCTACCACCAGATTACAAGGTTTAATCTCAGACATGTACGCCGCCTTGCAAGTTCAGGACTTGTCCATCAAGGTAAGTTCCCAAGCACACTGGGATGGTGTTACATCAAAAGGTTCCTTTCGTTTCGAGGTTACATGGGGACTTGATCTTGCAGAAGGGGCAGATAGCGTGATAGGGTAGGAGCAAAGAATCATCTCGAAAGGTGATTTTTGTGATGCATTTCATTCTTGCTCACTGCAAGCTAGCTGTGACGGTTTACCGAGGCTGACCCTCTGCAAGGCTTTCTCGCTGCTAGCCTGGTCGCAAGGAGACGAGATCTTCTTGGGAGTTGTGGAGGATGGGCTACTCAACCTGCTTGCTCCATGGTCACCGTTGGGGTGCTTCGCGCGACTCACTTCGATATCCATGAGCGCTGCGATACCGCCAGAGGCGGGAGAGCTGGATCTTTCCTTGTATGAGGGGAAAGTCATCGTAGTTCAAGGGCACGACGGTGGTGGCTGGATCTACTCCGCGTCGGTAGTTGAGGTCGCGCCTCCATTGCTTGGTGGGTTTCTTCTTGAGTGCTATCCACCTGACTTTCCTCCTCTGGTCATCAATGAAGTGGCGATGAATCCCTCAGGAGAGGACTCAGGGACAGACTGGATTGAACTCTACAATTCCTCGAGCCGTGAGATCTCCCTTATCGGGTGGCAAATCTCGCACACAAACGATGACGGGGGCTGGGAGTCCTTGCCTGCTCATGACACCATTGCCCCTCGCGGCTTCTACGTTTATCCCTACCCCAAAAGACTGCTTAACGAAGAGAATGGCGCTCCGATCCAGTTGAAGAATCCTGCTGGTGTAGTCGTTGATGCTACCCCGGTAGGGCTTACAGATATCCACGATGACAACCTCACGTGGCAGAGGATTCCAAACGGGGAAGCCACAGATTCACTGACCGACTGGAAGCTCCGCACATCAACCAAAGGAGATAGGAACCTGGAGTCATAGCCCAGAGCACAGGAGAGAATCCTGCGCGATGCGGTAGTTCCAGCGGCGAAACGTCAACGAACTAGCGATTTCTGGTTGCGACAAGCTTGAAAGGTTTCCTTTGTTAAGGTGCCTTGAACCAGCTCCCTCCGTGTTGGTATAGAATTCAAGAAGCCGTCTACCTACCGCCAACTAATATCGCGGACACTCGCTCTTGGGCCACGTCTGCCAGTCTCTGAGCTCTTGCTTGTCCGAAATAAGTGTCGCAATGTTCTTATAAAACACGTTCGCAGTGGATGGCTCCTTTTAGCGCGTAGTTCAGGATAGAGAGCCAAACAAGGAGAGTGATTTAAACGAAGGCAACAACTTGGCTTCCTCTTCTGCTGGTCATCGTGTTGTTTCCGGCCTTGATGGGGCGAGCAATGGACTTTGAAGCCAAGACAGCTCACGGTGGAATGTCAGTGGCAGTTGAGTGGACTGTCTTAACAAGCGTAAGCGCAAATATATCTTTCGCAACTACACCAAGCGTGGGACTTCCCCAGCGTCATTTCTACAGTACTGGAATAGCAGGGAAGTATTGGTTCATTGCCAAAGAGAACCATTTGCCGATCTATGTAGGGCTGAGTGGATGCATCAGATCGGAGGGGACCAGGTCACGTCCGTCAATGTGGTGTATTGATATCGCACCATCTTCGTTGCCTGATC
>CAZOUO010000325.1:0-1846 GCA_964582975.1 uncultured Thermotogae bacterium | reverse complement strand
GCTTTCATCTTTGTTCAGCGATACATCATCAAGGGAATCACAAGCGGTGCGGTAAAGTAGGTGAAAAGTGAAACTGCTTCTTCGTTTCGCCATTTCTCAGCTGGCCTGCCTTCAAGATCTCGCAAACGGGCGCACAACTTGTCCAATGAGTTCAGGAGGTACGCGAAAGGGAGCTATGTTTTCCTTTTCAACAAACCGCCAAATTGACGACGAGATAGAGTGAACACCTCGGCTTCTGACAGGGCTTTTTCAACTCCTGGCAAGAAAGCACGTTTTGACGTGCTCGCCGCTCTTCTACGCAATCTATCGTTGGAGGCCGTGTCCAAAAGGACGACTTCGTTGAAATACGACCCTTGCGATCCAAGCGATTCTTTTGTATGCCTATACGTATGAAGGGACAAAGGGGTCATGAATACCTATGGGTGGGCGTACTCAAAACCGATGTTGGAAAAGGAGGACACGTAGGCACAACAATCTTGCAAGAGGAGTGTGGTTTATGACAACCTTGAAGAACCCGGTCCGGGGAATGCGAGAATCCCTGAATCTGGGCGTGAAAGAATTTGCCGAACAAGCAGGAGTGACTTTGGGAACGCTTCGAATGGTCGAGGGAGGTGGATACTTGCATCTAAGCCAACTGTTAGCGAATAAACTTGCCAGCATGCTCCCAGATGTCACGCCGGAGCATCTAAAGGAAGAGTACTCAGCCTGGCGTCGTCAAATGGAAGCCGAGAAACAACGGAGATCATAATATCGAAACCGTTATTTGTTTCTTCTGGCCGGAGAGCAAGGCGAAGAGTTTCATGGAGGAAAAGTGTTTCTAAACACGATTTTTTACGGAAATCCAGTATGGGCATGGCTTCTGGCCGCTGCTGTCATTATCGTGGTGGCGCTAATCCTGTGCGTTCTCAGGCGCTTGGTCCATCGCCGTCTCGCTGAGTTTGCCAAACGAACGGCCACTGAGGTAGACGATCTTGTTGCAGACCTTCTGGGAAGAACGCGTTTCTGGTTCTTGGTAGCAATCTCCCTCTACGCGGGGTCCCTTGCGCTCACACTTCCACCCGTGGCAACCCGTGTCCTTAGTACGATCGCAGTCCTTGCATTGCTGGGGCAAGCAGGAATTTGGGGAACCGGCCTCGTCTCATTTCTGATCACTCGTTCCGTCAAACGCAAGCTGGAAGAAGACGCCGCCACGGCCACGTCGATGGCCGCGCTCGGGTTCATCATCAAGCTGGTCCTGTGGGCCATCATCCTGCTCCTTGCTCTGGACAACATGGGCGTGGACATCACCGCCTTGATCGCTGGCCTGGGCATCGGCGGGATCGCCGTCGCGCTTGCCCTTCAGAATATCCTCGGTGATCTGTTCGCTTCTCTTTCCATCGTGATCGACAAGCCCTTTGTGATCGGCGATTTCATCATCGTGGACGATTTGCTCGGCACGGTGGAGCGGATCGGGCTGAAGACGACCCGAGTTCGAAGCCTCTTCGGCGAGCAGCTCGTCTTCTCGAACAGCGATTTACTTAACAGCCGCATCCGCAACTACAAACGCATGTTCGAGCGCCGCATCGTGTTCTCGCTTGGCGTGACCTACCAAACCCCGTACGCAAAGCTCGCTGCCATTCCCGAGATGATCCGCGAGATTGCCGAAGCCCAGGAAAAGACGCGGTTCGATCGCGCCCACTTCAAAGAATACGGTGATTTCGCCTTGAAGTTCGAGATCGTCTACTACGTCCTCGTCCCCGACTACAACACCTACATGGATATTCAGCAGGCGATCAACTTGGCCATCTACGAGCGGTTTGAAAAAGAAGGAATTGAGTTTGCTTATCCCACCCAGACTCTGCATATC
>CAZOUO010000324.1:0-1874 GCA_964582975.1 uncultured Thermotogae bacterium | reverse complement strand
ACTTCAGCTAACGGCGCCGCCGCGCGAACCGCCACCCCTCCCCGAGGAGAGGATCGATGGGGAAACCACCCGCGCCTGGGGCTGGGGGGGCTATTATGGTCGCATCTTTCTGAACGTCGCGGGCCGAGAACCGCAGGGGACGATCCTGCCGGGGGAAGTAGACACTGTCCGTAGTGAGCTGAGTCAGCGGCTCTCCCGTATTCAAGATGAGGCCGGTCGCGAGATCGGCACAGTCGCCTTCCGCCCGGAGGATGTCTACTCTGTTGTCCGAGGAGATCCGCCCGATCTTCTGATTTATTTCGGGGATCTTCATTGGCGCTCGGCCGGCGTGGTGGGAACAGGCGCAGTCCACCTGGCAGAAAACGACACCGGCCCAGACGACGCTAACCACTCGCGCCACGGGGTGTTCGTCGGCTACAACCTGAAGGGGGGCTTGCGCGGACGCCTCGATGGCCTGCACATCCAGCAGGTTGCCCCGACTGTGCTTTCTCTATTCGGGCTGCTACCACCTCGCGATCTGGCTGTGCAATCTATTCTTGACTGAAGGAGTGATCCCGTTGATCGAACCACACGGGAAGGTGTTGGTTAACCGCTGGGTGAAGGATGTCGCAAAGCAAGAGCGCCTGCTACGCGAGGCACAGCGACTGCCGCAGATTCCTCTGGAAGAGGAGCAGGTGAAGGACCTGCAGAACATCGCTGACGGGGCCTACAGCCCTCTCACTGGTTTTTTGCGTCGCCATGATTTCCTCAAAGTGGCGAACGACATGACCCTAGAGGATGGGACGGTTTGGACCCTTCCCATCATCCTCCCCGGGACACAAGTGGTAGCTGAATCTCTCAAGGAAGGTACAACAATTGCGCTGTCCGATACAAGCGGAAGGCTCCTCGCGGTCATGGAGCTTGCTGAGATCTACGACTACGGGCAAGCCGCAGCGGCGGAGAAGCTCTACGGAACCGACGACCCGGCCCACCCTGGAGTGGAGGCGTTTCTCGAAGGCGGGAAAGTTCTTCTTGGAGGAGACATTACCATGCTCCAACGCGGCTTCACCGTTTTTTCTGACTATCAGTTGGCACCGATTGAGACGCGCGTGTTGTTCGAACAGAAGGGATGGCAGCGGGTCGTTGGGTTTCAGACGCGCAATCCTCCCCATCGCGGGCACGAGTACCTCCAAAAGAGCGCTCTCGAAGGGGCCGACGGCCTACTGATCCATCCGAAGATTGGACGGAAGAAGGCGGGCGACTTCCGCGACGACGTGATTCTAAAGAGTTACGAAGTCCTCATTGAGGACTACTTTCCGAGGGACCGCGTTGTTTTGTCCGTTCTCCCCGCAGTGATGCGCTACATGGGGCCACGGGAGGCGGTGTTTGATGCCATCGTCCGCAAGAACTACGGCTGTTCCCACTTCATCGTCGGTCGTGACCACGCCGGGGTGGGAGACTTCTACGATAGCTTCGCCGCCCATAAGATTTTCTCCGAGATCGATGGGATCGGCATTGAGCCGCTCTTCTTCGACTTTGCCTTCTTCTGCACTCGGTGTGGTGGAATGGTTTCAGGAAAGACCTGCCCTCATTCAAAGGCCGAGCGCATCAACCCTTCGGGGACGAAAATCCGTTCGCTCCTAGAGGCCGGTGAGCCTCCACCGGCTGAGATGATGCGGCCAGAGGTGGCCCGAACTATTCTCGAGTACAACGATCCGTTCGTGAGGTGATGTGAATGAGTTTTACCTTATGGTTTGTGGGGCTTCCCTCCTGTGGGAAGTCGACCGTGGCCCGTCGGGTGGAGACGAAGCTCAAAGAGCGCGGGTTCAAGGTGGAGAACCTCGACGGCGACAATGTGCGGCAAAACCTTCACCCCGAGCTTGGCTTCTCTAAAG
>CAZOUO010000323.1:0-1891 GCA_964582975.1 uncultured Thermotogae bacterium | reverse complement strand
AATCCTGTCTTGACGACGCTGCGGTACTTTAAAGACGAGTACGAGGCCCACATCCAGGAGCAACGCTGTCCGGCCGGTGTTTGCAAAGCACTGATTGAATACTCGATTGACCCAGAAAAATGTAAGGCGTGCATGCTGTGCGTCAAGAATTGCCCTGAAGGAGCAATCTTTGGTGAGGAGAAGCAACCACAAAGCATTGATCAAGCCAAGTGCATCAAATGCGGCGTCTGTCGCGATGTCTGCAAGTTCGAGGCGGTTGTGGTGCAATGAAACTAAGAGAGGTTTTCGAGATCCTTGAGGCAAAGTCAGCCTGGAAGGCGGAGTGCCTTGACTGTGCCACCCGCGAGGTGACCTCATGCCAGGCGAGCGATCTTATCAGCGATATTCTGTCCTTCCGCGGCCCCGATTCGCTGCTTCTGACAGGGTTGACGAACGTCCAAGTGATCCGCGCGGCAGAGCTGCTGGATTTTGTTGCCATCTGCTTCGTCCGTGGCAAGCAGCCGCAGCCGGAAGCGGTGGAACTGGCAGAAGAAAAGGGAATTCCGTTGTTGGCCACGCCCCTTCTAATGTACGAAGCGTGCGGTCGGTTGTACGCGGCAGGCTTGCCTGCGGGGACCAGAAAGGAGGGCGTCGCCGATTGCCTGAACTAGAGATCACCAAGATTCAGGAGCTCGTCTACGAACTCCGGGTCGGCGATGTGATGCACACGGACGTGGTTACCGTTGCGCCTGCGACCCCGGTAAGTGAGCTGCGCGAGATCCTCCGCGACAACCGCATTTCGGGCACTCCAGTGGTAGAAAATGGACGCTTGATTGGCATTATCAGCGTGGAGGATTTTATCCGCTGGCTAGGCGAAGGGGGACCTGATTGCGTCATTGCCGATCGGATGACCAAGAATGTCATCACTGTCTGTGAAGACGAGCCACTCATCCAGGCGATCAACAAACTTGAGCGGTTCGGGTTTGGCCGTCTGCCTGTGCTCAAGCGCGGAACGCAAGAATTGGTCGGTGTGCTCACCAAAGGGGATAGCATCGCAGGTCTGCTCAAGAAGCTGGACGTCGACTACCGCCAAGCAGAAAAGCGAAACACAAGATCGAGCCATATCTTCGAGGACATCGTCGCCGATCGCAGTTCGTTGATCTTTGAGTACAAAGTGGCCGGTGGTGACGTCGAGCGGGCAGGCATCAGTGCCAGCGGGCTGAAAACATCCCTCATGCGGCTCGGAATCAGCCCCCAGACGGTGCGCCGGGCAGCCATCGCCACGTATGAGGCGGAGATGAATCTCATCTTCTTCACGGAGGGTGGTCAGATCATCGCTAGGATCGAACCCGACGTGATCCGGATCGAGGTGACAGACAAGGGCCCCGGGATCGAGAATGTTGATCAAGCCCTGCAGCCGGGTTTCTCCACAGCACCGGAGTGGGTGAGGGAACTCGGGTTTGGAGCCGGCATGGGCCTACACAACATCAAGACGTGCGCCGATCGGATGCACATCGACTCCTCGCTGGGGGTGGGAACCCGGCTCGAAGTCGACATCCTCTCAGGAGACGGACGTGAATCTACGTGAGATCGTGGACCAGTTGCAGCTTGAAGTGAAAGCGAATGAGGACTTGCTTTCGAACGAAGTAAAGGGAGGCTACGCAAGCGATCTGCTGAGCGATGTGATCGCAAACGCTCAGGATGGGGACCTGTGGGTGACCTTGCAGACGCACCAGAACACCGTTGCTGTAGCAAGCATGAAGGGGTTAGCGGGAATTGTTCTAGTCAACGGGCGTGAGCCTGAGGCGGATACGCTCAAGAAAGCTGAGGAAGAGAGTATTCCATTGCTGATAAGCACATTGCCGTCCTTCGAGTTGATCGGGCGATTGTACAAACTTGGAGTGTCTGGAAT
>CAZOUO010000322.1:0-1900 GCA_964582975.1 uncultured Thermotogae bacterium | reverse complement strand
GAAGAAGCGGAGGAACGGCTCGACAAAATCGCCTATCACGTGACCCAGAATGGGCAAACTGTTCGTTTGCAGTACAAGTCGAACGAACAGCAAAGAGACGTGCGACGTTGGAGCGGGGTGGATTTTGAGGTGACGGTTCCCCTGGCGACGCGAGTCAACGCCGACACGTCGAACGGAGCCATCACGATCGAGACGGTTTCAGGGCGCCTCGATCTCGACACGTCAAACGGCGCGATCGCGGTACTTGAGGTGACCGGCAACGTGGTCGCAGACACAAGCAACGGTGCAATCTCGATGTCGGAGGTCACCGGAGACGTCCACGCTTACACCAGCAACGGACGCATCGACCTTGATCGCATCGTCGGGGAGGTTCGCGCGGATACGTCGAACGGCGCCATCGAGCTTGAGGCGATCGAAGGCGAGGTGAGCGCCGACACGAGCAACGGAAACATCCACTACGAGGGTGTTCCCGTCGGACAGAACAACCACTTGCGTACGAGCAACGGCTCGATCACGGTGCGAATTCCCGCCGATGCGTCGGTCGCCTTCGAGGTCGACGCAAAGGATGGACACATCAGTTCCTCTCTAGCACTTACCGGTGACACACAGGGCGATCACTGGGAGGCGGAGTTGAACCCGCCGGCGGCCACTGCTCTGTCGCTTCGTACGTCGAACGGCGCGGTCCGCATCGACCGTCTGCCCTGAGAGATCCTCTGGCCCGGGACGACCTATCCACGTTCCGGGCCGGGGGGATCGTTTCAGTCACACCTTGAGCAATCTGTAGTATCATCTAACTCTAACCCAGCGAAGAGTCAGTCTTTCAAGGAGGTGCCATGCCGGAACTGCCGGAGATCACCTGTCGCGCCCGCGAGATGAGGAAAGAACTGGTCGGAAAAACCATCACCGGAATCGAGGCGCTGCAGCCCAAATGCCTCAACGTACCTCCGGAGAGATTTGTTGCAAGCTTGACCGGCGGGAAGGTTCAGGACGTCACCTACCATGGCAAGTGGATCTTCGTTGAGACAACAAAGGGGTATCTGTTACTCAATATGGGAATGGGCGGCGAGATCTTGCTGGTGACGCGAGACACCCTGCCGGAGAAGTGGCGCCTCGTCTTTGACTTCGACGACAGTGCGTGTCTGTCGATCAACTTCTGGTGGTTTGGGCACGCGCATTACACTCCCCTTGAAGCGCTGGACACGCACGCGATGACCGCCAAACAGGGCCCCAACGCGCTCGACGTGACAGCAGAGGAACTCAAGGGGATGCTTGACAGACGGCGCGGCCGGATCAAATCGTTCCTGCTCGATCAGTCGAAGATCGCCGGCATAGGCAACGCGTATGTCCACGACATTCTGTTCCTTGCGCGCCTGCATCCTCTGCGGCAGATCAACATGCTAAGCGATGCTGAGATAAAGGCTCTCGCAAAAGCGATTCGAGACGGCCTGCAACCGAGCGTGGAGGTGGACGGCGCGTTCTACGAATTGAATATCTACGGAAAGCCGGGCGGCTTCACCGCGGAGAACCTCCTCGTTGGCTATCGCGAGGGCAAACCGTGTCCGGTCTGTGGCACGACAATCGAGAAGATCAAGACCGGCAGCACGGCGAGCTTCATCTGTCCGCAGTGCCAGCCGCGCGAACCGAAGTAGACGAAGACGTGCACCCGTTGAAAGATACGGGATTGAGCGATCCATAGTTGAAGGTGTGTGCAAAATGGACCTGGGGCTGAAAGGCAAAGTGGCTCTTGTTGCAGCGGCCAGCCGGGGGCTGGGGAAGGCGGTGGCGTGGGAATTAGCTCGCGAGGGAGCCCGCGTGGTCGTCTGCGCGAGAGAAGAGAATGTTCTTCAGGCTACGGCTTCCGAGATCGCTTCAGACACCGGGGCCGAGGTATTTCCTGTGG
>CAZOUO010000321.1:0-1946 GCA_964582975.1 uncultured Thermotogae bacterium | reverse complement strand
TGTGAGCGATAGCGTCAGTAGCTCCCCAATAGAGGCTTATGAAGACTTTAGCGGAGGCCCTCCTGAGAATTTGCCGAGTCTCCACGAGCATGTCCGAAAGATTGACCACGGGGTGAAGCTGTGCGTTCCCGTCGTAGAGAAGGGTTGACAGTCCGCTTGAAGCGATGTGCCGGCTGAGCACCACGTGGGTCTCCACCCCCAAGCGTCTCAGTCGCTCATACAAAGTTGGAGCACCGAGGAAAGTCCGCAGGTCAATCCCCGCCTCAATCGCCGAATCCCCCTTAGAGTTACCAAGAAAGGACAAGCGGACCATGTTGGTGATGGCCGAGATCTCCTTCAGATACAGCCGGTAGCCCACCATCCCGTGTTCCTGAGGAGTAAGACCGGTAGAGAGCGTGGTGAGCGCGGTCGCGGTAGTGGCGGGGAAGACCGAGGTGAGGGGGATGCACGTTCCCCGCTCGATCAGCCGGTGGAGGGTGAGGTCAGGGAATCGCTCCAGCAGATCTAGAAGGTGGTAAAACCCAATACCATCGATGAGGAGCAAAACCACCCTCTCCACTGGAAAAGCCAACGAGGCACCAAGCGCATCAACCAGCACATCCGCCCCTTCTATCCGCTCACCGAAAAGGGAACGGATAAGGCTGGGGATCGCGCAGATTGAGTAGCCCTCGTAGTCGGGGATAACCGCCTTCCCTGGCGGAAGGCCGGGAAGGGTGAGGGCATTCACTCGTTCTTCGATAGCATGAACCTGAATCATCGCACCTATTATAGGCCCTCGAAGGATCCATTGAAACCGAACTTCTTGGAATGATAGAAGCTTCTGGAAACGGGGATCGCGATCTACTCGATTGCCAGCTTTCGCTCTACCAGGAACCGTTTGAGCTCGTGAAGCGTGGCGATGTCGCCTCCTCCACCGTCACGGCTAATCGTTATTGGGAAGAGCGAGGCAGCGCAGGCAGCTTGGAGATCCTCTGGCTGGTCCCCGACGTAGTATCCTCGCGTTGCCCCAAGGGTCACCTTCAAACGTTCAAGTAGATGCGGAGACGGCTTGGCGTTGCGAATTTCCTCCAGCGAACTTCCGCGACCGATGCAAACGCGGAATAGTCGGTCTAAAGAAAAGTGGCCAACGACGCGGTCGACCACTATCTGAGGCGAGTTGCTGGCGATCCCCAGGGGATAGTCTTTGGCTAATTCTTCCAGAGCCGTAACATCTGGGAAGAGGTCGATCTCTCCCTGCTCCAGGGCAGCCAGTTTGTTATTGACGTAGTTCTCCTCACGCCGAGCGAGCAATCGGTCGGGATCACTCACGCCGAATCGTTGGCAGAAGGCTTGGATGTTCTCGCGCAAGTTGACAATATGCAGCGCCTGGACGTTCTCCTCGGTCTCGGGGATGCCAAACTCGCGCAGGGTCTTGGCAAACGCCTCGATGAGCCAACTACTGGTTGTGGGAGAATCAGAATCGAGAACGACGCCGTCCAAATCGAAGCCGACGAGGGGGTTCATCCCTCCACCTTCTCCTGCTCGATGGCCAGGCCGCGCTCGCGCAGACCGTCCAGGAACTCCTTTGGAGGGATACACGATTCTTGGGCAAGAGCACCCCGCATCGCAATTTGGCCCGAGCCGAGCATGAACGCAATCTGAGCGATGGGAAAGCCGGTCGTGCGCATCATCGCCGAAAGGCCGCTTTCCTCATCGTGGCGGTCGATCATCTGATAGCGCACCTCGTAGCGTCGGTCATTTCTCATCCCTCGTGCGGTTACGCGAAGCAAGACGACATCTGGCTCGTCGAACGTGAGGCGCTCGCTAAACAGGTGGACAGCCAGTTCACGGGGGATAACCTCCGTGCCGTCGATTGACCGCGGCGTTGTATCGAAAAGACCCAGCTCGGCCATTGCCTTGATCTTTTCCAGGTGACCCCGGTAGCGGATTGTCTTGTAATCGAGATG
>CAZOUO010000320.1:0-1946 GCA_964582975.1 uncultured Thermotogae bacterium | reverse complement strand
CGTGAAGTCACTCCGTGAGGGGCAAGAGCGAGGAACCCTTCTACGCGTTCTCGATCAGACCACGACCAGCATGGGGCGGCGGCTGCTGCGCCGATCGATCCTGGCTCCTTTAACCGACCGGAAAGCGATCGAAGCGCGTTTGGATACGGTAGAAGCCCTGACCAGACAGGAACTCCTCCAACAGGAACTCCAGGCTTCCATCAGGCAAGTCCACGATCTGGAACGCTTGACCGGAAAGATCGGGACAGGACGGATGTCTCCGCTTGATCTGCTCCGCCTGCAGAAGAGCCTGGAACAAGCGCCCCAGATTGTTGACAAGCTCAGGGCCGTGCTTGAAGGTAACGGCTCCAACGCAACAAGACCCTCACTCCTTGAGGGGATCAGGGAGGCGCTCTCTGAGCCTGCCCTTGCCTCACTTTGTGAAAGTCTTGATGGCATGCTTGTCGATCAGCCTCCGGCCGACGCCCGCGATGGCGGTCTGATTCGAGACGGATTCAACGAAGAACTCGATCGGCTGCGCGGCGAGGCCCGCAGTCTGCGGGCCCAGATTGCCTCTTTGGAAAGAAGCGAACGCGAGCGAACCGGCATCCCGTCGTTGAAGGTCGGCTACAACCGGGTGTTCGGCTACTACCTCGAGGTGACCCGGCCCCACCTTGCCAAGGTCCCGCCGGAGTACCGCCGCCGCCAAACCCTGGCCAACGCCGAGCGATTCATCACCGATGAGTTGAAAGGCTACGAAGAAAAGATCGCCGTTGCCCAGGAGCGGTCGAAGGCCCTCGAACTTGATCTCTTCCAGCAGACCGTCGAGAGGTTGGCGGGAGAGATTCCGCTGTTGCAGCGCGTCGCCGAAGCCCTGTCTCGACTTGATCTATTCCTATCCCTGGCTATCGCGGCGAAACGAAATGGGTATGTGCGGCCGCGATTTACTGCAAAGCACGCGATCACAATCCGCGCCGGTCGGCATCCGGTCGTCGAACAGGTGGAAGAGTTCGTGCCAAACGACCTAGTGCTGGAGGAGGGAGAGGACCTCGTGATCCTCACCGGGCCGAACATGTCGGGAAAGTCGGTCTACCTGCGTCAGGCAGCGCTGATTTGTCTTTTGGCTCAGATCGGCTCGTTCGTCCCGGCAAACGAGGCCACCCTGCCCATCGTCGATCGCATCTTCGCTCGCGTGGGGGCTAGCGACATGCTCGCTGAAGGCGTGAGCACGTTCATGATGGAGATGCTGGAGACGGCGACGATCCTCACCCGTGCGACCGCACACAGTTTGGTCATCCTCGATGAGATGGGGCGTGGGACGAGCACCTTCGATGGGGTCTCCATCGCGTGGGCCGTGGCCAAAGAACTTGCCACGCGGGTCAAAGCAAAGACGCTTTTTGCCACCCATTACCAGGAACTCACGCGCCTTGCTGATGCGATCCCCTCGGTCATCAATCTCCACGTCGCGGTGAAGGAGGTGGGCAAGGAAGTCGTCTTCCTCCACCGCGTCGAGCCAGGGACTGCGGAGGGAAGCTACGGAGTCCACGTCGCCCGGCTCGCCGGGCTGCCGGAACGAGTGACCGAGACGGCCGACCGAATTTTGGAGGAGCTCCTCGCGGAGGCCCCCCTGTCCAGCCTCGGCAAAAGGAATACGCCCGCCGATGCGCTACCACTGTTTGGCACAGAGGATCACCCAGTTTTGAAACAGCTTGGAAAACTCGATCCCAACAAACTTACACCGCTTGAGGCATTGGAGCTTCTGGCTCGATTAAAAGAGCAACTTTAAGGCTCCTCGCTGTTTCGAGTGGGTGACTCCTCGACGTTGAGCTCGTCAGCAATTCTGCTATGAGGAGGCCAGGAAGCCATGAGAGGCCCCAAACCAGGAGAGGAGATAGACGGAACCATTGGTCACGACGGGATTCGGGGTAACTCCAGATACTCCAGCGGTGTGGAAAAAAACGGGGTTC
>CAZOUO010000319.1:0-1949 GCA_964582975.1 uncultured Thermotogae bacterium | reverse complement strand
ACATAGGGCTCCAAGGTCGCCACGGTGACCGGAGAAACCTCAAAGCCATAATAGGAACAGATCCGCTCTTCGTCGAGGCCTAACGCCTTCAGCAACACAGTCGCCAACACCTTTCCCTTGCGGTCAAGGTTTGCTTTGAGTGTCATCCGGCGGGTATCGAGGATAACCTCCAGCCATGCCCCCAGCTCCGGCAAGACATGCCCCTTGTACAGGTGCCGGTCCTCTTGGGTGAAATACACGCCAGGAGAACGGGTCAGCTCGTTGACGAGAGTATTCTCCGATCCATTGATGATGAACGTGCCACGGGAGGTCATCATCGGGAAGTCGCCGATGTAGAGCTCCGTCTTTTGCAGGAGCTTTCCTTCCTGCAGCAATCGCGCTGTGACCCGCAGAGGACGTGAATACGTGAGATCTTTATCCTTACACTCTCGCTCCGTGTTTCTCGCTTCACCCAGGTACGGATTAACAAGCTCCAGCAGAAGGCCATTTTTTCCATGCCCTTCGATCGGAGAAACATCAGTAAACGCTTTCTTGACGCCTTCGTCCACGAATCGTCTGAACGATTCTCGCTCGTCCTCAAGCAAGTATGGTGGAGGAAGGATCTCCTTGATTCGGCCGCCGTACGATTTTCGCTCTCGCTTTCTCATTCTCCCCCTCTTGAAACAAACGCCCTGCCTAAAGGGATTTAATCCCCTCTGGCAGAACGGAAAAGAACGCGCAGCAAAACACAACAATGCTACTGCTTAAGTTCGATCTCAGCTCCTGCCGCCTCCAGTTTCTCTTTGATACTTGAAGCCTCGTCCGAACCCACGCCTTCCTTAATGGTGGCGGGGAGGTTATCCACGAGATCTTTGCACTCCTTCAGGCCCTTTCCGGTGATCTCCTTGATCTCCTTGATGACCTGTATCTTCTTTTGTCCTGGGTTGGTGAGAACGACCTTGAACGTTTCAGCCGCTGTCTCGTCTCCTTCAGCACCTCCTGCCACGGTACCGGGGGCCGCAGCCACGGCAACCGGAGCGGCCATGGCCGCAGAGACGTTGAATCGGTCTTCGATCATCTCCACCAAGTCAGCCAAGTCCTTCACGGTCATGTTTTCTATTTCCTCAAGGATTTCCTCTTTACCCATATTACTCCTCCTTATCCCGATTGTTCGCGTTTAATTCGGACTTCATTTATCGCCGTGGCCAACTCGCGGAGCTTCGCCTGTAGGACAGTCGCCAACCCACGCGTCGGACTTGCTAGAAGCATCACCAACTTCGCCAGCAGCTCCTCACGAGAAGGAAGGGTTGCGTAACGCTCGACCTCGCCCTCTGAAATCACTTCCCCTTCGAACACCCCTCCTCGCAGGGTGTAGTGGGGAGAATAGACCTTGCGGCACTCTTCGCAGAGCTTAAACGCAAGGACAGGATCGTCATACCCGATCGCAACACCAATCGGCCCAGCAAACAAGTCCGCTAAGTTACTCAAGCCCGCTTGCTCCGCGGCGATCCGAGCGAGCGTATCCTTGACGACTCGAAACTCGAGACCAACCTTGGTGAACCGCTCACGCAGCTCCACCATCTCATTTGCCGACAGGCCCCGGTAGTCAGCAAGGACCATCGACGCAGCTTGCTCAAACTTCTCCTTGAGACGGGCCACTTCTTCTATCTTCGCTTCCGCAGGCATCACTTACTCCAAACCGCCTTGCTCCGCCACCCTCGATACCTCGCCCTGATCGAGAACGATTCCCGTCCCCATGGTAGCGGCAATGCTCACTTTTTGGATATAGCGCCCCTTCACACCTTCCTCTGGTCGCCGTTCACTCACGCTGCGGATGAGGGCAACGAGGTTCTCTTTCAGAGCGCTTATCTCGAACGAGACCTTTCCAAAGATGCTATGAATCACCCCATAGCGGTCACTGCGAAATTCAACCAACCCTCTTTTGAGCTCACCTGTCACTTTCCCCCCGT
>CAZOUO010000318.1:0-1953 GCA_964582975.1 uncultured Thermotogae bacterium | reverse complement strand
TCCACCAGGCACATCATCCCCTCATAGTCTGTGTACGCTTCGTAGATCTCAAGCTTGGTGTACTCGGGGTTATGCTCTGCGGAGACTCCTTCGTTACGGAAATTCTTTCCCAACTCATAGACCCGATCCAGACCGCCAATGATCAACCGCTTCAGATAAAGCTCGGGGGCAACCCTCAGATAGAGGTCGATATCAAGGGTGTTGTGATGCGTGACGAACGGCCGTGCTGTGGCACCACCGGCGAGGGGCTGCATCATCGGTGTCTCCACCTCAACAAAGCCCCGTGCGTCGAGAAAGCGTCTCATCGCCCCAATCAGACGCGATCGACGCAGGAATGCCTCCCGTACTCCTTGATTGGTCATCAAATCAAGGCAGCGATGTCGATAGCGCAGTTCAACGTCCTTCAGGCCATGCCACTTCTCAGGAAGCGGACGAAGCGACTTGGCAAGAAGTTGCCACTCCACTGCCTCTACTGTCAGCTCCCCGCGCTTGGTGCGAAAGACCTCGCCGCTCACGCCGAGAAAGTCCCCGATGTCACACCTGCAAAGCTCGCGATAGCTCGCCTCGTCCATTCCGTCGGTTGACGCGTGCACCTGAATCCTGCCGTGCCCGTCGAGCAGATCAAAGAACGATGCTCTTCCCATGCGGCGCACCGCGACCAGCCGTCCAGCGATCGCCACCCTCTCCCCACTTTGCTCCTCCTTACGAAGAGAGGAAAAACGAGCGATGACATCACCCACGGTATGGCACCGAGAAAGCCGCGCCGGATAGGGGTCACCCCCCCGTTCCATCAGCTCTTGAAGCTTCCTCAGCCTCTCTTGGACTAAGGGCTCATCCTTCATCGGCAGTTGGTCTTGGTGCGTTGATCGCGATGACCTTGAAGTGGGACGTTCCCCAAGGGAGATCGACTTTGATCTCATCCCCCTTGCGCTTTCCAATAAGCGCTTTACCCACCGGCGAGACGATCGAAATCTTTCCCTTCTCTAGGTCGATCTCGACCGGACTAACGAGCGTGAACGTGCCACTTTCCATAATCCCGAGGTCCTGAAGGATGAAGCTGGTTCCGATACCGATCTCCTCCGCAGAGATCTCCTCATCGGGGATGATCTCGGCCGATTCAAGAACCGCGGTGATTCGGCGTACCTCACGCTCGTAGTATTGCTGTTCGCCTTGCAAGTACATGTATTCCTTGTTCTCCCGCAGATCTCCCCCATTCAGCTTCGACGCTTTCAGCTTATCGGGAATCTCCTCATGGAGAATCTTCTTGACCTGGTCAAGCTCCTGCTGCATCAGGGTGTATCCCTCTTTCGTCAGGTAGACTTTCTCCTTTTCCATGCTTCACCTCCATCCTGACCGCAGCTTGTAAAATTCCTCAATTAAGAATCTTTCTATCTCCTCGGCTCGACGCCCCTTGCACACTTCGTGGGGTCGCACGATGATGTCCACCCCGGAGAAGATCTCAGCGTGGCGTCGAAACACCTCGCGAATGAGCCGCTTGATTCGGTTCCTCTGAACAGCGGTTCCCCACCCGCGCGGAATGATGATCCCCAGCCGAGTCGATCCCGGACTTGATAAGATCTGAAGAGTGAAATATGTTCCTTCTCTCGCCACCCCATGACGATAGATCTGTATAAAATCTGATCGCTTCTTCAGTCGCTTGGTGGCGGGAAAACTACGTTCACCCCCACCGTCCATGGAGGTACTATAGCAAGACGCGCCCTGATCTTCAAGATTTTCCTGCTGCCGCTTCCCTTTTGCCCCCAGGACCGCTACACTTTCTCCTAAGAAATGTTCGAAGAGCGTGTCTACAGTGTATCCGAACTGAATAGACAGGCCCGCGAGATCCTTGAGGAAAACATCGGGTCCGTCTGGTTAAGAGGGGAGATCTCCAACTTGAGCCGTGCCCCCTCTGGGCACCTTTATTTCACAGTCAAAGACGAGACTTCGGAGATT
>CAZOUO010000317.1:0-1968 GCA_964582975.1 uncultured Thermotogae bacterium | reverse complement strand
CTCTGGCGCTGACAACGGGGGGTAGGCTAGACAGAAAGACCGATGGAAAAGCCAAAATTTGTTGTGTGAAGTGGCACCAGTGCACAGGCGTGCAATTTGGAAAGCGCTCGGACGGGACAGGGGCGGGGAGAGGAAGCGGGTAGCCGAAGCGAGGCAGCAATAAGATGCCGATGCTATCACACCAGACGGGGTCAGGAAAGGACTACCATCAGCTAGTTGCTGCGTTCACACGTCTGCAAGATGTAGCCTTGATGCGGCACTGTATGAATGTAGACAGGGCTTGCCGGGTCAGGCTCTATCTTCGCCCGCAGGTTCTTGACGTGCCACCGAACCAGACTCGTTTCGATTGCATCTTCGGGGAAACTCCACACTTCGTGCAGCAGTTTTCGGCTGGAGTGAACCTCGTCAGAATTTTCCATTAGGTACTTCAGGAGATCGAACTCGACGGCAGTTAGTTGCACGGCTCTCTTCCCCGAGACGGCCTGACGGTTGCGCAAGTCCAAAGCCAGCGAGCCCAATTCGATCGAGTCGCGTGCAGTCTCGACGGGCGCGCTGCTTGCCTGGAAGCCTTTGCTCCGGCGCAGCAAGGCTTTTATCCGTGCCACCAACTCTTTCATATCAAACGGCTTGACCAGATAATCGTCCGCTCCAGCCTCGAAGCCCTGAATTCGGTCCTCCACCTCGCTGCAACCTGTTAGAAACAGGATTGGCGGTTTGTCCAGGTCTGGATCGTCCCGCAGCCTGTAACAAACCTGAAGCCCATCGATCCGGGGCATGACAATATCCAGCACAACCAAATCGAAACGTTGATGGCGCAATGCGGTCAGTGTGCTCACTCCGTCAGCAGCAAGAGCCACGTAGTAGCCACGCATGCTCAACTCTTTTTCGATCGCCCACGCCAGATCTTCTTCATCGTCCGCGACGAGAATATGGGCGGCTGACATCTTTCAGTCCTTTTCCCAGATTCTCGATGTTCAAGCCGACAGGCGAAGAGCTCATTCGTAGAAGGGACAACTCACACCCTTGTGCGTCTCAAGACGTTCACAAGGGTTGTGAGCCACGGTCATTTCGGATAGATGCTATGTTGCCGGGGAAGACGGCAAGCGTAGATGGCCTTGTGCCCGTTATAAGTGTCCCAACCTGTCCCCCCAACGGCAGCAGTCCTGCTTGAGCACCGAGTGTTGATGATCACTAGGAATATTCTAACACAATAGTTGACACTGTGCGGTTAGTTTTGCGTTCGGGTTGGCCGCCTGTCTCCCCTCAGGAAGCCTCCCATCGCCCTTCAATTGATCAGGGACTGCAGTTGAGGTCGCGCGCCTCTCGCGTTCGCGCCACGGCTCGCTCAGCAGCAAGCCGGATGTCTTCCAGATCGAACGGCTTGGGAACAAAGCTCAGGAAGAGCCCCTCTTCGACTCCCTCCCTGATGTCCGCATCTTCCTGGTAGAAATACCCGGAAATCAAGACAATGGACAACGATGGCCACCGCTGGCGAATCAGAACGGCCAGTTCCAAGCCGTTCTGATCAGGCAGTTTGGCATCAAGGAAGACAGCATCGTAGGTCCCCCTGGCAAGCAGGTCCAGAGCCTCAGATCCTCTGGTGGCCGTCGTCACGTTGTAGCCGATGACGACCAGGATGTTCTCCAGTGCCCAGCACATATCTGGTTCGTCCTCTAACACCAGAACCTGTGGAGCCTCACGCGCGACCATCTATCCTCCGTCCGCCTCCCTGTGTGCGCTCCCCGACCAAACTGGACCGGGGCCCTCGATTTCCGGAGGTCCCTTGAACCGGTATTCCTGTCCCACGTTGGGTCCCGCGTGGCAGGGAAGGCAGTCTAACACTGAACGTAGACCCCTTACCTTCTTCGCTCGCCAGCTCAATCGTGCCTTGATGTCGGCTGATGATGGTGTAACTGATAGATAGGCCGAGACCGGTACCTTGTCCTACTGGCCTGGTGGTGAAGAAAG
>CAZOUO010000316.1:0-1979 GCA_964582975.1 uncultured Thermotogae bacterium | reverse complement strand
GTTCTGTACACCGACGTGTGGGCGAGTATGGGGCAGGAGGCGCAGGCCGAGGAGAAGAAGGGCGCTTTCGCTGGCTTCACGATTGATGAGGCTCTCCTTGAGGTGGCCAACAGGGACGCGTTGGTGCTGCACTGTCTACCTGCTCACTATGACGAGGAGATCACCTACGCCGCCTCGCGGAGTGCCCATAGCGCGATTTTTGATCAAGCGGAGAATCGACTGCACGCTCAAAAAGCGGTCCTTGCGCTTTTCATGACATAGGAGAATGCCGATGCCGCAGGTGCCGATCATCGGATCCAACAACAAGGGAGATTGCCGGGTCACAGTCAAGCCGGCTGACGCTTTGCAGGTCGAGGTGGCGACCAAAAACCGGGACCTGTTTGAACCAGGAATTCGAAAGGCAGTTTTCGAGGTCGTCTCCCAGCTTGGCGTGGAGAAGGCGGCGATTAGCGTGGAGGACCAAGGGGCGCTGGACTACGTTATTTCGGCGCGCGTGGAGGCCGCGCTGCGTGCCCTCTTTCCCGAGTCGACCGCTTCGATCCGACCCACGGTCGATCGGGTGTCGAGCGCGCGGGACCGGCTGCGGCGGAGTCGCCTGTACGCGTCGGGGAACAATCCACGTCTGCTTGTAGGGATCGACCTTCACGGTGCGGACTGCGTGCTACTCGATCTGGAAGACTCTGTCCCACTGACTGAGAAGGTCGCGGCACGGACCCTGGTAAAACACCTTCTTGCGGCGGTCGATTTTTCCGAGGAGGTTTGGGTGCGGATCAATCCCCTCGACATCTGCGGGAGGGATGACTTGGCTGAAGTCATGCAAGGACGTCCACACGGAATCTGTCTCCCCAAGGCGGAGTGTGCCGAGGATGTGCGCGAGCTAGCCGATACGATGGCCCGGATTGAAAACGAGTCAGGAATTCCGGATGAGACCACCTGGATCATGCCGATCATCGAGACGGCCAGGGGTGTCCTCCGCGCTGAGGAGATTGCCGCAGCGAGTAACCGAGTGGCAGCAGTAGCCTTTGGCGCGGAGGACTTCACTCGCGATGTCGGCGCCAAACGCACGCCAGAGAGCCTAATGTTCGCGCGTTCGATGATCGTGGCCGGTGCCAAGGCCGCCGGCGTGCAGGCATCGGACACGGTTTACGCCAACCTGGAGGATGAAGAGGGTCTGATCACTGAGACGCGGTTGGCGCGGGACCTTGGCTTCGACGGCAAAGGCGCGCTCAACCCCCGCCAGATCGCGCCGATTCACGCCGTTTTCTCTCCCAGCGAGCAAGAAGTGGAAGAGGCCCGCCGGATTGTTGCCGCCGCCGAGGAGGCGCAAGCCAAAGGCCTCGGCGCAATCGCCATTGGGGGGAAAATGATCGACAAACCGGTGCTCGAACGGGCGCGCAAGACGCTCGAACTCGCCGCGCGAATCGAAAAGGGAGATTGGCGATGAAAAACGCACTCGGCCGAGAGGTTCCCGACAAGCTCGGCGACAGAATCCTTGAGCCCTTCCAAGGTGCGTTCGCCACCACTCCCATAGGCCAGAAGGAGCCGCGCCCCCAGAAGATGGTCAAACCGGGAGAGAACAAGGTCCTGGCCTCGATAGAGGAAGCGATTGAGGCGACCGGCCTTTCCGACGGAACGACGATCTCCTTCCACCATTCCTTTCGCGACGGGGATCGCGTGGTGAACCAGGTCGTCAACGCCTGCGCTAGGATGGGACTGAAGGACTTAAGGCTCTTTCCAACGGCGCTGTTCCCGGTGCACGAGCCGCTGATCGAGCACATCAAAAGCGGTGTGATCACGCGGATCGAAGGCTCGCTAAACGGGCCGGTGGGGGCGTTTGTCTCCGAGAGTGGAAAGCTGAAAGCGCCAGCGGTGCTACGCTCTCATGGAGGACGTTGGCGCGCCGTGGAGGCAGGAGACGTCTCGATCGACGTCGCGTTTGTTGCCGCCTCCCAGGCTGACCACTATGGGAACGCCACTGG
>CAZOUO010000315.1:0-2005 GCA_964582975.1 uncultured Thermotogae bacterium | reverse complement strand
ACATCGTCACGAGGAGGCCTGAAGTGTCAACACCATTCCGGAACTGGACACCCTAAAGATTCCCTGAGTGGGCATTGAGGTTGGAGAGATCTTGCTAGCAGTCTAAGGTTGCCGATGTGTTGAGACAATTCCAGGTCATTGCTCCTGTTTTATGCGCTGGCTGACCATCTTGTACACGGCACCAGCTTCACGTTTTGCAATTCCCCAGACCTCCACTTCCTTTGTGGCTTCGAGGACCCTGTAAACGATGCGATACTGATTCTTGTAGAAGTGCAAGGCACGGTACCCGCTAAGATCTACTCCCAATTTTGTGACCCAAATTGGGACCAAATTCAGGACTTTCCTTGAGCTTGTTCAGCTGCCTGAGGGCTTGCCGCTGCACATCGGCGTCGAGTGCGTTGAAGTCCTCCACAGCAACGTCTCTCAGAGTGACCCTATGGCCCATACTGTTTCGCGAGCTCTTCCAAGGCTATCTTCCCTTTGCTGCCCTTCTCCCGTCGATCCAGTTCTGCTCTTAGCTGAATGCGGTCGAGGAGCTCTTCCAGGGCATCCGTGCCAATGAGGATCGCCTTGGGACTGCCATAACGCATGATGAAAAGCGGCCCCTCTTGTGCCGCTTCAACCCACTTCGACGTATCGTTGTGCAGCTCGGAAACCTTTACGATCCGATCGCTTTCAATCCTCAGAGCCATTTCAGCCTCCTAAAATCCTTGGCTATATTTAGGGAAACATTTTAGACCAGATAGCGCGCTGAGGCAAGTCTGGAAAGCGTTGGGCACGCTATTTCGTCTGAGAGCCGGATACAAAGCCAGCCGTCCTTTTCCCTCCCTCAACGTGCAGCTACAGCACTACGCACAAAGATCGGGCCGTGCCCGATCTGCAGGCCATGGTTGTTCGTTAGTCCATAGCCTCTACGAGGACGCCTAACGAACGGACGCAATCCTGTGGCGAAATCCTATGGTGCTGCCAGTGGAAAAGGAGTCTACCTGACCCGAGAGGAGATGGACAATTTAGATCGAGGGATACGTGGTCGCCAATTCTCCTGTTGGACGTTCCCTCGACTACTGAGATGCTACACCGCACCTACAAACTCGATTCGGAGTAGATGTGTAATGAAAGGAGCGCAATGCAAAAATCCGATGGTACGCCCTATCTATCCAGAGGGAGTCGACCACTCGGGACAGGTCAGCCGCCCGCATCGAAGTACACACCGCCTGCAACCTCGGCGATCTCCCGGAGCTGCTCACGCGCGAATTGATACTGCGCCACGTCGAAACCGACGATGTGGAAGCGTAAATCGTATCCTGAGGCGACCAAGTCCCTCGCCGCGGCAATGGGATCCCCGCCGCAGGTTTCCATGCCATCGCTCACCAGGACGAGGAGCTTCGAGCCGGGGATCTGCGCGCAGTCCTCCTTCGCTTGTTCGAGAGCGTATGCAAGGGGAGTCGCTCCCCCGCTGGCCAGGGCTTGGATCTTTGCCCGCAGCTCTGCCCGATCGATCGGACCGATCGGCACGAGAAGCTGGCAATTTCCGCATCCCCCGAAAGTCCTGAACCCGACTTGTGTTCCGTCTGGGATTTCCTCGATGAGATCCAGAAGAACCTGCTTGGCGACCTCGAGCTTGCTAGTGTGCCCGAAGAATTCAGCCATGCTGCTGGAAGTATCAAGAATGAGCAAGAGGTTCTCTGCTGGGCGCGTCTCGGCGGCAATCGCCAGTTCTCCCAACGGCGGCACTTCGAGTGTGCCGAAGGCCTCACTGGACTCGGGCTCAACCTGACGCGTCAGCCCCATGGCGCCGACCGCGTCGATGCTCGGCCCTGAGCATGTAGAGCACTCTTCATCCGCGGGGACGTCACTGATGCGGACAAATTGGAATTCCTCTTCACCGGCGACGAACGGTGCAATATCGATCGCTCCCGGGTACTCGTGAACCTCGCCCACGGCCACGAAAGTGACGCCGTCGGCGCTGATCTCCACCAGGCATGGACGATCGTTGGTGACATAG
>CAZOUO010000314.1:0-2021 GCA_964582975.1 uncultured Thermotogae bacterium | reverse complement strand
ATCTTTTCTCTCGCCATGGTCAGTAACCTCGACTTCTTATGATCTCTTCCTTCAATCCTTTTGGGACCACTTCATAATGGGCCACCCGCAACGTATAGGTGGCCCGACCTTGGGTCAAGGAGCGCAGCCGCGTGGCGTACCCAAATGTCTCTGCCAACGGAACAGCGACGAACACAATCTGTATCGAGTCCTGTGACCGCAGCTCGCTAATTTCCCCGCGCCTGCGTGCCAGGTCTTCCATGACCTCACCCAGGTATTCTGCCGGAGTGATTATCTCTCCTTTCATAATCGGCTCAAGAAGGTCAAACCTCCCCTTCTCATAAGCCTTGTGAAGTGCAGCCGCCGCAGCTGCTCGAAAGGCGAGCTCCGACGAATCGACCGGGTGAAAGGAACCTCCTATCAGGGTGGTCCCAACATCGACCAAAGGATAACCGGCGAGGGGGCCATTTGTCAACGCCTCCCTAAGCCCCGCTTCGATTGCCGCACAATACTCCCTCGGTATTTCATCGCCTTTAAGGGCGTTTGTGAATCGTAACCCGCTCTCGCGAGCAAGGGGCTCGAACCGAAGAATGACATGACCGTATTGCCCCCGACCGCCGGTTTGTCTTACGAACTTCTTCTCAACCTCGATCGGTGCGCTCAGTGTCTCACGATAGGCCACTTGCGGCTTTCCACAGCGGGCCGTTACCCCATGCTCCTCTCGAAGCCTCCGGATGAGGACCTCCAAGTGGAGTTCTCCCATTCCCGATATGATCGTCTGATTTGTCGTTTTGTCCACATGGGCTCGGAAGGTTGGGTCCTCCGCAGCGAGCTTCGCTAGCCCCGCTGAGAGAGGCTCCTGTTCAGCTTCAGTGCGGGGTTCGACAGCATCAAACACCACCGGTTCAGGAAACTCAATCTTCTCCAAGAGAATCGGCGCAAGCTTATCGCAAAGGGTGTCGCCGGTTGAGATGTCCCGAGAACCAACCACAGCCACAATATCGCCCACTTGCGCTTCTGGGAGGGGAGTACGCTGATCGGCGTGCATCCGAAAGATTTTAGTGAGTCGGACACTTTGGCCAGTGGTAACGTTGAGCAGAGTTTCGCCAACCTTCACCTTCCCTGAGTAGATGCGGACGAACACCAATCGACCGGCATAGCGATCGGTGACGACTTTAAAAGCAAGGGCGGAAAAGGGTTGCCCAATGTCCGCTGTGCGCTCCTCTTCGCTATCTATCCCGTGGATCGGAGGGACATCGATCGGCGATGGAAGGTAGCGAACCACTGCATCAAGGAGTGGTTGAATGCCTTGATTCTGAAATGCCGCACCCCCCAAGACGGGGACAGCAGCGTGTTCGATGCACCCACGTCTTAGCCCCGCATGGAAAGCAGCGAGGTCGGCGTCCTTCCCTTCCAAGAAGGCTTCCATCACCCGATCGTCGAACTCCGCTACCCGTTCTACGGCCATCTCCCGATAATGCCGCACCTCATTCCGGATCGATTCAGGAATAGGCGAAAGCACATAAGTTTCCCCTTTGCTCTCTACCCCCCAAACGACCAGGTACTGCTCTAGGAGATCGACCATCCCGACCAAGTGACGACGCTCATTCCGATAGGGAAGCTGAAGCGGAACGACACGCACGCCAAGTCGCTCCTCAATCATCGTCAAAGTCTGAGTGAAGCTTGACTCGACCCGATCGAGCTTGTTGACAAACGCCACCCGTGGGATTCGATACCGATCGGCCTGGCGCCACACGGCTTCGGACTGCGATTCGACCATCTCTACCCCTGAAAAGATGACGACGCCACCATCGAGCACACGTAGAGAGCGTTCTACCTCAGCAGTGAAGTCCACGTGACCGGGAGTGTCAATGATATTAATCCAATGCTCACGCCAGGGGCAGGTTGTTGCAGCAGAAGTGATGGTGATGCCGCGTTCCCGTTCTTGGGTCATCCAGTCCATCTCGGTGTCCCCTTCATGGACCTCGCCCATCTTGTGTGTACGGCCGGTATAGTAGAGGATACGCTCCGTGGTGGTAGTC
>CAZOUO010000313.1:0-2029 GCA_964582975.1 uncultured Thermotogae bacterium | reverse complement strand
CAGCACGACCCAGAAATAGACCGAGGCACGCTGCAGAAGGACATCATCGATCAGGTGATCCGGCCAGTCTTAGACAATTGGATGGATGCCGAGACGTTGCTTTTGGTCAACTCCTCTGGGAGATTTGTGATCGGCGGCCCGGTTTCGGACACCGGGATGACAGGAAGAAAGATCATCGCCGACACCTACGGCGGCTATGGCTCCCACGGTGGGGGGGCGTTCTCCGGGAAGGATCCAACCAAAGTCGATCGCTCCGGCTCGTACGCGGCACGGTACGTGGCGAAGAACCTAGTGGCCGCCGATCTGGCCCGAAAAGCGGAAGTCCAGATCGCCTACGCGATCGGCCGTGCTGCTCCTCTTTCCATCAACGTCAACACTTGCGGAACCGGGGCTGCCCCGGATGATCAGCTGCTCCAGGCGGCCCTCAAGGTCTTCGACTTTCGGCCAGGCGCGATCATCGATCGGCTCGACCTGCTCCGTCCGATCTACGAACCTTTCTCGTGCTACGGCCACTTTGGCCGAACCGATCTTGACCCACCCTGGGAGAGGACCGATCGAACCGAAGATCTAAAGCGGACCCTTCCTCGGGCTGGAAAAATAGCGTCATAAGCACAGCCCTAAATAAGGGCCTTGCTTCTAACCTTCTCCTTGACCATCGCAATGAACTCGGAAAGCGGCCGCGGCCCAAGATCCTCCTCGGTTCGCAATCTCAACGACACCGTCTGCGCTCCCTTTTCCCTCTCCCCAACGACCAGCATGTATGGAACCTTTTCCAGCTGCGCCTGCCGTATTAGGTAGTTCAGGGTCCGACTGCGATCACTCCACGCCTCGACGCGCAGGCCCGCATCGATCAGTGTCTGCCGTACTTCCTCCGCGTAGTCGTTCACCGTTTCGGTGACCGGAAGAACGACCGCCTGTACGGGTGCTAGCCAAACCGGGAACGCCCCACCGTAGTGCTCGATAAGGATTCCGAAAAACCGCTCCAGTGCGCCCAGCAACGCCCGGTGCACCACATAGGGTCGGTGCGGTTGGCCGTCTTCGCCCACGTACGCCATGTCGAACCGCTCGGGAAGGTTGAAGTCAAACTGGATGGTGGTCAGCTGCCAGCTGCGGCCCAGGCTATCGTGGACGTCGATGTCAATCTTCGGTCCATAAAACGCTCCCTCGCCGAGCTTTACTTCATAGTTCACTCCACAAGCCTCGACGGCGTGGCGAAGGGATTCGGTCGCGCGATCCCAGTCAGCGGGGTCGCCCACGTATCGCTCCGGCCGCGTGGAAAGATAGACGTCGAGATCCTCAAACCCAAACGCGTTGAGCAATCGGATGGAAAAGCGCAACACGCCCTCGATCTCCTCCTCAATTCGGGCCGGCTGGCAGATGATGTGGGCGTCGTCTTGGGTGAATCCGCGCACGCGTAACAACCCGTGCAGCACCCCACTTTTCTCGTACCGATAAACGGTTCCCAGTTCGGCAAAGCGGAGCGGAAGTTCGCGGTAGCTTCGAGTACGACTCTTGTAGATCATGATGTGAAAGGGGCAGTTCATCGGCTTTAGAAAGTAATCCTGCCCTTCCACATCTATCGGCGCATACATTGCCTCCCTGTAGAAGGAGAGGTGGCCACTCTTCTCCCACAGACCAGCACGGCCGATGTGCGGGGTGTAGATGAGCTCGTAACCGGCCTTGTAATGCTCTTCCTTCCAGAACCTCTCGATCTCGTGACGGATCCGGGCGCCCTTGGGATGCCAGTGAGCTAGTCCCGCACCGACCTCCTCGTGCGTGGTGTAGAGATCGAGCTCTCGGCCCAGCTTTCGATGGTCACGAGCCTTCGCTTCTTCGAGATGCCGTAAGTGTGCTTCCAGCTCTGCTTTCGAGAAGAAGGACGTCCCGTAGATCCGCTGCAACATCGTCGAGGTGGGTTCCCCGCGCCCGTAGGCACCGGCAATGTCGCAAAGCCGAAAGTGTCTCACCTGACCGGTCGATCGCAGAGGCGGTCCGCGACACAGATCTATAAACTCGCCCTGCTTGTAAA
>CAZOUO010000312.1:0-2043 GCA_964582975.1 uncultured Thermotogae bacterium | reverse complement strand
CCTTTGGAGGGGCCGCAATCTTTGAAACAGGGAACTTTTCTTACACCCGCTTCGATGCCACCGATCCCAAAGTGGCGCCCCAAGGCTACATCATCCGGGCTAATTTCGCCCTTACGGGAGGCGGCGATTCAGGGCGGGCAAGATACGAGCGTGCCAACCAGCTTTGGCGGCAAGCCATCGAGAAGGACCAATTGGATTACCGATATGTGCTCAGGAAGGTGTGTCGCGATTTCTCTGGTGCTGAAGAAAACTCTCATACGCTGCCTGGAACGGAGGCAAGCGAAAGTAACACCATTAAAATCATAAAACCCCAGAACGTGATCAACGGTCACAGCGTAAGGTGGGTGGCTCTATTTAACGGCGTCAGACCGGATGAAAATCCTTCGCTTACAACTTTTTGGGCCATAATGGGTAATCCGATTTTTTCCGTTGCCGTACCGAGTTGGGTCATCGCTGAATCAACGGCTCCCGAGTTGGACGGCGATAAATTCAGCCCCATTTGCATAGCCGCCCGCGCATTGTACTTGGCAAACTACGTTATGGGCGACAAGCGGACATTTCTCTTGAATCCCGAGATGCTCCCTGATATCTGGGCTGTGACCTATCCCGCCGAAGATAGGATTTTCGACCAAACTGATAGTATTATGGCCCAATGGCGTCAGGACTACCCCACTGCCCAACAGGTAGCCTCTTTTCACAAATCAATGGCCTCTGAAGCAATGGGTGCTCTTGAAGAAGCAACTTCAATGCTCATAAGAAAAGGCGGACCGACGGCAAACCTCCGCCTTGCTCTATGCATGAGAGATCCGGAAAAAGCAAAGGCTTTTGTTGAGAGTGGCGCCAATATCAATGTGAGAGATGGCCACGGTTTTACTCCCCTGCATTACGCGGTTCAAAATAACCTTAAAGAAATTGTGCAAGTACTCCTTGCGCGCGGTGCGAAGATGAACACTAAGGATATCCGTGGAAGGACGCCGCTTGACATTGCTATGGAAAAAGAGGGGGATCAAGATATAGTGAAACTGTTGGTTGGCAATGGAGCGGAAGTTTCTACACATGTAGCTGCGTTCATAGGTGATTTGGGCAAAGTCAAGGATTTCATCGAACATGGTGGTTCACCTGACACAAAAGATAAGAGGGATTGGACGCCTTTACATTGGGCCATTGCCGGAAACCACAAAGATGTTGCAGAGCTGCTCATCGACAAAGGTGCCGACGTGAACGCCAAAGACAATTGGGACTGGACACCGCTTCATAGTGCGATCTACAGCAGTCAGGACATAACTGAACTCAAGAGCATGACCAAGCTGTTGATCGCCGCAGGTGCTGATGTCAACGCCAGAGATGGGGGAGGAAGCACTCCATTGCGGTACGCCGAAAAAGAGGGCCACACCGAAATAGTCGAGTTGCTACGTAAGCATGGGGCGAAAGAATGAAGAATCTTGCGTGGGGGCAATCATGGAGGTTTACCCCTGTCGGGGCATGGCAGTGGCTTCGATCTCGAATAGGAGGTCGTCCCGGCAGATGTCGCAGATAACCGTGAGCCATGGCCAGTCGAGCTTGTCTTTGCATGCATTGAATATCTTCTCGACCTCGATGGTCTTGCAATAGGCGATCACCTGCACGATATCCTCCTTGCCGCATTGCATCTCGCTCAGGACAGCGAGGACGTTCTCGATGGTCGCGTCGATCTGGCCCTGGGCGTCGCCGACGTGCGTGGTCGCTCCGTCTGCGTCGATCGAAGCGGTTCCAGAGACGAAGACCGCCGAGCCGGCGGGCATGATACTACGGGCGGCCCGCGAGAAGGCGGAGCCGTAATCCAGGGCGCTGTGCTGTTTACCTGTGATCTGAAGGTACTCAGTGCAGTCGGTCGGTTCGAGGACGGCCATCAGGTCCATCGCGCAGTGGGCGCCGTTCGCCGGACCGAGTCCGATACCGGTGCTGGCCGGCATGGATTGTCGAGTTCCGTCGCCGATCAGACCGCGCTCGATGAAAAATGTTGTTCTAACCTGGTTGAATTCGTCATACCACGAGAGAATATCC
>CAZOUO010000311.1:0-2047 GCA_964582975.1 uncultured Thermotogae bacterium | reverse complement strand
ATCCAGGGCGAGTACAAAGTTGGCTCCGTTGGGGTACCGTTAATGGATGTCGAGGTCCGCATCGCCGATGCTGAAACTGGTGAAGGAAGTCTGCCGGCAGGCAAAGTCGGGGAAATCCTGATGAGAGCGCCGCAGCTTATGCTCGGTTACTGGCAGCGACCGGATGAAACTGCAAAGGTACTCAAAGATGGCTGGCTGTTTACCGGGGACCTCGGTTACCTGGACGAGGATGGCTACCTATTCGTCGTCGATCGCAAAAAGGACCTGATTAAGGTCAGCGGCTGGCAGGTCTGGCCGGGTGAAGTGGAAGAGGTCATTGCCACACATCCGGCCGTAGCCGAGGTAGTTGCTGCAGGTATTCCTGATGCTTACCAGGGGGAAACGCTCAAAGTGTGGATAGTTCTCCACGACGGTCAGAACTGTACCGCCGAAGAAATCTCCACCTTTTGCCGTGAGAAGCTTGCCCCCTTCAAAGTGCCGAAGCTGGTAGAATTTCGCCAAAGTTTGCCCAAGACAATGGTGGGCAAGGTACTGCGGCGAGCGCTTGTGGAAGAAGACAAACAGAAGCAAGAGCAACAGAATAAGTGAAATTGCCTATGCTCAGGAGGTGAACAATGGCGCTGTTAAATGAACAGATGAAACAAAAGTTGTTGGCTTTTGAAGTCCCTCCTGCAACAATCGAAATAGAAAAGAGCATGATTCGGCGCTACGCTGATGCAGTAGGAGACCAGAATCCACGTTGGCTGGACGGAGTGATGGAGGTTCCGCCAGGGATGTTCCATACCATCATGATGATAGGGCAAAGCCCCGACATACTATTCCAACTCCTTAAACTTCCCGTCAGCCGGGCGCTTGACGGTGGTGGTGAGTGGGAGTATTTTGCCCCAACCAGACCAAGAGATGTGCTGACGGTTGCAACTAGGGTGTCAGATCTTTATGAACGTGAAGGTGCCAGCGGGCCAATGGTCTTCATAATCGTGGAGTCCACATGGAAGAACCAACGTGGCGAACTCTTAGCGCGATGTCATGTCACTGTAATAGTGCTTGAGCTTCCCGCGAAACGCCCGAAATTATGGTTGGTAACGCTCGACAGGCTTCGCGCCAGATGGGTTGCCAGCTTCAAGATGCCTTACACGTCACCGGATCTCGCGGGAAGCTCTGCTTTAGGAAGGTTGCAGGTGAGCAAACAGCTTTTCTTCGAGGATGTCTACGTTGGCATGGAGTTGCCAAACCTGGTAAGGAGACCCACTCCCATGCAACTGGTGAAGTGGGCCGGAGCCTCCGAAGACTACGAACCTATACATTATAACCAAGCTGCGGCTCAAGAGCGGGGGCTGCCAGACATTATCGTGCACGGCCGGCTAAAGAGTGCTTTCCTTTGTCAGATGATTTCTGATTGGGCTGGGAAGGACGGTAAACTGCTTGCCATTAGTTGCCAACATCGAGGCATAGACTTGCCCGGCAAGGACTTGACGTGCAGAGGCAAAGTGACAGAAAAATACTCAAAAGATGAGCGGAATGTAGTCGCATGCGAGGTGTGTGTGGAAAATGAACAGGGTCAGAAGACGGTTCCAGGGACGGCCAGAATATCATTGCCCTCCCGGTCTATCCCTCAAGCGTGAGGAGTTTTGGAAAGCGCTAAAGCTTTCTTTGTACTAGGAGGCAAGCGATGCTTCCAACAAACGGAAATCAGTTGTCGACTCAAGAAGAACTCAAAAACAAGACCGGCATTCTGTGGAGTGCTTTGCGTGGCTAAACATGATGGCTGAGATAAAAGGGAAGACAATTGTGGTGACTGGAGCCTCAGAGTGGCAGACGCGAAATAGTACGACAATGAGGATACCGCAATGAAGTCTCTGCGGAATAAGAATGCGCTTGTAACCGGTGGATCGTACGGCGTAGGCGTCCACATTGCCGAGGCTCTGGTGCGAGAAGGGGCTAATGTGGCACTGGTCGCGCGTTCGGCCGACAAATTGAAACAAGTGGCTGACAGGCTGACGACAAACGAGGCTCGAGTGGTACCCTTTCCCGCGGATCTGACCAACAC
>CAZOUO010000310.1:0-2069 GCA_964582975.1 uncultured Thermotogae bacterium | reverse complement strand
TCGAGCGCTTCTCCGAGGTCTGTAAGTACGACCGCGTGCCGTGGTTCATCGACTACCTCGACGCGCTGATCGAGGCCGGCGACAACCCACCGGTGGGAGAGGCCGAGTGGGACGTTGACGCGGTGAATGTGCTGACGATTCACCAGGCCAAGGGACTGGAGTTTCCGATCGTCTTTCTCGTCGGCCTTGTCTCGGGCCGATTTCCGTCGACGCACCGCCGCGACCCGATCCCGCTTCCCGATGCGCTCGTGAAAGACATCCTCACCACGTCCGACTTCCACCGTCAGGAGGAGCGTCGGTTGTTTTACGTGGGCATGACCCGCGCCAAGGAAGCCCTTTATCTGACGAGCGGCCAAGACTACGGCGGCAAGCGTCCCCGCAAGCCGAGCCTGTTCGTCTCCGAAGCGCTCGATCTTCCCGCCGCTCAGATCAAGGTGTTAAAAGGCTCGCCGCTTTCCGCGATCACCCGCCACGGGGGAACGCAATCCCAGCAAGCTTCTCAGCAGGAGTTGACTCTTGTCTCGCGCGGTGAGACCATCCTTGAACTGAGCCATCAGAGAATCGACGACTACCTCACCTGTCCGTTGAAGTACCGCTACATCCACGTCCTCAAGGTGCCGATTCGCCAGCATCACACCGTGATCTACGGCTACGCAATTCATCAGGCGATCAAGCAGTTCAACCTCGGTCGCCACGCAGGAAGAGACACTTCGGTTGACGATCTCAAGGAGATCTTCCGCAAGACTTGGCAGGCCGAGGGGTTTCTCACCCCGAAGCACGAAGAACTTCGATTCCAAGAGGGCCTTCAGGCGCTCGAACACTTCCACGCCCACGCCGTCCAAGAGGAAACCATTCCCACCTACGTGGAACGTCACTTCTCTGTAAACGAAGGCGATGTAAGGATTGTTGGAATCTTCGACCGCATCGACATTGCTGATGGGAACGGAATTATCATCGATTACAAGACGTCTGCAATAACAGATGAGGAGCAGGCGGCCAAGCGAACCAAGGAGAGCCACCAGCTGGCGATCTACGCCCTGGCCTACGAACGCCTGTTTGGCAAGCTCCCGGAGTGTCTCGAGCTTCGCTTCCTCACTCCGCAGCTTCTCATCGGTCGCAACAAGCCGGATGAGAAAACGATCGCCCGTGCCCTGTCGGACATCGAGGCCGCGGCAGACGGAATTCGCAGTAACCGGTTTCCCGCTGAGCCAACCTATCTTGCCTGTACCTACTGTTCCTATCGCAGCATCTGCCCGGCGAAGCGAACGGATTGATCCTGCAATCGGTTGTCTGTGCTCTAAAGCGGACAGAGGGAAGATTGCAGAAATAGTCGCGATGCGATATCAACCACACAAGCAAGAAGGAGGAGTGAGCATGATCGTTCATAAATACCGGTTGGGCAAGGCAGCCTTTCAAGCGCGGAGGACGAAATGACGTTAAAAGACTACTTCCAAAAAGGGCTCACCCCGCAGCAGTACGCACAGCTCCTCGGCGAGCAGAAGGATTTGCACGAGCTGCACTACCGCCGCGCACAGATCAGCGACGAGGCAGTGGCAGCGCTTCGAGGCCTTAAGCCGCGGCGTGTTCTCGTGATCACCGAGCCGTGGTGCGGGGATTCACTCGCCATCCTGCCGGTCGTGTTGAAGCTGTTCGACCAGGCTGGCTCAAGCGACATTCGAATAGTCCTGCGCGATCAGAACCTCGAATTGATGGACCGCTATCTCACCCGAGGCGGCCGCGCGGTCCCAATCATCATTCTCCTCGATGAAGCTGGCGAGGAGCTGTTCCACTGGGGCCCACGCCCGGCCCCGGCGCAGGCGATCTTCGAAGAGCACCGTGAAGATATCAAGGCCGGACGCATCGACAAAACTGAAGTCATCAAGCAGATCCGCAACTTCTACGGCCGGGATCGCGGCCGATCGATCGTCGAGGAGCTTCGGCAGCGCCTGACCGCTAGCCAGTGAATCGGGTGGACTCTCTTTAAGTAGGTGGTGTCCGGTAAGCCATGTTGGGGAGCCGGAAGGGAGGCGATCGCGTGCTCCATGCACCGAGCATCGAAGATGTACTGA
>CAZOUO010000309.1:0-2080 GCA_964582975.1 uncultured Thermotogae bacterium | reverse complement strand
CATTTAAGCCCGGTGTCTATGTGTGGACCACTTACACGTTTGCCTTCTCATCGGGGAAGTACCTTTTCACGGGAAATGAGGTTCCCTACGCTTTGGGAGTGATTCCCGAGGCGCTTTCTAAAGGGGGCGAGTGGCTGATCCTTTTGGGCGATGAGTCCCACGACGAAGCGTGCAACGTCTATTTTGACGATATTCGGATGTGGATCGAGGAGTGAGAAGGCGCTGGCCGGGTCTGGGAAAATCTGTGTTTCGCTTTACGGGATGATATTGCCTCTTTCTGTTCCTTACGTCCGCTGCTAAGAACCAGCACTTGTCTTGTAGGCGCCGGATTGTGCTTTGGCAGAGCGTTGTGGACCAGACTCTTCTGTGTACCGCGGGCAGGCTTTTTTTAGGAATCCCCTCTTCCTTCCTTAGCTGGTTGGGTTTTGCAGTGATCGATTGGGACGGATAGCCTTGTTTCTATAAGAATCGTCAAGATCATATAGGGCAAAAGGGGGAGCGGATGGTTCTCGGCCTTGTTGTGCTTATTGCAGTGTGGTTGGCGTTGGTGCGAAGCGCCGATCTCACTCAGCTTGCCATCGGCGTATTGGTCGCAGGAGGTATTGTCCTCCTGCAGCGACGTCTCTTCCCGGTCCTCGATCCGCTTTTTTCCTCATTGCTCCGCCGTCCCCACCGGCTAATGGTCTTCCTCGGCATTTTGCTATTGCGATTTGTTGCCTCGACGATCTATACGAGTCGGCTGATTCTCTTTGGACGAGATGAGGGGCAAATCGTCGCTCTTCCGGTTCAACTGACTCATCCTATCGGTCAATTTGTGCTTCTGAATGCGATTACGCTAACTCCATCAACAATCTCTCTTTTGCTCGAGGGGGATCTCCTCTACATTCATTGGCTGCGAAAAAAAGGAAGAGGCGGCGACTGGAGAAAGATCAAGGAATCCCTGGAAGCAAGGCTTTGTGCTGTGTTTGAACGGAAAACTGATGCCCATCGCTGAGTCTCTTCTCCTACTTCTCACACTTGCCGCCGTGCTGTATCGACTTATCCTTGGTCCGACGTCGTGGGACCGGCTCCTTGCATACAACTCCGCATCGAACCGCGTAGTGATTCTCCTGGCAATGGCTGCAGTGGGTCTGAATCAGTCCGCCTATTTGGATGTCGCCATCGTTTACGCGGCGCTTAGCTTTCTTGGGGTGGTCATCCTCGCCCGATTTATGGAAAGAGGGGAGGGTCATCGGTGATCACGACAATTCTCATGGGCCTTGGCCTCCTGTTTCTGACAATCGGAACGGTGGGAATTCTGCGTTTTCGCGATATCTACTCTCGACTGCAGGCAAGTGGTGTATCAGATAACGCAGGGCTTGGACTCCTCCTGCTGGGACTTATCGCAATCGGCGGTCTCGAGGGGCGCGACTTGGCGCTGGGGTTTCTTCTGGTGCTTTTGTTGGTGACAAACCCAATTGCCACTCACAGCATTGCCAAGAGCGCGTTTACGCAGAGACACGCCAGTTCGGAGGAGGAGTAGAGATGGCTCGAACGGCCCTCCTGGTCCTTCTGCCGCTGATCGCGGCGGTTGCTTTGAGCCGGCGCAGACGCCTTGCAGCGATTATTGGGATGGGGTTATTTAGTCTGGTACTTTCCGCTGTCTACCTTTTCTCGCACGCGCCTGACGTTGCCATCACTGAAGCAGCGATCGGGGCAGCGTTGGTGACCTTCATCTACGTTCTTGCTATCCGCAAGACTGGAAGGCTGGTGGTTCTCTGTGATGAGGTTCCTGGGCTCCTCCAGCGGGAAGGGGAGAGCCTCGTCGGTCTTGAGCACGAGATCCTTTCTGGGTTTGCTCACCATCTTGGCCTCGACCTGGTCGTTCAATTCCTTCCGCGCGAGAAGATTGAGGGGGCCCTTCTGCAGGGAGAAGGGGACATCGGTGCCGGAGGCATTGTGATACCCAGAGACGATGAGCGCTTGTTGTCAACTCCGGAGCACCTTCCCACGGCTCTCTTTCACGTCTCCCGGACTGATGCTGAAGGCCCGCTGTCGTCCAGGCGAAGGGAAGAGGAACGTGGAGGCTACTTCGCTGATG
>CAZOUO010000308.1:0-2115 GCA_964582975.1 uncultured Thermotogae bacterium | reverse complement strand
GGAAAATAGGCATTCTTGGCGCTGACGATGATTGGTGCCCCGTCAACCGTAGCGCGGACGCGGGCCAACTCCTCATTGATCACCTCAACGCAGACAGGATCTGGCTGTGATAGGTTGTAGCTCACTCCGGAATCAAGGTAGAGCAGCTGCTCTGAGGCATTCTCTGGCCAGAGGGTTTCACCCCCCAAACCATATAGAGGCAGATAATCTCGGGCCCTATCCAAGTGGTAGCCTATCCAGACGACCTTCTTCTTCGTTATCCCTTCGCCGTTGAAAAGGTCCTCAACTAACTCAGGAGGTGGAGGGTACTCGTAGTCCGTGGCATAGAAGATGACAACGTCTAAGTCCTGACAGACTTCACCCTGATAGGCTTGATGGAACTCTTCCTGGTAAACGACCTGAGCTTCGGTCCGATAGGCCGCGTCAAGCCAGACAGCTAACTTGGAGGTAAACGGCTCTGCCACCTCTTTCCGACTTGAGGCAATGATAAGCGTCCGTGAGCGTGGCTCCTGTCCGAACCTGCTTGTGGCAGCGAAGCTCGTGTAGGCATCGCAATCCACTTCGTCTGCGAACAATGGAAGAGTTACAAACAGGATCGTGGCCGACGCGAGCGCGAGAAGGAGAAGAAGTGAAGCCGTTCCGATCGCTCCAACAATGGACTTTCTCGTTGGGGCTGAAAAGCGGGAGTGGGTGGTATAATGAAAAGAGACGCACAGCGGACGGCTTGAACGAGTTGCCTGGGTGGGGAACCCTGGGTAATCAGTTATCACTGTGCGTCTCCTTCTTTTAGTGGGTTAGGACTTTCTCCTCTTCGTGAAATCTGCTCCGAACCGGTTTCCTTTGTCTGTCTGTGGTCGTTGTCACTTCCCTTCCAAAAGTGATCTGCGTCCCAGTCCAAGACCAGATGCGTGTGGTATAATGAAAGAAGACGCACAGCGGACGGCTTGAATAAGTTGCCTGGGCGGGGAACCCTGGGAATTCAGTTATCACTGTGCGTCTCCTTCTTTACGCGCTCAGATTCCTTTTTATCTTTTTAAGATCACCGCTCACAAGCACGATCTAGCGAACGGCCCTGAAGCCCAACATCACGATGGCCTGATGAGAAAAGGGAGGAACGGAAAGACCAAAATGAGCGTGCTGGAAATTGGATCGTTTCGAGCGGGTCTCTCACTGTCGGTTCCTACCTCCTAAGCCTTTTTAAGCTTTCTCTGGCAACCCGGCTGTCTTTTGAGAGACCCGTGGCTTTGCGCGGCCAACATCAACCGTACATCTGGCGGCCTTGCCTTTTTCAGAAATAGGTCCCCATATTAACACATGTACTTCCCCTTGTCTGTAATTTGCATTACATTGGGCGCCCTTTTTTGTGTAGTTTTCGCATCAATAGTGATCTCATCAGTATTTCCGGCTTTAACGGTTCTCAAAATGTAGCGAGGCGGTTGGTCTCAGCTTCTTCTTGCTTGTATCCTTCGTTTGGTGATCCGTGGATGATTGAGAAGATGCTTTGGGGAGCGTTGACCATCTTGGCGCTTCTGGTGTTGTTCGCCCAGCTGCCCCCAAAGGTAGCGGAAGGGCCTCTTTTCCAAAAGGGGGTAACGTATGGATCGTGGCAACACGATGTCTACGAGTCGCTCGAGGCGGCTCGGTCCATCTCACTTCTTGAACAGACCAACGCGAAGTGGGTCTCGTTAGTCGTTACGTGGTACCAACGGACTCTGGACAGCGTCGTTATCTACCGTGATCCTCACCTCACTCCAGACGACCAAGGCGTGATTCGCACGATAGACCAGATTCACCGGCTGGGGATGAAGGTGTTGTTGAAGCCAACCGTAGATATCGAGGACGGGTCATGGCGTGGCGAGATTCGCTTTGAGAACGAGGCCGATTGGCAAGGCTGGTTTTCCAGCTACCGCTACTTTGTCAATTATTATGCAGAGCTGGCGGCAAAGTATGGCGTTGAGGAATTCTGCGTCGGGGTGGAGTTGGCAGGGACAGTCGATCGCAACAGAGACTGGAATTGGGTCATCGAGAACGTCAGGACACGGTTCAAAGGGCCGCTGACCTACGCAGCCAACTGGGACAATTATTGGAACGTGTCTTTCTGGGATGCTTTGGACT
>CAZOUO010000307.1:0-2130 GCA_964582975.1 uncultured Thermotogae bacterium | reverse complement strand
TTCGTTGCCCTTGCCCATCGTTGGCGCTGCTTGAATTTCGCTTTGAAGGACTCTACCCCCTCTTGCTCCACCCATCTGTTCATGAATCTGATCCGCCCACCACGTAAATGGATGCGAAGGCCGATATCCAAGTCCTCGGTCAGGGCTTGATCATCCCAGCAGCCCTCTTCTTGATTGAGTTGATCGAGGACGCTGGCGCGGATGAATTGGCCGTTGCCTCCCAGGGCGACCGCCCCGGAGGTGCGGTCGCGGACGGTTTGGGTGATAAACGAGAACGTTGTGAATTCGACATCCTGGAGGGCAGCGAGGAGGTTGTGTCCATTTCGGATTCTTACTCCGCACTGGGAAGCGGCCACTGTGGGGTCGGCAAACATCCTGCCCACTTCGGTAAATAGGTCGTCTTCCACTGCCTGACCGTCGGCGTCGAAGACACCGATTACCCAGTTACCTCGATCTCTTGTTGGGAAGCTTGTACATAAGTGAGAAAAACCGTGATTCAGAGCGTCACCCTTTCCCCGTTGCGAGCGATAAGGCCCTCTGTGCAAGAAATAGACCCTCTCATTCGCAGCGCTCAGTCTCTCCCCGATAGTCCTAGTGCTGTCATCGCTGTTGTCATCGACAATTAGGAACTCCAACTGTCCGGAGCAGGGTAGGGTCAGGAGGCTGTGAACTGTTTTTTCCAACACCCTCTCCTCGTTCAGCGCTGGGATCATCACAGTGATAATAGGTAGTCCTACAGATGATCCCGTTGTGTTCATTTCTTCATTTCCCTTGTGACTCTTACCAAGCAATAGGCGAAAGATGAGGAAAGAAAGGCAGAGGAACAAGTTATAAATAACGCAGTAGAACAGAAAAAAATAGGTCAGAAAATCTGTACAGATCGTCATTTTCTTAGCACCGCCTTAAGGAAGTAGGAGGACAAGCGCTGGGGATCGCGATGGTCTCTGACAGCTCATTATCCTTGACTGCCGCGATCTCCTCGCCCCTGCCAAGGTGCAACATGGCCCAATTCAGAAGCTCGATAGCGGTCTTCAACACCTCCGTTCGGGAAGAAGCACCCATCTGTTTCTTTAAGTAGTCGAGCTTCTCAACGGTCTGGTCTGGGAAAATGAACTGGACTCTTCGCTTTGCCACGGTGTTATTTCCCACCTCCTCTGAGTAATTTACTTGGCTTCAAAGAAATACGAGACTGGTTTGAAGGACCATCCCTGTTTTTTTAGCCCACCGATGATCGTCTGAAGGTTCTCGCTCCCCATAAATGGGTGGTAGAAGAACGAAGCGAGCGCACCGTGTGGCAAGCTGGACAGTAGCAGAGCCTCTTCGAGTATTCTGTTGACATCCTCATCCTGGAATTCGTATCTCACGTAGCTCAGGTTCGTAGGGACGTATAGGTTGTTATCGGTTTCCACTGGATAAGGGAGCAGATTCAAGTTGAACCCGAAGTGGGGGTCTTCGTACACCAGTTCGAAGTACTCTTCAAAGACAGCGTAGGCTTGCATACTGGCTGAATAATGCGGTGTCTCCCAACCGACGAGTTGGAGGCTCAGATCAGAAAATTCAACTTCTATCAAGCTATCGGCGACGCGTTGCAGAGCGTATTCTGAATCCCCTACGGGGGTATCGTTCCCCTCGTCCCAGAATTCGTAGTCCGCTGCAGTCCGTCCATCGTATTGGTGAGTGGCTCCATGCAGAACGAACTCTCCACCATCTATGAGAGCACGCTTGACCTTGACTCTGAAATCGCTGTTCCAGCTAATGTGGGTTGTTGTTCCATCCTCACTGACATATATTGGAATCAACGCTAACGTAAACGGGACTCCTTCGTCCTTTAAGAAGGCGGTCACGGACAGCAGATCTTTGGCCGCAGTGAAGGCGTGGACGTCTTCCAATCTAACAAGGGCCACTTTCTCGCGGCTGATCCCGTAGATCTCATTGAGCAAGTCGCAGAAGACAAGGTGAGCGCCAAAAGGGATCAGGTATGAGGTCGGATGAAAGCCGACGAAGTAGAAGCACTCCCCGTCCTCTGGAAAATAGGCATTCTTGGCGCTGACGATGATTGGTGCCCCGTCAACCGTAGCGGGGACGCGGGCCAACTCCTAATTTATCACCTCAACGCAGACATGATCTGGC
>CAZOUO010000306.1:0-2139 GCA_964582975.1 uncultured Thermotogae bacterium | reverse complement strand
TGTGTTTTCGACCAGCGTGATAATAAACTATTCTTAACTCCTTAACCACTCCTCGGCATGGGTCGTTTTCTGGAGTGATACCGAGTTCAGGATTGGATGCAGTCATTTTAAGTCTTCCCTCTGATATTTTCGAGTTCAAAAGCTCAGTAACATCAATCGTTTTACCTTCTGCACCATATTTGGCAGAATGAATAATTAGCCCTTCTTCAGCAGCACTTATCGGATGACTAACTTCCGCTTCGGCTGTTCTTGCCACTAAGGTTTCCAGTAAGGTTTCGAATGTCCTGAGTTCTTCTGTTCTCCTACGCCAGAGAAGAAAGGATGCTAAAGTCGCTGTAATGAATCCTCCGATAAGGACCCCCGCGAAATTGGTCAGCATAGCCGAAAAAGGGAGTCTGGTTTTTTCTGGAAACGGTTTTGCTGGTATCTCCGTGATTCCCAGAATCCTCGCATCTAGTTGTAGGCTAGGCAGTGTGGTCTGTGTTGGATCATCCACAAGTATCAATTCTATATCAGCCCATTCCTCCTCATTGAAGAGAGCAGGCTCCACTATTAGCTCGGAGGGAGGTGTCGAGTCCTGTAAAGTCGTACCGGTAGCACCTTAAAAAGTCTCGAAAAGTCATGCCGCTCCAGTTGACGTTTCCCGCCGATCTGTGCTATCCTTGGCTGAGGAATCAAATACTTGGCAAGGAGAGCAACTATGGCCCACAGAGGACGACGAACGACACTTGAGGAGCGGATAGAAATCAGTGAGCGGGCGGCAGCGAACCAAACGGACCCAGAGATCACAGCGGCCATGGGCTGGAAGGTCTGGACAGTCCGCAAGTGGCGGCGCAAGGCGCAGCGAGAGGGCCGGTCTGGCTTGGCTTCCCGGTTGGGAAGACCACCCACCGGTGCATTAGGGCATTCCCCCTCCGATATTCAGGAGGCCATCCGCCAGATGCGACAAGCCCACTCTGGCTGGGGACCTTTGACGATTCTTAAGGAACTGGAAGATGACGAGCGCTTCCGCGACAAGAAGTTGCCCAGTCGGTCACGGATTGCCGCCTTCTTGAAACAGGAAGAGTTCACCCGACCGTATGAACGCCATAGCGAACTGCCCCAGCCCCAAGGCGGGACCCCGCAACGGCCTCACGAGGAGTGGGAGATGGATACCCAAGGTGTGATCGAGGTGCCGGATCTTGGTTCCGTTTCTCTGATCAACATCGGTGACGTCTTCAGTCGTCTGAAGGTGGACAGTTTTCCGTGTCTGGAAACCTCCAAACCGAACACCTTGGACTATCAACTGGTGCTGCGGCGGGCCTTCGTGCATTATGGCCTCCCAGAGCGGCTCAGTCTGGACCACGACAGTGTCTTCTATGACAACACCTGTCCCTCGCCCTATCCGACCACCTTGCATTTGTGGGCAATCTCCCTGGGGGTCGAGGTCTGCTTCAGTCGCAAGGGCTGTCCCACTGACCACGCCATCATTGAGCGAACCCACCAGACAGTCACCCAGCAGGCGATTAGCGGTCAAAGGTTTGCCGATGAGGCCGCCCTTCAGCGGGGGTTGGATGATCGCTTGGATTTTCTTAACTGCCGTTTCCCTACCCGTTCGTTGGACGGTCAACCCCCATTGGTCGCCCATCCCGAAGCGCAGCACTCCGGACGCCCCTATCGCCTGGAGTGGGAAGAGGCAATGCTGGATCTGCAACTGGTCTACGACTACCTGGCCCAGGGACGCTGGTTCCGCCAAGTCAGTTCCCAGGGGCAATTCTCGCTGGGTGCCCACCGCTATGGCGTGGGCAAGACTTTCGCCGAGCAGACACTGGAGATCACCTTTGATCCAGAGACTCAGGAATTCGCATGCCTCTCGGAAGATGGTCGTAAAAAGATCCGCCTCCCCGTTCAGGGCTTGACCAAAGCCAAGTTGGTGGGTGGGCTGGCTCCCCTAATTGCATTGCCGTTTTACCAACTGGCTTTGCCTTTCTCACGCACTACCTGGCATGAGATAATGCTGTGCAACGAGCTAACCGGTACGATTTTGTGAGACTTTGCCCGGTACGATTTTATGGGACTCGACACGATACGAATAGATTAATATTTCACCATCGTTACTCTCGTCCCAGCCAGAAGTTAGCGTAGGAGGTGAGAGTGTGA
>CAZOUO010000305.1:0-2196 GCA_964582975.1 uncultured Thermotogae bacterium | reverse complement strand
CACCCGTTTTCCACTCGGCGTTTCGACGTCAATTTGCACCGAGATCCGCTTGGTCTCACGGGGTCGTTCGACCAGCACCTTCTCAATCTTTTCGATCTTGTGCTCTCGATCTTTGGCCTGGCGGTGCTTCTGCCCGGCGTGGTGTCGCCGAATGAACGCCTTGTGCCGCTCGATGGTAGCCTGCTGCTGTTTGTAAGCCACAAGTTGGTGGGTCCGCTTTGTTTCACGCAACGCACGAGATTGGTTATAGCCCACTCGATAGGTCGTGACCTCCCCAATCGCGATCTCCCAGGTCCGGTTCGCCACCCGGTTAAGGAGATGCCGATCGTGAGAGACAAGGAGCATCGCCCCGGAGAACGCCAATAACGTCTCCTCTAGCCAGTCGAGTGCGGCAAAATCAAGGTGGTTCGTCGGTTCATCGAGCAGAAGAAGATCAGGCTCTTCAAGGAGGACACGGGCAAGGGAAGCTCGTGCCTCCTCACCTCCGGAGAGGCGACTCAGCGGTTTATCGAACTCCTCCGCGGCAAAGCCGACCCCAGAAAGAACGGTGCGGATCTTTGCCTCGATCGTGTACCCACCGCTTCGTTCGAAGGTGTGTAAGAGATCGTCGTAGCGGTGAAGGGCTTCGGAATCGTTCGTCTTCGCCATCCGTGACTCCAACCGACGCAACTCCTCATCTGCTGCAATCAATTCACGAAATGGCTGCCGCATGACTGCAAAGAGCGTCCCGTCGCCCTCGAGCCGGGCAATCTGTTGCAGATACCCGATACGAAGGCCGCTGGCCCGATGAATCCTCCCGCCGCTCGGTGCCTCCACGCCGGCAATGATCGAAAGAAGGGTCGATTTGCCAACCCCGTTGTCCCCGACAAGAGCGATCCGATCTCCGCGAGTGACCTGCGCCGTGAATGGTGCAAACAAAACCTGCGCCCCGAATGATTTCTCAACCTGCTCGATCTGGATTAACGCCATTTTCGGTTCAACATGGTACGGAATGCTTGGTTGAAGCTAAAGCCTTGTCGATCGTCCTTCCTTCAGCGGAAGATGTGTGATAGCATAAAGCGGTGGCACCGATGAAAGAGGCAATGTTGTATGAAAGAATCAGTGGCGGTCGTGTACGCTGTGCCCTCTGTGCACATCGCTGCTTGATCGAGGAAGGAGCGCGCGGGATCTGCCGCGTACGAGAAAATCGCGACGGAACTTTGGTCACCCTTGTCTACGGGAAAACGATTTCACAGACCGTCGATCCAATCGAGAAGAAGCCACTGTTTCACTTCCTTCCTGGAACGCGTTCCTACTCAATCGCCACAGTGGGGTGCAACTTCATTTGCCTGAACTGCCAGAACCACACCATCTCCCAGTATCTGCGCGAGCAGGATGGACACATCATCGGGGAGGACGCGACACCAGGTGAGATTGTCGCTGCCGCAAAGAAAAGCGCCTGCGAGTCGATCGCCTACACCTACACCGAGCCGACGATCTTTTTCGAGTACGCGTTTGACTCCGCTTGCCTGGCCCACGATGAGGGGATACGCAACGTCTTTGTTTCCAACGGTTACATGACCCCAGAAGCGACCGAGGGAATTCTGCCCTATCTTGATGGCATTAAAATCGACCTCAAAGGCATCTCCGATGATTTCTACCACGAGGTAGTCGGAGGAACCCTGCGACCGGTTCTCCACTCGATCGAGCGATTCTTCCAGGCCGGCGTGTGGGTGGAGGTAACCACACTCATCATCCCGGGAATGAATGACTCCTCGGGAGCGCTTCGCTGGACCGCCGAGGCGATCTGCGGCGTCTCGCCAACGATCCCCTGGCACATCAGCCGCTTCTATCCAGCCTACAAGCTCACCGATCGTCCGCCCACCCCTGTCGCGACCCTGCAAGAGGCCCAACGGATCGGGCGTGAGGTCGGACTTCACTACGTGTATATGGGAAACGTACCGGGCGAAGGGGAGGACACTGTCTGCCCTGTATGTGGGACGCTCGTCTTGAAGCGGATCGGCTTTGCGATCAAGGAGAATCGACTGCAGGAGGGGTGCTGCCCCGCCTGTGGGGTAGAGGTCGACGGGGTTTGGTTCACTTATTAAGTGATCCTCACCTCTCGCGAGCCACCCTCAAGCAGTTCAATCCGCACCAGAATGTCGCTAATATCGAGAATTCCATCGATCCGCTCCGGCCATTCCACCACGCTGACCC
>CAZOUO010000304.1:0-2205 GCA_964582975.1 uncultured Thermotogae bacterium | reverse complement strand
GGCATATAGCGTCCCAACGACGTTGTCTGGGACACGATCATAGACCGGAAAGCGGGAGTGTCCATCAACTGCCACAAGGTCTCGGGCCTTTGCCGGCGAGATTCGCACCTCGATCGATTGAACCTCGGTTCTAGGAATCATCACCTGTTCAGCGGTCATCTCGTCGAAGTCGAGGATGCGGCGAATCATCTCTCCATCTGCTGCATCGATCAAACCGCTTTCTTCACTGGCGTCAATCAGGGTCTCGATCTGATCATCGCTCACCTCGAACGGCTCCTGCTTTAGCAGATCGATCCCGAAAAGGCGCAAAAGTCTGTACGCGATGCGACGGAATATGAAAATAACCGGACGTAACAGGCGCGTAAAGGCGTAGACCTGGTTGATCGTCGCCAGGGTGAACCGCTCGGCGTTATGCTTGGCGAAGTTCTTCGGTGTGATCTCCCCGAAAATGAGAAGCGATATCGTCATCACGCCGGTTGCCAATAGACCAGCCTGATAGCCGGGAAGGCCCTGGGGGAGAAGTCTCAGGGCAAGCAGGGTCATCAACGAACTCGCACCGACATTGGCCAGATTGTTCAGCACAAGCAGCGCGGTAATCGGTTCATTGGGCTCCTCCAGCAGAAGCGTCAGCCCGCGGCGCTTCTTCTCGTGAGTGTTGATCAAATAGCGTAAGCGTGCCTTAGCAATCGAGGTAATCGCGGTTTCCGCGCTTGAGAAGTAGGCAGAACAAACAACCAAAAATACCAGTAGCGCAATCTGTGCGCCGATTGACACAGTCAGATTCACCTCACGAACAATCCATTATATAGGCGACTGTCTCTGAATTGCAACAAAGCGCTGAGTGGCGGTGGGCAAGCAATGGGATTTCAGATACAATGCTCGGACATACTAAGGAGGCAGTGCTGTGGAGCTCGATGAGCTGAAAAAGATCATCAAATTGCTAAAAGAAGAGGGCTTAAGCGAGATCACGTTCTGGGAGGGCCAGCGGCGGATCACCGTCCGCCAAGAGAGGGTCGCTGTTTCGAAAGGGGAAACTCCGCAGCCTGCTGAAGCCGCGTACCACCAAGACGAGGCAACGTTTTCCGTTTCCGCGCCACTGGTAGGAACCTTCTATCGTCGTCCGTCCCCGGATGCAGAGCCGTTCGTCGAGAAAGGAACCCAGGTGGAACCAGGAGACACCCTGTGCATCATCGAGGCGATGAAGGTGATGAACGAAATCAAGGCCGAACAAGCGGGCCGACTGCGACAGATCCTGATCGAGGATGGCGAGGCGGTACAGTACGGTCAACCCCTGTTTCTGCTAGAGAAGCAGAAGCCGTGACGTTTCACAAAGTTCTTGTTGCCAATCGCGGGGAAATTGCCCTAAGAGTAATCGAGGCTTGCCGTGAGCTTTCCCTCGAGTCGGTGGCCGTTTTTTCCGAGGCCGATGCGAAGATGCCCTATCTTGGCCTTGCCAGCGAGTCGTTGTGCATCGGTCCGGCCAACTCGACGAAAAGCTATCTCAATATTCCCGCTTTGATCAGCGCCGCAGAGGTGACCGACGCGGAAGCCGTCCACCCTGGCTACGGGTTCCTCGCTGAAAACCCGTACTTTGTCGAAGTCTGCGAGGAACACGAGCTAGTCTTCATCGGCCCGGACCGTCGTACGATGGAGTTGGTGGGAAACAAGCTCGCCGCTCGCGAAGCAGTCGCATCGGAAGGGATCCCGATCTTGCCCGGTGCAGCGGTTCCAGTCGATGAGGAAGAATTGTATTCCGTGGCCGAGAGAATCGGCTATCCTCTCTTTGTCAAGGCCGTCTTCGGCGGAGGCGGGCGCGGAATGCGCCCGGTGAAATCCGCACAAGGGCTCAAGGAGGCTGTCGTCGCTGCCAGGACAGAGGCTGAGAGGGCGTGCGGAGATTCCAGCCTCTATCTGGAACAGGCCGTGGACAATCCTCGCCACATCGAAGTGCAAATCCTTGCCGACCACTCCGAGCGGGTGATCCACCTGGGAGAGCGGGAGTGCTCGATCCAACGGCGCCATCAAAAGCTCATTGAGGAGGCGCCTGCCCCACATCTTGATGAACCCCTACGCAAAGGCCTTCATCAGGCAGCTCTTGCCGCTGCTCAGGCGCTAGGATACCAGAACGTTGGTACGGTAGAGTTTGTCCTGGACAGCAGCGGAAACTTCTACTTCATCGAGATGAACGCTCGGATTCAGGTAGAG
>CAZOUO010000303.1:0-2234 GCA_964582975.1 uncultured Thermotogae bacterium | reverse complement strand
GGCGTCTTCTGGGTTGCGGGAGATCACCGATCCATCGCGGTTCTTTCTCGAACAGCACCAAACAGAACCCCGCGCCGGGACGGTGGTCGTGCCCATCCTTGAGGGCACACGGCCTATTCTGGTGGAGCTACAGGCACTTGTCTCCCCAACGGGTGGCTACGGGGTTCCTCAGCGGCGCTGTACCGGCCTGGACGTCAATCGCATCCTGTTGCTCCTGGCCGTGATTGAGCGGAAGTTAGGGATCCATACCGGCGGGGCAGATGTGTACTTGAGCATTGCCGGCGGCCTCGAGGCTCGCGAGCGGGCAGTCGATCTGGGCGTCATCGCGGCGGTCGTCTCTAGCTTGCGCGATAGGCCGCTCCCTTTACACGTTGTCCTCGTTGGCGAGGTGGGCCTGTCGGGAGAGGTGCGTAGGGTGAGAAAGTTGCGTGAGCGGATCAAAGAAGCAGGAAAACTTGGATACCAGCGGGCAGTTGTCCCTGAGGTGTCCAAGCTCCCCTCAACGACAAAGATCGAGCTTGTTCCTGTCCGGACGATCGAGGACGCGATGGACGTTCTTATGCTTCGCTAGGAAAGCAGACCCCAATGATCGATACCCGGTTGAAAAAAGTGGAGAAGGCTGCCAAGATTCTTGAAAAGCGGCTCCCTGAGAAGCCGTCCATCGCGCTTGTCCTTGGTTCGGGGTTGTCCGAAGCGTTTGGCATTCCAGAAGGCGGGGTCCGGATCACTTGGTCAGGGATTCCCGAGTTTCCGCTTCCCACAGTGGCCGGCCACGCTGGAGAGTTCTGGGCGGGGGAGATCCATGGCAAGCAGGTTCTTTTGCAGCGTGGCCGGATTCACACCTACGAGGGGTTCTCCCTCGATGAGGTCACCTTCTCGACTCGTCTGTTCGCTCTCATTGGGGTGAAGACACTGTTAGTCACCAATGCCTCCGGCGCGATTAATCCCGAGTTTATCGCTGGGGATCTGGTCGTCATTCGTGACCACATCAACATGTTGGGGAAAAATCCGCTTTGCGGGCTGAACCTCGATCGGCTTGGTCCGCGCTTTCCCGACATGTCGTTTGCTTACAGCCCTCGTCTGCGCGCGTTGGCAAAAGAGGTCGCGGCTGCGGAGGGGATCGACCTTAAGGAAGGGGTTTACTTGGTCACCCTCGGCCCTTGTTATGAGACGCCGGCGGAAATCCGCGCGTTTCGCGTTCTGGGAGCTGATCTTGTCGGGATGTCGACAGTCCCAGAGGCAATCACTGCGGTCCACGCTGGGCTTGAGGTACTGGGCATCTCCTGCGCGACCAACCTCGCGGCCGGGGTGAATCCCGACGCACGCCTCTCTCACGAGGAAGTGATCGAGACCACCCGGCGCAAAGGAGAGGAGATGAGGCGGCTTTTGTTAGGGATCATCAACCGGCTATAGCGAGAGAGCCTGTGGCAAAAAGCCCATTGCAAGTGGCGAATCTTACGGTAAAATCTCGACGCATGTTAGAGGAGGGTTTCCCCAGTTTGTACTTTTCTCTGATAGATTTCTTACAGACTTCAGGAGGTTTGTCGATATGGCTGAAGCTTCAACGCTAAACCCATTCAAAATCGCACAGAAGCAGTTGGACAAATCGGCAGCAAAGCTCGACCTTGATCCGCAGATGCACGCGTTCCTGCGGGAGCCAATGCGAACCCTCGAGGTCCACTTCCCCGTTCGCATGGACGATGGGAAGACAAAGACTTTCACTGGCTACCGTGTACAGTACAACGATGCCCGCGGTCCTACCAAGGGAGGACTTCGCTTCCACCCGGATGAGACGATGGACACGGTGAAGGCGCTTGCCGCTTGGATGACGTGGAAGTGTGCCGTCGTGGACATTCCCTACGGCGGTGGAAAGGGAGGGGTGGTCTGCAATCCCAAGGAGCTCTCTGTTGGGGAATTGGAGCGGCTCGCTCGTGGCTACATGCGTGCGATCGGTCAATTCATCGGGCCGGAGAAGGACATTCCTGCCCCTGACGTCTACACGACTCCCCAGATCATGGCCTGGATGATGGACGAGTTTTCAAAGATCACCGGCTACAACGTGCCTGGGGCGATCACCGGCAAGCCGATACCGCTGGGAGGATCCCTCGGCCGCGGCGACGCAACCGCCCGAGGGACAGTGTATACCATCCTCGAGGCTGAGAACGTACTGAGTCTTGACGTAAAGGGGGCAACCGTGGCCGTCCAGGGCTACGGAAACGCCGGTTACTTCGCCG
>CAZOUO010000302.1:0-2240 GCA_964582975.1 uncultured Thermotogae bacterium | reverse complement strand
GTTTAGGCCGACCTGGATTTCCCGCAGAGTGCGGTCGCACACGTCGACCACACGCCTCCAGGTGATGGTGTCCGGATCGATGTCCAGGCGTTTCACGCCTCGCTTGGCGAGCTGCTCGTCGGTCTGTCGACTCTCGTGGAACAGCCGAGTGTCGAGCGCAGCGGCAACCAGGTTGTGCGACACACTGATGGCGTGGATGTCACCGGTGAGATGCAGATTGAAATCCTCCATCGGGACAACCTGCGAGTAGCCTCCGCCGGCGGCGCCGCCCTTGATGTTGAAGGTCGGTCCCATGCTGGGCTGGCGGATGCAGCACATCACGTTCTTGCCGAGCTGCGAACCCATCGCCTGGGTCAAGCCGACCATGGTCGTGGACTTGCCTTCCCCAAGTGGGGTTGGCGTAATAGCGGTAACGTCGATGTATTTGCCGTCGGGCCGATCGGCCAATCGATCGAGTATCTCGAGCTTGACCTTAGCCTTCCAAGCCCCATAGGGTTGTAGGTCCTCGCCCAAGATACCCAAATCATGCGCGATCTGCGTGATGGGTTTAAGCGTTGCTGCCTGTGCAATCTCCAAATCTGATGGAACCTTCCGAACCTCCTCCGCCACGTGAAACCTCCTTTCTGCGATTCAATGCGTCCTTCTCTACCTCAACGATTCGCTTTGTGTCGCGAAACCACCTCTACCTCTCAAAAGTCGCTGCCCACTTCGGAGACTGGGTCATCCGCTGCCGTAGCAGCCAAAGCAACCCTACGACCCTTCTCACATGCTACTGGCTGTCACCTTGACTATCCCGGCTTGAGTATAAACTTATAATCGATTTCTAAACGTTATGGCAAGAAATCCATCCCTTCTACCATCCATTGCGTCGTTGCGTATTTTTGCTCTGATGATTCAATGGATGATATACTAGCGATTGCCGCTCGCGAAGAGCGGAAAGTCTTTATAACGGGAGGATTGGCAATGCAAAAGACCGAAGAGATCCCGGTGATCTGGTTGCAAGCATCGACGTGCAGCGGCTGCTCCGTCTCGATCCTCAACTCGGTCAACCCGACCATTTCGAACCTCCTGCTGGATGAGCTGCTCCCCGGTCGTCACATCAACCTACGGTTCCAAGCTACGGTGATGGCCGGTGCCGGGGAACCCGTCCTTGAGGTTCTCGAAGAAGCGGAGCGCCAGTTGAAAGGACAATACGTCCTCGTGGTCGAAGGGTGCATTCCCACTGCCAAGCAGGGCGTGTTCGGGACAATCGGCGAAATTCCGATTGTCGAGCGGGTCGTGGCGTTAGGCAAGACCGCTTCCGCAGTCATCGCGCTTGGGACGTGCGCGTCCTTCGGCGGAATCTTCTCCGCCGCTCCCAATCCATCAGGCGGTAAGGGTGTCGGCGACCTCTTTGTCGCAGAGGAGATTGACACACCCCTGGTCAACGTACCAGGGTGCCCGCCCCACCCCGACTGGTTCGTGGGCACGGTAGCGACCATTTTGCTTGCGGGTCTGCCTGGATTGGAACTCGACGAATACCGCCGGCCGAAGCTGTTCTACGGGAAACTGATCCACGAGAACTGTCCTAGACGGTCCTACTTCGACGAAGGAAAGTTCGCCAAGCGCCTAAGTGATGAGGGCTGTCTCTACGAGCTTGGCTGCAAGGGAACGATCACCCACGCAGACTGCTCGCTTCGACGTTGGAACAACGGCACCAATTGGGTCATCGGCAGCGGTGCGCCCTGCAACGGCTGTGTGGAGCCGGACTTCCCGGATCTCGTTTCACCGTTCTACGAGAAGATCCCCGAAGAGGTCCTGTTCGCGATCCAAGAGGAGGCACAGTTATGAGCACGATCGTCATCGATCCGATAACCCGTATCGAAGGCCACTTGAAGATCGAGGCCGTAGTGGAGAATGGTGAAGTCAAGGAGGCAAAGAGCACCGGGACGCTCTTCCGCGGTATTGAACTGATTCTCCAGGGCCGCGATCCCCGTGATGCTCCGCGAATCACGCAACGGATCTGCGGCGTCTGTCCCACGTCTCACGCCACGGCATCGACACTCGCCGCGGACCAAGCGTTCGGTATTGCAAGGAAAATTCCAAAGAATGGTCGCATTGTCCGCAATCTGATCCTCGGTTCAAACTTCATCCAATCGCACATCCTCCACTTCTACCATCTTGCGGCGCTCGATTACGTCGACGTGACCGCTGCCGCCGACTACGACGGGCCAGATCCCAGCATGCAATCGGTGAAGCGG
>CAZOUO010000301.1:0-2248 GCA_964582975.1 uncultured Thermotogae bacterium | reverse complement strand
GTGGTGGTAAGCCTCATGACTTTGTATCGCCACGTGGCTCAGCGCTTGAGAAAGCTGGAGAAAAGCGGGCTGCAGCTTATGAAAGGGGAGGTGCTAGAAGAGCAGAGCAGGATCCTCTTACGATCTATTGCTGACACTGCAAAGATAAACGGTATGCAAGCTTTGAGTTGTTCTATGGAATCCACTCTTGGCCGATTTGGGATCCGCCCAGGAAAATGCATCGACGATGAGTACCTCCAAGATACGTTCGTTGTGCAAGTCTCATCCCAAAAAGATCCGGGACAGCGACCCGAATGCAGATGTGTAAAAAGCCAAGACATTGGGGCATACGACACGTGCGTATTTGGTTGCACCTACTGCTATGCCGTGAGGAGTTTTGCTCTCGCCCGACGTAACCACGCCTCGCACGACCCTACGTCACCCTCGTTGTTGACTTCCCACCCGATGATTCCATCAAGCAAGACCAGAGAGCCGTCCCTGTTTGGCAGGAGGAAAGGTGTGAACAAGTGAAGACAGTCAAAGACCAAAAGCTAACGCAGAGCACCTTGGGCGATATCGTTTGTTGTCCCGGTGGGTTGGAGACAAAAGGGCAAAAAATAAACGGAGAGATCGAACAGGCGCTCACCTGGCGGGAAGAGATGTTAAAGCTAGGGATGAACGGATTCGTGTCCTACCAGGATGGGGTGCCGCGTGGCTTCATCGAGTATATGCCCGCGGAGACTGCTCCCTTTCCCATCGAGGCCTCGGGGTCGGCCGTGCTCATGTGTTACTACTGGGTCCTGAAGGACAAAGGTGACGAGAAGGAACACCTCGCCCAGGAGAAGCGGCTCATCCAACTTGTGATCGAGGAGGCCGAAGATCGATTCTCCGGGATCGCTACGTTGGGGTGGAACCATCCGACCCATTTTCCGATCCGTTTGCTGGAAGAGCTAGGCTTTCAACAACTCGCAAGATACGACTATATCGTGTTGATGTGGCTGCCACTGAAGAAAAAGGTGCCTAGGCCGAAAATGGCTCCTCTCAGGTTCAAGCCACAAGATCTCTCTTCGAAGGGCTTGCTGGCGGTCGAATTAGCCTGGAGCAGCCGCTGTCCCTACAGCATCCATCATGCCTTTTCCCTTGAGCAGACGATCGACGAAATTCCTTGTAAAGCACGCATCCGCACCTTTCTACACCGGATTGATACCCGCAACGAGGCTATACGGTGGTCGATCTCGCCCTGGGATTGGGCGTGGCTCTTCTTAAACGGGGGAAAAGTCCCGATTCACGAATTTCCAGAGCCCGATGAACTAAAACGGTTGATCGAAGAGAAAATCTCAAAACTGCAGGCGTGAGCACGTGCTCGTCGAAAAAGACCACGAGCACCAGAAGTCACGCCACGGTTTTGACACTGCAACATCAATTCGAGCAGCCATCCGCGAGGCAGCGTGAAGTCACTTCCACACTCACCAAAGTTGAGGAGAAGGGCAGCGGCCTGGGGAACGCGTTGTAACAGCAAGGTTTCAGTGAGGACGATCGTTTGTTCTGTTGGCTTCGGATTCTTCTGTCAACCAAAGCTACCCGAGAAAACGGCGGGTTGTCGCTGCACGTACGATCTTCTCTATGATATCGCAATTTGATTTGTTTTGCCGCAAATCGGCCTGGATGCTCTCGGTCGTCTCCACGTGGGCCTCATCGTGTTCATAGGAGAACCATCTAAGAGCAGCGCGCACGTCCTTCTTGATGGTGGGGGGCAAATGCCGCAGATTCTCCCTGCTCAGGTAGCGTAAGCAGTCCTGCATGTCCTGATCGATATGCACGTAGCTTCTGCGAACAGATGCCAGATCTCTCTCGTCTAAAGCGCTCAACCCCAAAATCTCCGGCGGAAGTCCCACAGATTAAAGTGCCCCACAAAACGTGATGGCCCGTGGCAGATGAATCTCCCCGTCTCCTTTCAGAGTCCGCGAGTAGCCAAACAGGCCGGCATGAAGCTTGCGAGCGCGGCGCTGTGGGATGTAGGAAGCAATGTCGTTAACGAGGGGAGCAAGGGCCCGTACACACTCCGCGTATCGTGCCGATACCTTTTTAATGATCTCCAGACACTTCCTCTCATCAACTAGTCTAGCCTCCCCGCGGGGTATTTTGTTGATGTGCTTGATTGCCTGTTGCACGTTCTCTTCCCGGTGGTCGTATTTGAAGGCAGATTGAATAGGAAAGGTTTGTACCGAGGGGTATTCTCCCACCGCCTCCTTCACCCGTACCGCACGGA
>CAZOUO010000300.1:0-2292 GCA_964582975.1 uncultured Thermotogae bacterium | reverse complement strand
GATTAGCGCTTTTCTCGGTGGGAAAGGTGACCAAAAAGAGATCGCCTTGCTCGTACCCCGACCGAAGTTGAATGCCTTGGGAACCCCCCCGACTGGACAAACGGCAAAGCATTCGGTACACGCATTGCACTTGGTGGGATCCACGTAGCGCACCTGCTTAACCGCCCGGACTTTGAACCCGCCGTCCACCTCTTCGACATCTTTCAGATCGGTAAAGGTAATGATGGTGACGTTTTGGTTGCTGGTCAGCTCGAGCATCTTTGGGAGCAGGGTGCACGTCGCACACTCGCTGGTTGGGTACATCTTGTCGAGTTGTGCCATGGTGCCGCCGATCGTGGGCTTCTCCTCCAAGAGAAAAACCTTGAACCCCTGCCCCACCAGCTCGGCGGTCGCGCGCATCCCGCTAATGCCACTGCCGACTACGAGCACGGCGCCTTTCATCTTCGAATTCTCAGCCATTGTGCAACCTCTCTTTCTTCTTTCACGTTTCCCCCTTTTCGCTCACACGAGAAGCTCAGCCGGGCCAAATTTGACGGTCTACCCCTAACTACCGTTGTTATTGATATTCGTTGGCGTAACACGCCCCGCCCGGTTGATGCCTGCGTGAGCCCCAGCTAGCCAAAATAATCCTGCAACCACATCCCCATATGTTCTCGAAGCGGCCCTTGGTTAGGAAAATCCGCCAAATGTGCAATAGCACATTTTAGTGCAAGACACCGAATAGGGCAATTCCCCTTCCGAGCAAGACCCAGAACCTAACAGGGGGCTCTGAATCCCCTTCGGCCAAGGAGGGTGTTTGTATTCTTTAGAAGCCCAACATACAGGGAGGGCTTCCCCTACCGATAATCTTCGCGGGGCGGGCTCCAGGAGTCGTAGACCGCGGTCGGCTGGTCGAGAATGCGGGCACTGTGTTTGACACTGGGCGGAATGCAGGCGCCCTCTCCCGCCTTAAGAATGCGCTTTTCCTCTCCGAGTTGAAACTCCATCGCGCCCTCGATCACGACGGAAATCTGTTCATGTGGATGGTTGTGCTCCGGGACGATCGCGTGCGGCTCGAACTCGAAGAACGTGATCATCACTTTGTCCAGCGAGACCGCCCTTCGCCTCACTCCCGGAAGCATCTCTGTCTCCTTCAGTTTCGGAATAGCAAAAAAACTCACTGCGCATCCCTCCTTTGCGCACACTGCGTGGCCAAGCCTCAATGTATCAGGCTCCGCACACCAACTCAACACACGAGTTCTTTGCGAACAGCGCTCGATCCTGCCCTGCTGATCGGATCAGGCTTTCGAGCGGAGACCACATAGAAGAATCAGCCCCCGCTGTTTCAAGTGGGTAAGCCAAAGTTCAAGCTTGCTTAAAATTCCTATACGAGGAAACCAAAAAGCCATGAGAAGTCAGGGAGCCAGATCATTTCATGGTTTCCTAATAGCCAAGAAGCTCCTTGGTTTCAAGAATCTCTTCCGATGTGAAGGCCTCAGCGCCATCACGGCTTGTGCGGCTTGGGGGAGAGGGTCTCTTCAGACTGCTCGGCGAGCCAGATGCAAAACCGATTGAGACTCTCGGAAGCGGCTTCGAACACCTGGGCTCCTTTTTCCGCGGTTCCAGTCGAAGGATCCCCCACATTGCCGGCCTCGGAGAAGTCGACCGTGTCCCACCCAACTTCCACCCCTTCTACCGTTTTGCCCCAGTGATCCACATCGCTTGTTACTTTGTAGCGGTCTTGCCTTACTAGCTCAGGATCGATCGCAAGTATTGCGCTTGTTTCCACCGGCCCCGCATGGGCGGCTGGCTCTGGGAACAGCTTTTCCAACAGATCGGCAATGGTGGCCCACCAATTGTGGATGTAGGCGTAGATCCCGTCTTCCCTCAGGAGGCGTGCCGCTCCAATAAGCGCGCTTCGATTGCCTCCGTGACCGTTCACGAAGACGATGCGGCGCATCCCGTGGCTCGCCACCGCGCGCGCGACTGCGACCACATAATCTCGAAGCACATCAGGCAACACCCAAAGCGTTCCCCAGAATTGCCGGTGATGCTCGGACACGCCCACCGGCACGCTCGGCAGCACCAGCCATCCGCCCTTCTTTCCCGTCTCCTCAGCGATTCTCTGTGCGGTGAACCAGTCGGTTCCCAGCGGCAAGTGGGGTCCGTGGTTCTCAGTCGATCCAATGGGTAGCAAAGCCACTCGCGCCTGCTTAATCGCTTCTTTGGCATCGATCCACGTCAACTCAGCTAGATTCATGTTAGAGTCCACACATGTGGTGTAACGAGGTGTCGATGAGTGAAGAGGTTGAA
>CAZOUO010000299.1:0-2295 GCA_964582975.1 uncultured Thermotogae bacterium | reverse complement strand
AGGCACTGGACGAAGTCAGCGCCGCGATTCCCGGCGACGGAGTCGCCGGGAACAACAGCTTCACCGGCCGCGCCCCCAAAACCCCCAACAAAACGACAGCCGTTCCCGCGCGGTCCGGTGGAAGCAGAAGTTAGGAAAATTTCTCATTTCAAGGGCTGACTCCAAGCACTGTGAATAGGTCAAAACAGACCCGCTGCGTATCCCACCCATCAATAGAAACTTGTTGCCAGGTGGCGGCCAAAAGGGCCAGCACACGCTGTCTCTTTCTACAGATAACCAATGACCTCAGTTAAGCGAAGATGAATCTTTCTGCTTTCTCTTTTTCTTTTGTAATTATGGATATGTTACTTGTTATCCAGCGATTTCGCAGCGGCTTTGAGATTTTTCGCAAGCTCCAATGCTTCAGAACCTAGATCGGTAATATCATCCCATTGGCCTCCCGAGGTCTGCGTTCTTGCTTCCGCAATCTTCCTGTTTATCTCACGAATTTTGAAAGCCTCACTTATAACAAGCTGAAGAACCTGATCCCATTTAGCAAATGCGCGTTCTACAGACGTGGCATCGGATAGTGCTGAGATTCTCGTCAAAAGACCAATGTAGGCGCTAACAACGGACGTCCTCAGGTCGTTGCTGATGACATCGAGATCCTCGTAAAGCTTCGTGACAGAAGCCTCGTATTTGCCGCCAACCGTTGTGTTCAGGACTTCTTTTTTCTGTTTAAGCGCGAGATCTAGCTCCGCTTTGGCAGAACCTGCAAACATCGGGAACGCGTCTTCAACGCGACGGAGCACGATCACCGAACGTCCGTCAGGCAAGTCAATAGTTCGAAAGTCTCCGACAACCTCCTTGCCCAAGAAGAAGGCACCTCCGGTAACTGCAATAAATAGAATAAATAGAGCGATGAAACCAAGCGATTTTTTTGACATCAGCTATCTCCCGTCCAGATGTGCGTAGGTAAGCTTACTGCTGTACAGGCTCACCGGGGTAATCCATGTCCACCATCGAAAGCCCTCCCATTGCTGGTTGGCTTTAACTATAATCCTAGACTCGCCCGTGCCCGAGTACTCTTTCCACCCGCCTGTCACTACGCCTATCAGAGCACGGTCTGCGTTGAAGACAGGTGCCCCTGAAAGACCTGGAAAGATCCTCAAAGAGGAGCCAAATACGGTCCTCCGCAGGCGTGGCTCCAGATCTCCAAGCTCACGTAACTCCGTGGACGTTGTCACAATACCCGTCGCGGCGGAAGGAAATAATTGAAATTCCCCACTTCCCAAAGAAACTAATGTGTTGTAGCCGTCTCTCGATGGTCTCGGTGGATCGGAAAATGCCACTGGGGCCACATCGGAGACCGGTTGAATTGAAATCACGGCAAGGTCAGGATCACCGGCGATTGATCCTACTGCTTTAACAACCTGGCTGGCCACGTATTCCAGCGGCTGCAAGAAATCTTTGCCAGGCCGTCCTATACGCAGAATCCGGAATTTCGCAGGATCTCGGGCAATCATATCCGCAACGTGAGCCGAGGTGAGTACTCTAGTTGAATCAAGTAAAATTCCGTTCCCATGCCCATTGTCTGAATACTGATCGATGGGTTTCTGCCGGAAGACAACCAACTGGGGCAAGTAGTCTGTAGCTACAGCAAGAAGATCAGAGAGCCCCTCTTCAGTGTCTGGTTCCTCCCCCTCTTTGCGGGAGTTGGTGCGATGGTTTAGATCACGGATGGAATTCAGCTGATCGTAATCGACGACCTTAGATGGCGGGATGCCTGGGCCTTCAATGATGTTTTGTCTCGTGGTAGGAGGGTTTTTGTACCCTCCTTGAACAGCTGTCAGAAGTTGCTCCCTTTCCGCTGGCGAAAGATCATTCCATCTCCGCAATACCTGTTTTTTATCCTCCTCACTCAGAGTCTTCCATCTACGCAGTGCTTCTTTTTTATCCTCCTGGCTTAAGTCTTTCCATCTCTGCAACGTTTCTTCCTTATCCTTCTGATTCAAGTATTCCGATGGCAGTTCTCCTCCCATGTCTTTGATGCTAGGAGGATGGCCACTAGGTGAGAGGTCAGGTGCAACTGGACTGCTACTATCAAATTGCCCAAAATCGCTGGCGAGTACCGTTGACGAAAAGGCGGCAAAAAAGGCCACAACAAATAATAGTTTCATATCTTCGTTCCTCCCGTTCTCCCACCCTAATGCTGCGGATCACCTGCAAGCCCGGGAATGAGCCCGAAGGGGTCATCGACGGGCGCTGACCCGCGAGCACGGCGGATGGGAGTCCCGCTTGCGGGAAGCACATCCG
>CAZOUO010000298.1:0-2312 GCA_964582975.1 uncultured Thermotogae bacterium | reverse complement strand
TCTTCGTCTCGGGGGCGGGGATATGTTTATAAGACACACCCACGCGACTCTACGAGAGGAAGGTAAGTTCGTGCCATTTCACCTCCCTGACAAGGTCTGTCCGTACTTCATGGGTTTTCGGGATGGGCTACCGGACGGCAAGGGCGTTGTCCGAGCTGGGTTTGAGCGGGTGGTGCGGGCCCGATTGCGCGACTCGAGCTTCTTCTTTAGCAAAGATCGGCAGCGGCCGCTGGCCGAACGAGTGCGCGAACTGCGTGAGGTGACCTACGATGTGAGACTCGGATCGCTGTGGGAAAAAGTCGAGCGAATTCGAGCACTGGCTGGAGAGATTGCCGTTCGCAGTGGAAGGGGGGCTGCGTCTGAGATCGACCGGGCGGCATTTCTATGTAAGACCGATCTTGTGACCGAGATGGTGAAGGCTTTCCCAAGCTTGCAGGGGGTGGCGGGTGGACTCTACGCGCAGCTCGACGGCGAGCCAGAAGCAGTCTCAGCATCGATCCGCGAGCATTATCTTCCTACCACATCGGAAGGTAATCTACCGGAAAGCGAGGTGAGCATCGTAATCAGCTTGGCCGATAGACTGGACACGGTGGTGGGGGCGCTTCTCGTTGGAGAGGAGCCAACAGGATCGCGCGACCCCTACGGAATCAAGCGGCAGGCGAATGGCCTTATCCGCATTGCGATTGAAAAGAAAGTCGACGTGGACTTCTTGACGCTTCTCGATGACCTTCAAGAGGCCTACGCGATGATCGAAAAGAAGGCCGAACTTAAGACAGTAGCGAGCTTTCTAGCCGATCGCGCCAACCAGCTTCTAAGACAGCGTTATGCGATTTCTCCCGATGTGGTAACCTGCGTTTCGGCGGTCGGCAGGGGTAACTTCTATCGCGCCTGGCTGCGGGCCCAGGCGCTCACCGCGTGGCAGAAGAAAGAGGAGTTTCAGGAGCTGGTCGTGGCGTTCACGCGTGTTCGCAACATCACAAAACCTGCTCAAGAAGAAGGGTTCGAACCAAGCCTGTTCGCAGAGGAAGCCGAACGTGTCCTGTGGCGTGAGTACTAGAAGGCAGAAGGACAGCTGTCGCGCCGTCTCAACAATGGGGACTATGGAGGAGGGATAGAAAGTCTTGTTCCGCTGACCGAACCGATCAATCGCTACTTCGACGACGTGTTGGTGATGACGGATGAGGAAAACTTGAGGCGAAATCGTCTCGGGTTCCTGAGCGCGCTCGCCGAGTTATTCCTCCGCATCGGGGACTTTTCAGCGCTTGTGATAGAGAACACGTTGTCCTGAGCGGTCCTTCCTTCGGTCGCTGGATAGTCATGATAAGGAATGGGGATTCATCTGAAGAAAGCCTGTCTCATTGTTTCAGGAATTGAGCTTTTCGGGTTCCATGGGGTATCCAAAGAGGAGCGAGTAAGAGGGAATCGCTTCCAAATCGATCTCAAGATTGAAGGAGAATTCGAAACGGCTCTGAACACAGATCGTCTAGAAGACAGTATTGACTACAGCCAGGTGGTGAAGGTCGTTGGCGAGATTAATCGGGCAAAACGTTACTCCCTCATCGAGTCCTTTGCCGATGCAATCGCGAACGGTCTTCTCAAAAGGTTCTCCAAGATCAAAAAGATAACGGTTCGGGTGGCAAAGCTTAACCCGCCCGGCCTAGAGGAAACGGTAGCATGTGCAGCGATCGAGCTGACCAAAGAGAGCGTATAGAAGGGGAATGGGTTTTTCTTGGCATCGGGTCTAACCTCGGAGAAAGAAAGACGAGAATCGAACAAGGAATTGCTGCTCTCAAGAATTGTGGGATGAGTATTCTGCGGCGCGCCTCCCTCTATGAGACCGAGCCGGTGGGCATTACTGACCAGCCGTGGTTCCTGAACACGGTAGTGGCTGGCGAGACAGCACTTTCGCCGCAGCGGCTTCTTAAGCTGTGTAAGGAGATTGAACGGACAGCCGGACGAAAAGAAACGGTCCGGTTCGGCCCGCGACTTCTTGACATCGACATCCTTTTGTATAAGGGTTTGGTAATCCACGAGGAGGATCTGGATATTCCCCACCCTCGCATGCACGAACGCCGCTTCGTCCTTGTTCCGCTTCTCGAGATCGCACCTTCGATCAAAGACCCGCGGAACGGAAAGAGATACGCCAATATTCTTGCAGGACTCGATGAGGGAAAGAAGGTGACAAGATTAAAGGCAAAAGAATTCTAATCTCGGTTGACACGCGAGGCAAGCCCGAGCCCAAGCGCACGCGGGTAGCGATCCTCGAAGACGACCAGTTGATGGAAATTCACTACGGGCACCCGTCCCAGGGG
>CAZOUO010000297.1:0-2312 GCA_964582975.1 uncultured Thermotogae bacterium | reverse complement strand
GGTCGGTGCAGGCGGAGCCGAGGGCGCGATCGATGCCTCGTCCATTTTGAAGCCGCCGCTCGCCTCTGGGGCGATTCAATGTATCGGCACCGCGACTCCGGATGAGTATCGCAAATCGGTCGAAAAGGACCCCGCGTTGAAACGTCGCTTCAAGACCATTCTGATCGAAGAACCAACGGTAGAGGAGACGGTGAAGATCATAAAAGGACTTCGTCCGCACTACGAGAAGCACCATGGCGTGAAGATCAACGATGACGCGCTCTACCAAGCCGCCCGCCTCTCAGACCGGTATGTCACCGACCAATTCCTTCCAGACAAGGCGATCGACCTGGTCGATGAAACCGCCGCGAGGATCAAGCTTCAGAGCTCTCTTCTCCCCGAGAGCGTTCGCGGACTGATGGCCGAGATAGAAGATCTCGATGAACAAGAGCATCAAGCGGTCGCTTCCCAGGACTACGAGTCCGCCGCAAGGTTACGGGACCGCAAGGAAGAGATTTCCCGCAAGATCGATGAGGCGAGCACCTCCTCGGTTCAGGCAGGAGAACTTCAGGCAACCGGAAAGGACATTGCTCAGGTGGTCTCCATGTGGACCGGCGTGCCCATCGGACACGTTCAGGAAGAGGAGACAGCGCGTTTAGTGAACATGGAAGGCAAAATTCACGAGCGCCTGATCGGGCAAGACGAGGCGGTGAAGGCTGTCTCCCGCTCGATCCGCCGTGCCTACGCTGGCGTGAAGAACCCGCGCCGACCAGTGGGGGCGTTCATGTTCCTCGGTCCGACCGGAGTGGGGAAGACGGAGCTCTCCAAAACTCTGGCTGAGTTCCTATTCGGTGATGTGGACGCACTGATCCGCGTCGACATGTCCGAGTACATGGAGCGGTTCTCCGTCTCTCGCCTCACCGGTGCTCCGCCGGGCTACGTGGGCTACGAGGAGGCCGGTGAATTAACCGAAAAGGTTAGACACCGTCCGTATTCAGTGATCCTGTTCGACGAGATTGAGAAGGCACACCGCGATGTGTTCAACATCCTTCTTCAAGTAATGGAGGACGGGCTTCTCACTGACTCTCAAGGCAGACGAGTCGATTTCCGCAACAGCGTCCTCATCATGACCTCCAACGTGGGAAGCGAGATGATCACCGACCGCGGCACCCTCGGATTTAGCGATCAAGAGGTCGATTCGGTGGAGTCCTACCAAGACATGAAGGATCGCGTCATCGGAGAGGTGCGGAAGGTCTTCAGGCCGGAATTCCTAAACCGCCTCGACGACATCATCGTCTTCCATCAGCTGTCACGCGAGCAGGTAAAGCTGATTGCAGAGCTGATGCTCGGTGAGCTTAAAGCACGCCTTTTTGAGGAACACGCGATCACCCTAACCCTGGACGAGTTGGCGAGCGGACTGTTGATTGAGAAAGGGTACGATCCCAAGTATGGAGCGCGGCCGATGCGACGCGCGGTCGAACGGCTGATCGAAAACCCGATCTCGGAGCTGATCCTTCAAGGAGAATTTGTGAAAGGCTCCACAGTCGTTGCCTCGGCAGACGGGGAGGAGATGGGGTTCACCAGGGGCGATTAGTGTGCCCTTCCACTGTAGCCACTGCGGTTATCAATCGGTCAAGTGGCTCGGCCGCTGCCCGAACTGCGGCGAGTGGGATACCTTTGAACAAGCGCGTGCACAGGAGCATAAGAATACTCCCGCAGCCTCCTGGATCGGAGAGGAGTTGCGGCCGATCACGCAGATTGACCTTGGTGAGATCGAGCGCTTGACCTGCGGGATTGGAGAGGTCGACCGGCTGTTGGGAGGCGGATTGATTCCGGGTGGGGTGATTCTGTTCGGCGGTGAGCCGGGAGTTGGGAAATCAACTCTTTTACTGCAACTTGCCCAACGCCTTGCCGAGCGCTACGGAAACGTGTTGTATGTCTCGGGCGAAGAATCAGCGGCCCAAATCAAACTGCGGGCAAGTCGCCTAGGTGTGGAGAACGGCAACCTGTATGTGCTCTCTGAGCAATCCCTTCCCCGTGTTGAGGAGGCGGTCGAACGGATTGCCCCTTGTGTGTTGATCGTCGACTCCATCCAGACGACCGTCTCTGACACGACCCCAGGCGAGGCGGGGAGCTTGCGACAGTTGCGCGAGATCAGCGCCCACTTAACTCGTCTCACCAAGGCGCGAAAGATGTCAACCTTTCTCGTTGGGCACATCACCAAGGAGGGCTCGTTTGCCGGCCCGAAGACGGTCGAGCACCTCGTCGATGTGGCGATCTATCTCGAGGGTAGTCGGGGTGATGATGTGCGAATCTTACGCTCGGTGAAGAAC
>CAZOUO010000296.1:0-2318 GCA_964582975.1 uncultured Thermotogae bacterium | reverse complement strand
AGCGAGCATCACCCTCGGGGTTCCGGCCTCGTTGACTAGCGCGAACGAGTTTCCGTGCACGTCCACCCAAGTGCGGTCAGCGAATCTGTCGGCCTCCTGGCACCAAAAGCGGGAGGCTTCCTCTTCGAACCCAGACGGACTGATTGACTCCATGTAGCGACGTAGGAAAGCGAAGCTCTCTTTCTCCATAACGCCTCCACTTTTTATTTGGTGGGGAGAGTCTAACTGCTGCGAGTCAAACCGTCTAGGCTTTCGGTGGATGAAGACCGGAGTTCATTCACAAGGGGAAGAGGACCAAGGAGAAGCCGCTCCTTGACAGCTGAAATTTTTTCAGTATATTGTAAGTTTCGTGGAGAATATCGGTCGGGGTGTACGTACGTTAAGACAGCGAAAGGGATTGACTTTGCAGGAAGTCTCTTCCCGTAGCGGTTTGTCCGTCAGCTTTCTCTCTCAGGTGGAACGTGGTCTTTCATCGCTTTCTCTTTCTTCACTCGGTGCCATCTGCGAAGCACTTGAAGTGCCGGTGACCTATTTCTTCACCGCTCGTGGAGACGGCCCCGTGGTTCACAAAGCGGATCAGCCACGACGTCGCATCCGGATTGAGGATTCTCAGGTGACTTACAACCTGCTTTCTGCTCGCATGCCTGACTGCGTGCTCGAAGCGTACATCGCGGATTATCCTCCGCACTACGACCATCCGCTGATTACCCATGAGGGAGAAGAGTTTGGCTTCGTGGTTGAGGGGCAACTAATCCTTCAGATTGGTGATCAGGAACATCTTTTGGAGCCGGGCGATAGTTTTCACATCTCTTCTGCAGAACCGCACACCATTCGCAGCAAGTCGGAGCGCCCCGGGAGGATCTTGTGGATTCAAACAGAAAAACTCTTTGAAGTGGAGGTGATGCAGGGACGATCTAAGACGCGATCTTCGCCGGTTTGATTAGAGAACAACGCGCCAAACGTGTGAAAGGGGTAGGGATGTTCTACTACGATTATGAATTAGGAAAAGCGACCGATGTTCTGGTCAACGAACTGTTCAAACTAAAGGAAGGTGAGACGTTCGTAATCACTGCGGATACGGAGAGCGATCCGACGGTGGTCGATGCGAGTGCGAGGGCGGCATTCGCTGCTGGTGCGAAGCCGATGGTGATTTGGCTCGCCTCACCTCTTGGTGTGGGCAAGGCCGCTGACCCCATGTTGCCGGCAGAAGCGCTCACCGCCGTGCTGAAAGAGGCGGATGCGTGGGTCGAATATAACAACCAGTGGTTGCTCTATTCGACTCCCTATGACGTCGCAATGAAGGAGAACAAGCAGCTTCGCCATCTGTGTCTCGTAGGAATGAGCGCTGACATGATGGTGCGCTGCATCGGTCGGGTGAACTATCCGGTGTTGAAGGAATTCGAGGAAAAGATCACCGAGATGACCAAGGCCGCCAAACACGTGCGCATGACCACACCCGCTGGTGGAGACGTGGAGTTTGAGCACGCAAAGAAGAACGGGCAACCCGATCCGAACTACATTTTTAGCCCCAGCCTTGGATATGCGAACGTACCCGGATCTCACATGATGGCCGGTCAGATCGGGTGGTCCCCGGATCTTGAAACGATCAATGGCGCGATCGTCTTTGATGGTTCGCTCGTGCCCCCGTGCACTGGAAAACTTGAGGAGCCGGTTAGGCTCACCGTTAAGGATGGCGAGATCGTCACCATTGAAGGAGGCGCTCAGGCTGCGGAATTTGAGGCGTGGGTTGACAGTTTCAACCATCCTCGAATGAGAAGAATGGCCCACGTTTGTTACGGATTTAACCCCGGTGCCCGGCTTTCCGGAGACATCTTGGAAGATGAGCGCGTTTGGGGATGCACCGAGTGGGGCGTTGGCAACGTTGGTGCCATCCTCATTCAACCGGACGGGATACCGGCGCCCTCCCATAGTGATGGCATTTGCCTGAACACCTCTGTCTTCTTGGACGGGGAACAGATCATGGACAAGGGGAAGGTGTTGGATAAGGACCTCCAAAGACTCGCCAAGGAACTCGGTAAAGAATAATCAAGGAGGGACAGTCGTGCCGACGTATTATGACTACGAACTGGGCAAAGCGGCGACTACACTGACCAAAGAACTGTTCAAGCTGAAGCCGGGTGAGACCTTCGTCATCACGGCGGACACGGAGAGCGATCCCCAAGTCGTCGATGCCGCAGCTATAGCGGCATTTGCCATCGGCGCCAAACCGATGCTGAACTTGGTCGCTTCCCCACTTGGCGTCGGGAAGGAAGCCGATCCCCTGCTCTATAAATGCCGTTCATAATTTTATTCTCGAT
>CAZOUO010000295.1:0-2333 GCA_964582975.1 uncultured Thermotogae bacterium | reverse complement strand
CCATCGGTCTGTCCGAGGAGAAAGTCGACGGTTCGCTTGATCGTTTCAACGGCCATAAAAACTCACACTTCCAGTATAGACAGGGCAGAAAGGGCTTTCAAGCAACGATCTCATGAATGGCGTACTCAGCTTGATACCGGTGGTGAGTCACAGAGCGCCAGCTGGTTGAGCGCCTTACCACGTCGCCGTGTCGTTGGCATTAACCCGATAGACATGTCTCGAATAGTCTCCGGGTGAAACCGTGTCCGCTTTGTCCCACTCGCCGTCAGGCGCCCAATCAACCGATGCCGCGGGAGTCTTCTATCACCGATGGTCTCTGGTCGCCAAAAAGTGACTGTAATTGCGTTGAACGCTCTGGAGGAGATGATCTCACTGACTGTCTGGCGAGAGATTTCGATCAGCTGGTTGTCGGTAAGGGCTCCCGCGCGTTCCAACACGACATCCGCAATCAGCCTTACAATGGCTTCCAGCGATACATCCCTAATGCCATCCAAGTAACAGGAAGGCAGCTGAGCAAGAGCATCCTTCACAACTTCTAGCTCCTTGGAGAAGATTTGGATCGTATTGCGCAGACTGGCGTACTCTTCGCCCGAGGCTGCCGCAGGGGTGAATCGATCCTGCGCTTGGAAAAGCCTCGGTCCTATTAATTGAAGGGCTCGATGGTAGTACTTTCGGGCGGTCATCGGCATTCCCCGAGCGCGATATAGGTCACCCACGGCGATAGAGGATCTTTCTGATTCAGAGTGCTTCTTAACAAGAGGTTCCAGCTCAGCAAGCGCACGGTCGTAGTCTCCCTCACGGATGGCAATCACTCCGCTCACATCTTTCGCCTTCCGTCTGAACTTTTCACGAGGAATCGTGGCAAGAACAAGGTCCACGTACTCGCGCGCCGCCTTCACCTCTCCCAAGGCGAGAGCCAAACTCGCCGGGTTAAGGTAGGCTTCTTCCGCCACGAATCGGGTGAGACACCGCTCGAGATCGGCCATCGCCTCTTCAAGGCGACCCTGCTGTTTCTTTGCACTTGCGAGGTAGAAGTACACTTGCCGAGGGCAGAAGTCGCGACGAGCACTTTCTTTAAGCGTCGCCTCGGCGCGTTGGAGCTGTCCAATCTGAAGCTGCAGAATCCCGCGGTTGAGGAGACGATCGGCTGAGTAATCGCGGGCCGCAGAGACGGGCACGACAAGGCAAAAAGCCGCGAGATACAAAACAACGGCCTTGTGTGGCCATCCCTTGAGGCGAACGGACACCGAAGCGGTCTTCCCGTACGCGTGCAAGCAGGCAAGCCCCAATATAAGAACAAGCACCAATGAGGAGGCGGGAAAGCTCACCGCTGCATGAACTAGATAAACCACAACCCCACCCCCAAAGAGTATCAAATCAAACCGGTCCCTTTCATCCAAGTTGCTTCGAAGCCGTCTCCAAAAGGTGATCGGTACCATGACCAACAGAGCAAGAGTGGCAAGAACGCCGAATAAGCCAAGCTCGGCGAGAACCTGAACGTATTCGTTGTGGGCTTGCGCCGCTCGAGGAATGTAGAAGGTGTAGTCGGGAGAAGCTTCGCCTTGTAGGGGAGGAAGTTTAGCTTGTAGTGGCCCAGACCCACCCCCACAAACGGGTGGTCCTTAAACATCTCCCAGCCGACCCACCAATCCCAGAAGCTAGCCGGGCCTCTGTAACGACCCCACTGCCTCCCCAGCCACGTGCCATCCGCCGATAGCCCGACAACCGAGTTGAGCGCCCAGAAGGGGCTTCAACGAGAAAGGTCAACACGAGGAGAAATAACAGCGCGAGAAGCCAGGCACGGTTTCGTCGCATCGGCTCGATCGGTCGAAAGATTGCCCAAGCAACTAGAAATGCCCCCACGCCGAAAATCAGCCTGACCCGGGTTCCCGTTTGCTGCACAAGCAGGACCATTCCGAAGTCGAACGCGATAAAGCAGATGGCAAGGGCACGCAGGATCCGCGAGCGCAGTCGGACGATCAGAATGGACACAGGGAAAAAAGATACGCGAGGAATCCCCCGGGTAGTTGAAATTCCCCATGATGGAGATCACCTCCCCCAGACCCGACCTGCCGCCGCTGGGGGCACGCATCACGCCAAGATACTGGAACAGGCCATCGAGAGAAGCAAAAAATGCTGACAAAAATATGGAGGGCATAGAGGATGAGGGCGACGTCCCGCTTCTCCTTCACTACGTTGGCCACAACGAAGGCAAAGAGGAAAAAGAGATCAACAAGATCGAGATCCCGATCAGCGCAAAGATCGCCTTACCCTAGCTTATCGAGTTTCGTAGTACTGTTTACAGGTGGAAGGTTGAGGCAGGAGGAAGAAAG
>CAZOUO010000294.1:0-2334 GCA_964582975.1 uncultured Thermotogae bacterium | reverse complement strand
ATGCAGCACAAGGTAGTCCTTGTGTGGGAGCTGGCCGAACGTCGCACGGAGGGCGACTTTGCCGGGCAACCGTTCATTATCACCAAGACCTACACCGCCACCCTGAACGAAAGGGGTAACCTAAGCAAGGATCTGGAATCCTGGCGGGGTAAAGCGTTCACAACTGAGGAACGTGCCGGATTCGATCTGGATGCGTTGGGTGGAGTGAATTGTAATCTGAACCTAGTGGAAAAGGAAAGTTCCAAAGGACGCACCTATGCCAACGTGGCCAGCATCATGGGCCTGCAGAAAGGCCAAAAGAAGCTCAAGCCGGAGAATCCGGGATATATGCCTGACTGGATCAAGAATCTGATCAACAAAAACGGGGACGAACAGCACGCTCCCGAGTTCGACGACTTCGACGATGGAATTCCGTTCTAGCAATCGTCATGAAACGATGCTTCAAGTGTGGCAAGTGGAAGTCACTTGATGAATTCTATCGGCATCCCTTGATGATTGATGGTCATTCGGGAAAATGTAAGGAATGTACTAAAAAAGACAACGGGGAAAATCGCCGACGTAAGATAGATTATTATCGGGCATATGACAGAAGGCGATTTCGTGATCCCAAACGTAGGTCACGGATTTTCCAACAAAGCAAACAACATCGTTTAGAAAACCCCGAAAAATACGTAGCACGAACAGCAATCAGTAATGCTCTGCGTGATGGTCGTTTAATACCCCAACCTTGTGAATGTTGCGGAGATATCTTCTCCGAAGCTCACCATCCTGATTACTCGAAACCACTAGAAGTCATCTGGCTATGCAAAGCTTGCCACACCGCCGAACACCAAAGACTCAAGGAGGGTCAAAATGAATATGTTGTCGCTATTCAACAAATCCAAAAATGAGGTTGCTCTCCGCTCGGATGTTGATCAGATCCTCGAACGCATGAAGGCACTCAAGATTGAGAATGACGAGCAGTTTGAGGAAACCGGGGAATTTGTGCAGCGGATCAAGGGCAAGCAGAAAGAGGTCAAGGATCTGTTTGAGACCGAGCGGAAGGCCCGGTACGACAAGCTTCAGGAGACTTACGGTAAAATCAACGCCTTGGTGGATCCGCTGATAAAGGCGGAAGGAATCGTCAAAGAGAAGCTTGTCGAATGGCACAGGGAGCTGAAGCGGAAGGCGGCCGAGGAAGAACAGAAGCGGCTGGCGGAGCTGAAGATACAGGCTGAAGACCGTTTGCTCGAAGAGGCCGAGGTAAACGGGGATGAGTCGATCCTTGATGAGGAGTTGATGATTCCTAAGTCCGAGTTCAAAACCAAAATACCCACGATCAGGGGCGTTTCTTTCACTGAGAAGTGGCACTTCCAGATCGTGGACGCTATGAAGATTCCCCGAGAGTACCTGATGATCGACGAAAGGAAGATACAGGATGTTGTGGACGCACTCAAGGCCAACACCAAGATTGACGGCATTGAGGTCTACTCGGGAGAACGGGTAGGAGCCAAGGCGAAGTTAGCATGATCGTCTTCGATGCGCTGAACCATACTTATACCGAAGATAAAACTCTCTTGCCGTCGGTGACCACGGTCCTGGCGGCAGAGAGCTTTTATGATTCCAGACAATTCACTAAAGGCTCTGCGGATCGGGGGACCGAAATTCACCTGATTACGCAACTCCTGGACGAGGGCAAGAAGCAACTGGAGGACTACACGCTGGATCCGCTGTATGCCTATGCCCTGGCCTGGGAGAGATACAAGAAAGATACGGGAGCACAAATTATCGGAATTGAAGTTCTGGTGGGCGGCAAGGAACTGGGAGCCGCCGGCACGGTTGATCGGTTTGTCGAGGTCAAAGGGCAATTGTGGCTTCTGGATATCAAGAGCGGAGTCAAGATGGCCTGGCACCCGATTCAGACCGCCGGATACAAATACCTGAGCCGACGGACCTGCCGTCGGGGCAGTGTTTATCTCAGAGACACCGGCAAGTACGAGCTGGTGGAACATACCGAGCGCTACGATGAGGTTGTGTGGAAAGCGGCCCTGATTACACATCGGTGGAAGAAGGATTTTCAATCTGGGGAATTATGAATCCGTGATGGTCAGTCTTACTGCGGCGGTGAACGATGGAGAGAATACGCAGGAAACCGTAGACGCACTGGCCGAGGAAGTATTGATTTGGCGCAAGCGAAAAGCAGAAGAACGGCGCGAACAACTGTTAAAAGAGGCTGAAAAATCGTGATCCGCAAGAAACGAACCTTCCGGGCGACGGATGAAGAATACCAGCAAATTGAAGGATATGCCCGGGCCAAAGGGCGAAGCGTAAGCTCTTTTGTACGCCATGCAGCGC
>CAZOUO010000293.1:0-2352 GCA_964582975.1 uncultured Thermotogae bacterium | reverse complement strand
GATCTCGGTAGTACGTATCAGCCACGTGATCGATTCGGTCAGTCAGCTTGGCCGAGAATGAGTAAGGGAACACACCCCGGGTGTCGCGCAACGCGACAGAAAGGAGGCGCTCGATCTCGTTTTCCAGGGTCAGATCATCCCCCCGCTCCCAGGTAAACCCCACCGTGGAGGTAATCGTCGGCCCGTCTTCAAGCGGGGTGGTGTAGAAGTTGAATCCCAACTCGTCCGTTATCGTCGTCGGTACGAGCGGGTCACCAATGACGTTGTCCCACTCGTGATCAAGGGAGATGCTCAACGACAGATCTTCGTGCCGAAGGCGCTGGGAAAGGGTGATCCCGGCCTCGTCGCTGTGGAGGCCGGGGAAGTAGGTCCCCACAGAGAAGACGTCCGCATTCAGGAAGTAGCCATTGGTATCGATTCTAGTGTTGAAAAAGAAGCCACGGCTGGTGAGCGCATTGTGCATCCCCAGCGCCCCCTCCATCCGTAGCGACCAATCATCAAACGGCTTGGCACCTGCTGTTAGACTCCATGCTCTTTTCTGGTCCGTCTCGTCTCTACGTTCCAAGTAAGCGATCCCGGCATTCGCCTCCTCTGGTCCAAGAATAAAGTGCCCGCCTATGCGCGCCTCATCATCGTAGCCGCCCCCGAGCAACACCAGGTCGTAGGTCTCAGCATCGATTTCCACCCTCCCTCCGCGACAGGAGAGGCTGAACAGGTCGGTCAGCTTCTTTGAGGTGTCGCCGAGGACGTAAGTTGCCGGAGTCCGCCGGTAGAGCGCCGAGAAGAATCCCACCTCGAGTGGATCCGGGCCAAAGATAGGAGACGCGCGCAGGCTGGCCGAGAGGTAGCCTCCGTCCACACCCCCGGTAAGCATGAAGGTAAGGTCGCTGTCGAGCTCCTGGCTGAAGACGTCCTGTTCCATCGAGCAGCGCAGACGAGCGGGCAACTCCTCCATCAGCGTTCCTCCGACTGCCTGTGGAAGCGGAGGGAGGATCGTGGTGAACACGGTTACCTCATCGCTCACTCCTAAGTAGAGTGTCGAAGTCGCCGCTAGTGTGAGTGGGTCGCGGCCGGAAGTAGCGTCCGCAGGAACCTGTAGGCGAACCTCAACCGTTGCCTGTTCTTGCGGCGCCAAACTGAGCAGCTCCTGGGAAACGAGTAGTGGAAAACGGTTTCCGGAGGTCGCTTCCAATTGAAAAGTGTCTTGCGCGTTTCCGCGATTTACCACGGTGAATTGATAGACGATCTCTTCCCCCGGCACTACGCCCTCTCCGTCTGGTGGGATAATCTCCACTTCGTTTATCGGAGAACCGACAATTGCCCCGCTCGCCGAAGCCTGATCAGTGGGATCACTTAGTGAAGTGGCGCGGAGAACGACCGCGTACTCCCCAGCGGGCGCCCACGGAGGAACACTCACCGTTACAAACAGGATTTCCTCTTCTCCTACCGCAAGCGAGACGGTCGTAGGCATGCCGAGCAGCCCCCAGCCTTCCGGTGCTTCCAACTCAAGCTGGAAGACGTCCGGCGCTATTCCAACGTTCGACACTGAGAAAACGTGGGTGACGAACTCTCCCGGCCCCGCCTCCTTGGTCGGAGACAGGAGACTCACCCAAACTCCTCCTCGACAGAGAAACCCTGTCAACGCCAGCAATACCGCGGTTAAGAATAACCCCTTGACACAACGCGACCTTACCCTCATACCTCAAACAGGATAAGAAAAGACGCTACAAAGACGGAAGGACCGATAAAGAAGGATCAGGGGACCTTTGTCGCTCGCAACAGTGACATGCGTTACGTTACCCAGAAGCTATTTATCACTTACCCGAGCTGTGCCGGAAGCCAAAAGAGAAGCCGAGTAAGCTCTGACAACCGTGACCAAGGCCTCTTTCCGCTTCCTAGGGAGAACCCCTCAGCAATGATCTACCTAGCGCCTGTTGGTCCTCGCGGCGCAGATCGAGCATACCATTGGGTCAGAATTTGTTCGGCGGGCTTGCCCTGAGGCGAATAGCCGGTGTCAGCCTCATCGATCTCGGTTAATTCAGGCAACCACGTCCACCAGTAAACCCCATAAAACCAGGGCTTTCCCCAGACTGCACGAAAGGCTGCTTCATAATAGTACGCCTGTTCTTGAAGATCGACTTGGCCAGAGATTGTCCAATCCCAAGGCCGAGCACTGGCCCCGGCCAAGCTGCAACACCCAATCTCCGTAAACAGGATCGGCTTTTTTACTATCTCGTGAAATGCATCCAGTTCCTGGATCCAAGGCTCCCAAGCGCTTAGGAGATCCTCTGTGTCAACCCGACCCTCGATGGCCAATTCGAAGTAGGCGTCGATTCCTACGTAGTCCAAAGC
>CAZOUO010000292.1:0-2376 GCA_964582975.1 uncultured Thermotogae bacterium | reverse complement strand
ACCTTCAAGTCCTTCCAAACAGGAAATAACTTCAGCTAGACCCATTCACTAGCCACATCGAACGCAGGCTTCAAGGATTTCGCTCGCAACGGAACCCAGACGTTGACTGGCCATCACCACCGCAACCGAGCGGGGAGAAAGGAGCAGTGAGAAATTACTAGGCATGGGATCTCATTCCCCGCGCGATCAGCCAGATAAGCCCAAGCGCCAAAATGAGGTCCCCGATGCTGAACACCGCAGCAAACGGGTGCATCCCAGGAAAGTAGAGGAAGTCCCCCAAGATATTGAGTCGCGTCGTTTCACTCATCAGCTCCACATTCCCATACACGCCGTCCTTCAAGAGATGAACCGCTACCTCCTGGGCTCCTGCGCGCTCGAGGGCCGTCGGCGAAGACGGCATATAGCCCCCGTTTGCGATTATCACAAGCAGGTTTAAGAAGGACCCCAAGCCAATGAGAACGAAGGGAAACACGTGGCGATTGAGGAAAAGAAACAAGAATACCAGGCCGTAGGAGAGGAAATGAAGCGCCGTGGTGGCATACGGTAGGAGGGGACGGTCACTAAATAACGGGAAAATCGCAAGTTGGAGTAATAGCGCCACACCCACTAACCATAGAAATCGCAATTTGAGAGACACAAGATGCTTCACTCGCCCTCTACACAGATATCCAAGAAGTATGCCGATGAGAATTGCACCGATGAAAAACATGAGGAAGAATCAGAGCCTACCTAACGTGTAGCTGTCTCGCAATGGAGCCTCTCACTGCTTTGCTGTTGTGTGCTGATCACACGAAGGAGCGCGTCAGCTACTTTTGGATCAAGATCCGTTTCTCGTAGTTGCCGGATGGTCTCTATCGCCTCTTCGTGCGTGAACGCTTCTCGATAGGGCCGTTTGGTAATGAGGGCATTGTAAATATCCGCAGCAGCGATGATCCGGGCAACAAGTGGGATCTCCTCTCCTTTCAAACCGTTCGGGTAACCGCTTCCATCCCAGCGCTCGTGCTCATGCTTGACGGCATCGGCAATCGGCGCGTAGATCTCCAGTCCCTTGATTAGCTCCGCACTGACCAACGGATGGCGTCTCATCACCTGCCATTCTTCCTCACTCAGTGGGCCGGGCTTGAGAAGAATGGCATCAGGAATGGCTATTTTCCCTATGTCATGCACTCTTCCGGCAACGTCGATCTTTTCGATCTCCCCTTGTGGGAGCTTCATCTCTTGAGCGATCTTCACGGCAAGTTCAGCGACCTCGTCCGAGTGAACCGCTGTGTAATGATCCCGCTCATCAAGAAGGCTCGAAATCTTCTCGAACGTCTTCCGTGCCTCGGTTCTGATTCTTAGATAGCTACGAAAAGAGATATGGACCAGTGCTAACGGAACGATAGCAAAGAACATGTGCCAGATTGATAATGAAAAAAGCACAACCAGTAGAAGTGCAGATACGAAGAGACTCACATACTGAAGAGTGAAGTCTTTGAACGAAGTTGTGAGACCGTAAAAAAAGCTCTTTCGCTCGGTGAGTGCCACTATTCCAGTAACAAAGGCAAGGTTCGCTATTGCGCAGCTCCAAAAGCCTGCTAATGCCCAAAGATAGTCGTCCGTTGCCACCAGCCGAAGAGGCATTGTGTGGCCCAAAGCAATAATAGTTCCGACAACGGAAACGGTTACGACCCACTGGCTCACATTGAAGGTTAAAACGTATGCGAATCGCACTGGGGCATTTTTTAGATACTCCCATCTCATCAAAACTTCTGAGGCCAGAGTTGCAATCAACACCACAAGCACAGCATGGGAAGAACCCAAAATGAAGAGCGCGGCTGAGTAGACAGCAATGGAAGCGGACATCTCAGTGCCGTATATTGGGATCCAAGTAGCATAGACTTCGGAAAGAAAGCCAAGAAAGATGAAGAGAGCAAATGCAACGATTTGCTCAAGGGAGACAAAGACAAGGCTCCGCGTGTAGTAAATAACTGCGGTTAATGCTAGTAAGCTCAGACACCAAATATAGACCCTTGCCTTTGCAGGAAGTTCCACTTTCCTCCCTTATTTGAGGAGATCGAGTTTCTCCTCCCTACCTTAACACAAGGCAAGGGCAAAAACTACCTTAGGATCGATTGCACCTCAGTTACTCAGCTGCGTCTACCCATGCCACTTCGCGCCGGCACCCAAAAGCAGTCCCAACGCTGCAAGCATCAACAGATAGTAGATACCTCTCTTCCCAATCACTTTTCCAAATAGCTTGTTCACCTTCTCACTCGCCTGTGAACCGTATCCTCCCCACTTCATTTCTGACCTCCTTTATAAATTTAATAGCTTATCCGTGCCACTTCGCGCCGGCACCCAAAAGCAGTCCCAACGCTGCAAGCATCAACAGAT
>CAZOUO010000291.1:0-2397 GCA_964582975.1 uncultured Thermotogae bacterium | reverse complement strand
CTGTAAGACTCTCCCATTTCCTTGACTGCTAAGGATTGGGCCCCAATCACAGAGGTATCTTTCACTCGCCTCCTTTCGCCTCACGCGGCATCAACGCGCTCCATCAGCTGTTTGCTCAACAGGCGATAGTGCTCCGCTCGGGTATCCGCCTTTGCGGGTCCATCGTCTAGCTCGGAGAGGGCAAACGGCCGACCAATTGTAATTGTCACCCGCGGGAAGCGAAAAGGGTAGCGCGGAGGATACGGCCCGTTTGCTTGGATGTTGACCGGTAGCAGTTTCTTGCCCGTAAGTCGCGCAAAGTGAATTACCCCTGCCTTGGGGTCGGCCCGGCGTCGCGTCGTCCCTTCGGGAAAGATTCCAATCAATCGCTCTTGCTTGAGTGCCTTGAGAGTTTGCCGAAGATCTGTCTTGCTGAAGCGCTCACGGTCGATTGCAGTAGCGTAGAGCTTTATCAACGGATTGAAGATCGGATGGCGTAACAGGCCCTTCCGGGCGATGAAGTGCACGCGATTTCGCCAGCCAAGCGCCGTCGCCAAAAAAGGGATATCCCAGTAACTGCGGTGACGTGCTATGGCAATGTAACTACTTCCCTGCTCGACCATCTCTCTTCCCTTGACTCGCAGGCGAAACAGCACCTTCGCAATGAGGGTGAGGGTGACGCACAAAAGTGCGTAAAACCCGTCTTTGAACAGACCCTTCAACCGGCGTATCAAGGTCCTCTCAACCGCTCCTTGACTAGGTCTATCGCCTCGGAAATGACCTCTGCGAGGCTTTTTTGATTGGTGTCGATTATAATTGCATCACAAGCGGGGTTCAAGGGGGAGATGGCGCGAGTCCGGTCGCGCTCATCCCGTGTGAGGATTTCGTTCAAAGTCGAGCAAAGATCTATCTCCTTTCGCTCTCTTGCGCGTCGCTGCACCCGCTCCTGGGGGCTTGCTTGTAGGAAAAGCTTCACGTCGGCCTCGGGAAGGACTACCGTTCCGATGTCGCGCCCTTCCATCACCACGTCATGGCCGGCGGCAATCCGCTGTTGTAACTGCACGAGCTTCTCTCGTACCCTCGGCTGTGTGGCGACCTTTGAGGAATCCTGATCGAGCTTTTGAGTATGAAGCAGCGCAGTGACGTCTTCGCCATTCAACAAGAAGTGTCCCTGGTCGGTCATCGTAATCTCCATCTCATCAAGACTTAGACCACGTTTGAAGCCGAGGGCAACCGCACGGTACATCTTTCCCGTTTCCACGAACAGGCAACCGAAGTGACGGGCAAGCACCCGGCCAAGGGACGTCTTCCCCGAGGCGACCGGGCCATCGATAGCGATCTGCATTAATGCCTCCTTTCCACGCAATACCCTGTCTGCGTCGGGGGGCAAAGGTGAATCTTGGCGTCCGGAAATGAGACGGAGAGCTCCTTTTGAGAAGCTTTTGCCGCTTTCACGTCGGAGAAAACGGCAAAGAAGGTGGCACCACTTCCACTCATCCCGAAGTAGAGGCCGGAAAGAGAGTCGACCGCTTCGCGATAGGGCACAAGGGCAGGGTAGAGATGAAGTGCTGCAGCTTCAAGGTCGTTTCTTCCCAAAGGGGCTTCAGTCAGTGCCTGGCCGGTGGAAGGAGTGAGTCGGTCAAAATGGGCATAGACCGACGCGGTGTCGCAATGGACTGGGGGGATGAGGAGGAGAAAGTGTTCTTGAAGGTTGCTTGGAAGCGGAATGATCTTCTCTCCTTTCCCGCTCACTCGCATCCGTCCGCCGGTGAGAAAGAGCGGGACATCCGAACCAAGATGGGTAGCAAGGTGGAGCATGTGCCCACTCGGAAGAGGAGGAGGGGTAAGTTGATTCAGAGCCCACAGGGTCGCAGCGGCGTCGCTTGATCCACCGCCAAGACCAGCGCCGACCGGGATTTGCTTTTCCACTGTTATCCTTGCTCCTCTGGGGTCGCGTTTCTCCGCCAGAAGAAGCTGCACTGCCCGCCCGGCTAGATCTTCGCCTGAGGGAATGCCGTAATTGTTCTCCACGGTCACGCCACTTTGGGTCATTTCAACTGAAATGGTATCCGCAAGATCGATGGTCTGAATCAAGGAATCGATTTCGTGGAAGCCGTCCTGCCGGCGGCCAAGGACCCGCAGGGACAGGTTCAGCTTCGCGTAGGCCAACAATCTGATCACGACGACTCGTAGACGACTTTTCCGTCTTTCAAAACCATGCGAACCGGGTTGTGCGCAAAGAAGTAGGGGATCTGCCGGTAGGTGTCGAGGTCAAGGAGGATGAGGTCGGCCGCTTTTCCCTTCTCCAATGTTCCGATCTGGTCAGCGAGCTCCAACGCACAAGCGGCGTTCAGTGTCGCGGCAGTGATTGCCTCTTCCACGGATAGGCCCATCTTCATGACGGCCAGACCGATGATG
>CAZOUO010000290.1:0-2426 GCA_964582975.1 uncultured Thermotogae bacterium | reverse complement strand
CGGCATCGAGGGCCTTGTCCAACCGCCACCACAGCTGCTCCAGGATCTGCGTGAACGATGCCGGAGAGAAGCCAGGAAGGCTCATTCCGCGGGCAAGGCTACTGTAAAGATGAGTGTGAGCATTGACGAAGCCGGGGATGGCCAACTTTCCTTTCGCGTCGATGCGCTCGACGGAGGAGGGCACTTCATGGGAGGAGGACCCACTGGGGAGGACCGCCTCGATCGTCTCCCCGTCGATCAGAATCGCCCCATCTTCGATCACGCGCTCCGCGCCGTCCCAGATCCTCGCACCACTGATCAGGTATTTCATCGCGCCTCACTAACGAGCTGACGTCGTTTGACTATAGCTGATCGACAACCGCCTGGCAATCGGGCATCCTCTTTCCCTTTTTGTGAGAGATGAACTTGCCTTCTCCGCGCTTTGGGTGAGGAGTTACGCTCCTGCATAAACGTACCTTCTTTAGGCATCTCGCTGTTTGAAGTGGGTAGCCCAAAGCTAAGCTTGCCTGCAATTCTCCTATGAAGAGACCAGGAAGCCATGGGAGGCGCCAACCAAGAGCGTTAGGTGGAAACCATTTGCCAGAAAAAATTTGGGGTAGCTCCAGACACCCAAAGGATCGGAGGACATATACCCTAATTCGAAAGGATGAGAGAAATTCGCTGACCAAGACAAGGTTGGCGAGCTACGGTTTCATACCCGTACCGGCCACCACTTGGGAAGTGAATCTTTCGTGAATCTGTGAGGCATTAACTAGTCGCTTTCTCCGCAAGCAAGAGCCACCCTCCAGCCCTGTAGCTACATTAAGTGAGTTAACCTGTATCCGTTACGGAGCTACTCCCTCCAACTCCAGCTCTTCGATCCTGGAGCGGATCGCGCCCAGTCTCTTAACCCTGACGTAGACAATCGGTTGGCCGGCCTCTGCCTGGCTCTGGGCTAGCTCTCGGCTCCAGCGGTTAAACTCCTCATCACTCTCGATCTGCATGGAGATGGTCGCTTCTTGGGGAATCCTCTCGGCGCATTCCGGATGTTCCAGGATGTATTTCTCAAACTCAAAGATCAGGTCTAAGTTCCTGTCAGCCATCTCTTTTGGCTTGCTCATGGAAAGCCTCCTCTCAAAAACCGGCGACGGTAGCTAGACCAATTCTCCTTGATATCTCGTTCGGCTCTGGTCAAGGCTTCACTGTAGCCTAGTTTGAGAACCTCTTTCCTTGCCTCTCCCTTCTGGTTATACCTATCTATGTGCGTGAAGTCATGAGCGGTATCATAACGGATGGCCTCTCTCCAAGATCCAGCAACCTGGATTTCTATAGCTGAACCAGGAATTCCACTACTTCCCCACCTACCGTTCTATGATAGTGCCTAATCCTGGTGTCTAGCCGAACAGGGATCAAGTATTGTCTCTCAGGCACCAAAAAGACTCCATTACTAATATAACCACTGCGATTCCCAGCACTTTTTCATGCTATCCGTTCTGCCGCTGGAAAGCAAGGGGAAAGGGTTCCTCGCTATAACTTGTGAGTGGCCAGCTGCGGTCGATTTTGCCCACCCTCACCCCGATCCTCTCCCACAACAGGAGAGGGAACGAAGTGGGGGAATTCCAAGGATATGACACCGATTTCTGAAGAGGGTGCTCTCGTGGTTGAGTTGACGGCCGGACCGTTTGCTTTTACAATACAGTATGCTGCCCAGAGGTCTTTCAAGAAACTTCGGTCAGGAAACCAAAAAAGGGCAGTCTCGGTGCGCCAACCCACCTAAAGAAACGTCGCGGCATCTTCCTTCAAAGGCATTTCAAGTCACTTCCTTGCCTTGTCACAAGAAACAGGAAGCAGAGGGGTGCCCGTCAAAAGGGACCCTCCTTAACAGCACTGCCGTCCATTTACCTTTATCAGGGGGGCGTTTTGTGTTTTCAAAAACAATTTCTTGCACAGAGGGTGATCAGGAAGCGCTTTCCTAAATACCGGGTTTGAGCGATGAATGCCAAGGTGATAGAGGGGGGCATGGTGCGAAGAATTACCGGTGAACCGTCTCGGAGCCTGATGGAGTTTCGACTCCTTCCACAGCTTACAACGGCGGACTCGGCTGTCGATCGGATCTGTCTGGGGATTCCGCTGGTGTGGGCGAGAGAAGGCCAACGTGACATCCGACTAAAAATCCCCCTGGTGGCTGCGGCAATGCAGTCGGTGTCAGGACCTGCCATGGGGATTGAACTGGCCAAACTTGGTGGTGCAGCGTTCATCTTTTGCTCTCAAGCGATTGACTCGCAGGCGGAGATGATCTCCAAAATCAAGAGCCACAAGGCTGGTTTTGTCAAGCCGCTTACGGTCTCGCCAACAACAACCATTCACCAGATTGAGACAATCAAGCAGGACAAAGGCTTCTCAACATTACCTGTAGTATCTGAGGATAACGTCTTTCTCGGGCTGAT
>CAZOUO010000289.1:0-2428 GCA_964582975.1 uncultured Thermotogae bacterium | reverse complement strand
TGGCGGGGGGGGGGGGGTGGGCCCCGAGCCGCTGGTCAGCCTTTCCGACAGCTGGTGGGGAGTTGACCCTCAACGAGATTGAGGCAGTCGCCCAACGGCTCCTCGCCCGGTATGGCCTCCTCTGTCGAGAGACCCTCGAGCTGGAACAGGTGACCATCTCTTGGGGCAAGCTCTACCCGATTCTTACGCGGTTGGAATGGCAGGGTGCAGTAGAACGGGGACTCTTCGTGTCCGGTCTTTCTGGAGCCCAGTTTGCGTTACGGGAGACTGTTGAGGGGTTGATGCATTCGCAAGCCGATGAACGGCCAATCCTTTTGAGCACCTGCGATCCGGCGAATCTCTATGGCCTCTCTTCTCCATTTCCGATTGAGTTCCCGCACCGGCAAACCAGCATGCTCCGCCGCCATCCGGCAAACTTCCTCGTCGTGCAGAATGGCCGCCCCATCGTTGCGATCGAGAACCGCGGGGAGCGGTTGACGTCACTTGCTGAACTCTCCTGTGAACAGCGGCGGGCCGTCCTCGCCCTTCTACCCGAGTTGCTTTCTTTTGAGTCCGGTATAAGAGCGATTAAGGTGATGCAATGGGACGGTAAGCCCGTTGGGACATCCGTTGCTGCGCAAGGCCTGGAGGCGGTTGGATTCATGCACGAAGATCTGGCGATGATCTACTATCGGCAATACGTCCGCGGAGAGAACGCGTGAACGAAAAAGCAAAAGGGCAGCTGGGACAAAAGATCGTAGAGGAGGCTGCGGCGATTCTGCCCGCTGGTCCGATTTGCGATGACTGCCTCGGTCGCGCCTTTGCCAAACTCGGACACGGCCTCTCCAACCGTGAGCGCGGCAGAGCGCTACGCGCTGTGCTGGCTATGCTTGGGGTAGCTGGAAAATCTGGTATATGCTGGGTCTGCGAGGGGCTGTTTGAACGCATCGAGGATTGGGCGACTCGTGCCGTTTCCGTCACGCAGGGCATCGAGTCCGAAAGCTACCTCTTTGGCGTGCGTCTGACCCCGCGGCTTGCCCAGATGGAGATGGTCTTTGATGAGCGGTTCCCCACCGGCCTAACCGAGTCCCTCAAGCACGCGTTCAACCGCGAGGTGGGAAAGGCTTTCGAAGCGAAGCTCGGTCATGGAACGGTCGACCTCACCTACCCCCATCTCTCCTTTACCATTGACTTGGTGCAAGATGCGATCGAGCTTCGTATCCTCCCCCTCTACATCTACGGCCGGTATCGCAAGTACGTTCGTGGGATTCCGCAGACCCGCTGGCCGTGTCGCCGCTGCCGGGGAAGCGGGTGTGAGACGTGTGACTTCACCGGTAAGCAGTATCCCGAGTCGGTGGAGGAGCTCATCGCCGCGCCGTTTCTAGAGGCTGCCCGATCGGACCAGGCCCACTTGCACGGAGCGGGACGGGAAGACATCGACGCGCGGATGCTCGGGACCGGCCGACCGTTTGTGCTGGAAGTGCTCTCTCCCCGACGTCGCAGTTTTGATCTACTTTCCCTTGAACACCGGGTGAACGCGACTGCTGCGGGCAAGGTGGACATCGGTGGTCTTCAGTTCGTGCCACGGGAGACGGTCGCGCTCGTCAAAGAGGCCCACGCCAACAAGGGCTATCGCGCCCTGGTCGCCTTTGCCGGAGAAGTTCAGCCTGATGCCCTTGCCAACGCCCTCACGGGTCTCTTGGGAACGATCCGGCAACGTACGCCTCGGCGCGTCGCTCACCGCCGCGCCGATCGTGTGCGCGAACGTCGCCTTCTTGAGGCAAAAGGAACGCTCCTCTCCCCCGGCCAAGCGGAACTCGAATTGCGAAGCGAAGGTGGACTCTATGTCAAAGAGCTTATTAGTGGAGACGAAGGCCGGACGGTGCCGAGTCTGACGGCGACCGTTGGCGTGCCAGCTCGTGTGATCGAACTAGACGTGATCGAGGTGTCCTCTGAATCCTTTCCCGATTGACCCGAGTGTCGTGGACATCAGACTTCAAGTTGCGTAAAGTCTTCTCGGTGAGATGATGGACGCTATGGAGGCGCGGAGTAAAACGAAGGAGACTACAGGGTCAGACTTCGTTGATATTCTGCAGATCTACTTTCGTGAGATCTCGCGGTTTCCCGTCCTTTCCCAACAGGAGGAACGCGAACTTGCCTATGACATGGCGGCCGATGTCGATGGGGCGCGTGAGCGGTTGATCACGTCCAATCTGCGCCTGGTGGTGAAGATTGCCGAGAGTATGCTGACGCTGGCCTTGCGCTTGTCGATCTCATTCAGGAGGGGAACATCGGCTTGATCGAGGCGGTCGACCGATTTGACGTAGAGCGCGGTTACCGACTGAGCACGTATGCCTCCTGGTGGATCCGTCGGGCGATTCTCACCGCTATTACTGACTATTCCCGCATGATTCGCATTCCCGACTATCTGTTCCGCGCCGTGCGGCGG
>CAZOUO010000288.1:0-2428 GCA_964582975.1 uncultured Thermotogae bacterium | reverse complement strand
GACCAAGCCAGCTGAGGCCATTTTCCGTTCACTTAATATCCAGACGAGACACTAGTTACCTTACTCTCCGAATCGAAGAACGCCTTGAGGTGGACAACCACCAGTGTGAAGTCAAACCCATCCGGCAGAACCTTTCCATCAACCACCAAGCCGTCACGTAGCTTACTGTGCCCGGGGGGATTTAACGGGATTTCTTCTTCATATGTCAGTGACACCTTTTCTGGTTGGTACAGGACGGCAACTCTCTGGCATTGGCCTTCCTGATGAGAAACGATGTACTTGTACTTGCCGACTGGCATATACTTCAAAAGCTTATCCAATGCTGCCTCATCCTCCACCTCTTGTAATGCGAGAGCCTCAATGTCCAGAGAATCGATGAATAAAGCGAGCGCTTTGATGTTGGCTTCAGTGTGCTTAGTGTGCTGTTCGCACCAAGCGCCGGTTGATGGATCAAGGTCGGTGAAGAAATCAAGGTTGTACGTCCCTATCTGTATCTTGTTGTGTCCACAGGGGAGGCACACAAGACCCACAACTGCAAGGATGACCAAGCAAGTAAGCAGTGTTCTCATTCCTCATCACCGTACTCCAGCATACTGCTGAGATATGCCAAAAACTAGAAAAGCTATGCAGATATTAGGAGACATTGCAGGAAAGGGAAGGTGAGGACAAACGATGGTGCTCAAAAGGATAATCTGGCTTGTCGGCGATACACTGCGGTGTCTGGGTGTGACACCATCGACAGCGGGTAGCACGGGTTTGGGGCAAATCCAGGGACGCAAAAGCTATTTCTAAACTGAGGTTGTCTTCCTTCGAGGCCCCACCTTTTGGAGTGTTCGATTAGCACATAGTGCTACCAGCTGCAAAAGATGTGACGCCAATTTCCCTCGGCTGCGAACCGCAGGTCGTACCGGCAGAGCGGCCAGTAGCCGGCGTCGATGGGGATTCGTGTTGTAGCCGCAGATCTCGCTACAATGCAGGCAACCAAGGAAGTGTACATACATGAACGCTGTAGCCGAATTTCGAGAGGTCAGAAAGGTCTATCCAGGACACACCGAGGCGCTCAAACGAGTCGATCTCTCCATCGAGGCGGGCGAGGCGGTCGGGTTGATCGGTCCGAACGGCGCCGGGAAGACGACACTTGTGAGACTTCTCCTGGGACTTCTCAAGCCGACGTCTGGCCGCGTGAAGCTGTGGGGGCAGGATGTCTACGCCCTGCCCGTTGATCTGAAGCGCAGGATCGGTTTTCTTCTCGAGGAGACGGGCGTCTACGAGAACCTCACGGTGGAGGAGAATCTTCTCTTCTGGGCGAAGTTGTACGAGGTGGGCGAAGAGCGGGTGCCTGAGACACTGAGAACGTGGGGCCTGTTGGACAAGAGGAAGAAACTGGCGCGAACCCTCTCTGCGGGAGTGAAACAAAGGCTGGGCATTGCCAAAGCGCTCTTGCCCGGAGCGCCATTCGCTGTGATGGATGAACCGACATCAAACCTGGACCCTGACGCGAGAAAGGGCGTTGTAGATCTCTTGCAGGACCGTGGGGAAGGCAGAACTCTCTTCATCTCCTCTCACGACCTCTTCGACATCGAACGGGTGTGCACCCGGGTCGTGCTACTGCGACGGGGGACGATCACTGCCCAGGGCTCCATGGAGGAACTCAGAGAGCAACTGGGGGTGAAGCGCGAAGTGACGATCAGGGTCTCCGGGAAGATCTCCGACGCTCTGGAGCAAATGGTCATTGAAAGGTACGGTGCCAAAGCGGTCACAGGTGGCGAGCTCGTTGTCTCCGACAAAGGGGCCGGCACTAGGGAACTGGTGCGGTATCTCGTGGAGCATGGCGTGGGTGTCGAGCGGGTGGAGGAGAGCAGAGTGACGCTGGAGGACATCTACACGGCGATGGTCAAGGAAGACGAAGCGGGATGAGGGAAATACGGGTCATCATCTGGAAGGAGGCGAGGACTTTTCTTCGTGACAGACTGCGCCTTGGTGCGTTGATCCTCTTCGCGTTGATCTTTGGGATCTACTTTGCTGAGCGCTATGGTTGGCTTCTTCTCGTCCCCACGGCACTGCTGATGATGCTCGCCGGCGCCTACGCACTGTCCCAGGCGGCCTTCTACAACGAGGTGTCCGGCAAGACACTGCCGAACTTGCTCGCGTCCCCGTTGACTCCAAGGATGCTGCTTCTCGGGAAGAGCCTCGCGGTCTTCCTCTTCTCCTACGCACTTGAGTGGATCGGAGTTGCGGTCTGCGTGGTGTTCTCGTGGTTTAGGCTCGGGGAACTCCCGACGCTTGCGGCGGTCTACACAGCTTTGGTGGTCGTCCCCATCTGGGGATTCGTTCTTATCGAGGTGTTAGGCGTGATCTTCAGTCTGGTCCGCGGCAGCGTGGGAGTGTGGCTTCTGACGGCTCCACTCTATGTAGCTGTGCTGTTGTC
>CAZOUO010000287.1:0-2443 GCA_964582975.1 uncultured Thermotogae bacterium | reverse complement strand
CGAGGGACGAAGAGCTTCTTGAGTCGATGAGGAAGAGTGGCGGCATTGGCAACCTGATCGGTATCGAGACGTTGAGTAAAGCAAACTTGGCCGAGTTGGGCAAATCCTGGAATATCCACTTGCCTTATGAAGAGGCAATCAAACGGATTCATGCCCATGGCCTAGGGATCTACGCTTCTTTCATCTTGGGCCTTGGTGAAGACGATGCGGCCGCACTCAAGAAGACGTTTGACTTTGCAGTCAAGTCACGGTTCATGGCCGCCAATTTCGTGATCCTTTCACCCTACCCCGGCACGAAGACCTACGAGAAGCTTCGAAACGAGGACCGACTGATTGAAGAGTGCTGGTGGTTGGCGCCCAAGTATGAGAGACCTTTCTTTCGACCGCGTAATCTGTCTCCTTTCGAGCTAGCCAGAGCATGCGACGAGATGAATCTGGAGTTCTATCGATTACGGTCCATCGTCCGTAGAGGGCTTAACTGGCGTGCCAATATGGGCTCTCCACTTGAAGTCCTGCTCTACTGGTTGATGAACAGAGTGCTGCGAAGAGAACACAAAAAGAAATGTAGAACATTTTCGAAACAGCAAAAGGGAGCTCGTGTATAGCAGTGGCGCCGTTAACTTGAGGAAGCCAGTCAGCGTCTAACGCTCTGCCGACCGGGTGATCGTAATGCAGCCAGCTCACCCTGACTTGGCTTACTACTTCGATCGCGATAGATGCACACCGATCGATCGCTCATGTTGTATCCGTTCATACCCAAGACCATTGTCGAATTGGCCCAGTACAGCAGTAGCATTCGCAAACTTCCATAAAGCTCGGTAGTGGGGGCGGAGGAAGTCGAGAAATTTTAAACGAGAAGACAAGGCCTGAATACACTTCAGTATCGTAGCTTCCTACCCTCCGCTAGCAGCCTGTGTTGGAATTACCCGAGCCGCTCTTTGTCACCGGTGCTGACTCACCGACTGAACACCTTAGGCGGCGATGTCTCCTGCTTGGAGGAATGAGCCGGGGCCGTTTGTCCCCTCATCCCGCTGGTTGGGGACAAGCCCTGGTGGCCCGGTACACCTTCAGCAGATTGTGCACGGCACACTCCAGCTGCCACAACGCCTTTACCTTGTCTAACCCTCGCAGCAGAAACTGCCGTAGTCCTCTCGCTGCCTTGATCTGTCCAAATACCGGCTCCACTGAACACTCCCGCTTCCGGTACCGCTCCCTCCACCAGGGTATCTTCAACAAATATCGCATTCTTTCAGCAATGGAAGCTCCTCGATCCGGGGGTCCATTCGGCGGGGACGAGGGGTTGTGCCACTCCCGATGCCGAATCTTGTCCGGCGGAATCAACGCACAGATCCCTTGCCCCCACACCCCTTTCGCGTTCTCCTCGCTGAAGTAACCCGCATCGGCAAGCACTTCTCCAGGAGGCCGCCCTGTGTGCTGTTTTACTTGGTTTACCATCAACAACAGGTGAGGACTGTCTGAAGCTTGGTTGCTCAACTCACTGGCCACGATGACCTGACTGTCGACATCCACCGCCGCCTGGGCGTTGTAGCCTTGGATGAACGCCCCTCAGCGTTCTTCATGATGCGGGACTCTGGATCGGTAAAGTTACGTTGCGCCTTGGAGCACGGTTTGGCCACATCAGGATCCTTGCGCGGTCGGTACGGACGTCCTTCTTGTTCTGCCTTCGCCCGACGCTTCTGTTGCTCGACACGCACCTTCTCACGTGCCTGCGCTTCCAACGCCTGCTTGGCTTCACGGATCGCTTCCAGCCGCTGGTTGGCCGTCTGCAGATGGACGGGAAGCTTTGTCCCATCCCGTTCGGCTTGATCCTCCTGTTGGTCAGTGGTCTCTGCCTCTTCAAAGTACGTCTCGATCTCCTCCCGCAGGCGTTGCTCTTCCTTGACCATCCGAGCGTAGCTCATGGCGGCGTGTTTCGAGGCGTACGCCTTCACCTTCGTGCCGTCGATCGCTACCTGTCCCAGCTTCACCAGTCCAGCGCACTTCGCCAGCTGCACACTCTGGACGAACAGCTCCCCTAACGCCTGAAGATGACGACGCCTAAACTCCGACAACGTCCAGTGGTCGGGTTGCTGGTTACCCGACAGCACCCGGAATCCCACGTCTTCGTACAACGCCCGTTCCAGCTTTCTCGAGGAACGGATCCCACAACAGTAGCCGTACAGCCATACCTTGACCATCATCCGTGGGTGATACGGAGGTTGCCCCCGTTCCTCCTGGTAATCGGCAAAGATCGCTGACAGATCCAGTTCGTCCACCGTCTCGTCCAGAAAGTACACCAGATGATCGGACGGCAGCCACTCCCGAGGCGACGGCGGAAGTAAGTAGTCTTGTCGTGGTTCGTAGAGCTTGAACTGTTTCATGATTCCCGCTGGCCTGCCCCCTAAGACTGTACCACCTGTAAGTAGAGATCGGCCTTCTCCTT
>CAZOUO010000286.1:0-2457 GCA_964582975.1 uncultured Thermotogae bacterium | reverse complement strand
CGGAAAAGAGGCTCTCAGCAGAAGAGAGGATAGCGCAAGCGAAGATTCCGGGTAAGAAGGCGCCGGCCTGGCATGCCTTCTATCGGGGCAAGGTTGAGACCACGCTCAAGTGCGCGGTGACGAGTTTCGACGATTTTGGGATCTGGTACACGCCAGGAGTGGCTGCTCCTTGTTGTGAAATCCACGCCGAGCCAAGCAAAGTCTTCGAATACACGAATAAGGCGAACACCGTCGCCGTGGTCTCTGATGGATCTCGCGTGCTTGGCTTGGGGAACATCGGTCCATATGCCGGCCTACCCGTGATGGAGGGCAAATCGCTCCTGTTCAAGTATCTTGGTGGCGTGGGTGCGTTTCCGATCATGCTCGATACCGAGGACCCCGAGGAAATCATCCAGGCGATCAAGTGGATCGCTCCTGGTTTTGGCGGGATTAACCTGGAGGATTTCGCTGCGCCCAAGTGCTTTACGATTCTCGATCGCCTGCGTAAGGAACTGGAAATCCCGGTGTGGCACGACGACCAGCAAGGAACCGCCGCGATCACCCTAGCTGGGGTGATCAACGCGCTGAAGCTTGTTGGCAAGGAGATGAACGAAGTGACCTACGCCGTGATCGGCGCTGGTGCAGCAAATATTGCTTTCGTGCGAGTCCTCCTTTGCGCGGGGGTTCCAGCGGGAAATGTCATCATGGTCGACAGCCGAGGGATCCTCCACAAGGGGCGTGAGGACCTCGAGGCGAACAAGGAAGTCAATCCGTATAAGTGGGAGTACGCCTGTAAAACGAACGCTGAGGATCGTACGGGCGATGCGGCTGCTGCGATTGAAGGAACCGACGTGCTCGTCGCCGCCTCGACTCCTGGCCCCGATACAATCAAGAAGGAATGGCTGCAAACGATGAACGAGGACGCGATTGCTTTTCTCATGGCCAACCCGATTCCCGAGATCTGGCCGTGGGAAGCGAAGGAAGCTGGGGTGCGGATCGTCGGGACCGGCCGTTCCGACCTCCCCAATCAGGTAAACAACTCGATCGGCTTTCCCGGGATCTTCCGCGGCACACTTGATGTGTTCGCCAAGACGATCACTGACGAGATGGCGATTGACGCTGCGTATGCCATTGCCAAGACCGCGGAGGACAAGGAACTGCACGAGGAGTACATCGTCCCAACGATGATGGAGACCGAGGTGTTCGTCAACGAGGCCGTCGCCGTAGGGATGAAGGCGATCGAGCAGGGACTCGCGAGAAGGGTCCTCTCCGAGGATCAACTGCGTGAAGAAGCCCAAACAACGATTCGTCGCGCGCAAAAGGAGACCAAGATCCTCATGCGCGAAGGCCACATCCCACCACCTCCAAAGATCCCGATCGACTGAGTGTGGTTCAAACCTGCAACAATCGGTGTATCTTCTCGATGAGGCGACGATGCTGACCTACGGGAAGTCAGCCTGTTGGTGGGAGCTATGGCGTTGCGGAATCCGGTCCTCGATCCGAGTTGGTGCTTCCAGAAATTAGCTACAAGTCTTGTATCTCGCTTTTCGCATCTTTGGCGAGTTGATTTGACCCCACCTCGGTGTTTCGAGATACTCCCGTTAGACCAACGAGGGTGAGGGGGTCACGATGAGACAATTGGTGGTGCTGGTAGGACCTGCAGGATCCGGCAAAACGACGTTTCGTAAGCAGTATCCGGAATGGGCGGTTGTGTCCAAAGACGACATCCGACTGACGATCTTTCATCGTGACTTCGCCCTTGACTACGAAGATACCGTGGAGCGGATCTTCGCAGCCACTCTGATTGAGGCGGTCGACTCACCTGTCCACACTGTCTGCGTGGACAACACAAACTTGACGCGGGCAGAACGACAACCCCTAATCGAGGTAGCACGGCTTTCCAACCGGGAGCCGAGCGCATATGTTATGCCCAAACTTCCTCTCGAGGAGATGTATGGTAGAAAACAGCAACAACTAGAGCAGCTTGCTTCCGATCACCCCGAAGTTCAGGTCGACGGCTTTTCCAAAGAACGCTACGAGATGATCTATCAGCGCTACGAGGACATAGAGGAAGACGAAGGGTTCGCAAAGGTTGTTCGAGACGTCACGGTACCGTCACCGCTTTCTCAGAAACCCAAACGTTATAGAAAGCCTCGCCGTGGAAGAACCCGAGGCCTTCCAGAACTCAAGCCCTTGCCGCTGTTTGCCCAGTAAGGCCGAAATTCGCTTAAACCAAAGGCGTCGTACGGTCCAGTGCATCTCCCGCAACATTTGGGTCTGTTGCTGTGACACGGAGGCCAATACAAAGAGCGGCTTCGGGGCGCACGTCTTGCAACGATGCACATCTCGTGTTGCGGGACGTCGGAAGAGAACTGGATAATCGGGTCGTCGTGCCGCTACAAGGGTGACTCTCTAACCGATAAATGTGTGTCTCCTCTTGGCAAGCCCCCTAACAATCCGTATACTGGTCTCAATTCA
>CAZOUO010000285.1:0-2457 GCA_964582975.1 uncultured Thermotogae bacterium | reverse complement strand
GTTGGTAGCCTACCAGACTACCGACCCGGGAGGCGCGCTTTCATAACATCAGGAGGCCATGAGGAGAGACAAGACCGTACTTTTGATATAAAGAAGCGGGAAGTTGACCCTTTTCCTGATCTCCTGGTTTCCTTATAGAAAAGAGCCCTCGCTTTTTGACAGGTTTACCTACACCTGCCTGCAGCAGACAGGCCAAATAGAGAAGAAGTCTAAAGTTACCGCACGGCGGATTGGAGCGCGCACGGGCCGAGCGCACACTTGCCGCAGACATCGACCGCACCAAGATGTCCGAACGTCTTGGCCACGGTGAGCAAATGCTGATAGCAGCGCTGTTTGTCGATTGAGCCGCCTGTGTCCAAGGCTTGTACTGGACAGCGGTTGACACACTCTTGGCAGCTGCCGTCGTGATAGAACAGGCACCGCTCCTTTGCCGCAGTCGGGGCACCTAATAACTCAGCATCGATGATTAAGCTGCCAAATCGGCCGGCACACCCAGCGTCAGTGATCACCATCTGATGCAGGCCAAAGCTTCCCAGCCCGGCGATGACGGCCACGCTCTTGTGGGACCAACGACTTGTCAGGCTGACGGGGTCGAAGTTGTGGGTCGCGGGTTCGGCTACCGCCCCGATTCCGCGCTTCGCCAATGCCCCAATCAGATGCGTGGTGATCCGCCCGATCAGGGCGTTGGTCTCGACGTAGGCCGTCGCCCACTCCGAAGCGACTTTCTCCGGATGCTTCGCGTTGGCGTAGACGACCCAACGTTCGAAAGGAAGAAAGAAAGCGATAACCGTCCGAGCATTCGACAGCAGATCCTCGGGCATCCGATGCGACGACACTGCTTTCTGCAGATCGCAAAACCGTGGATCGTCCGCGGCGGCAAAACCGACCAATGGGGCCCGATAGTCGGTGACTGTACCCGCCTCATCCACCTGACGGCGGATAGTGCTGGTCACAAAATCGGCCAATTCAGCAGCTTGTTTGTCCATCCCGTCACCACTCCTCATTGTAATCGCTTTCGCCACTGCACCAGGCTGCTGCCTCCGATAACCAAGAACATCGCCGCGATTTGAATAGGCAGAAGCCGCTCACCGAGCGCACCCCAGGCAATGAGCGCCGTCCCGAGCGGCATGATATTCCACAAGATGTTCGCCTCCACAGCGGCGAGGCGCTGTAGCGAATGGTTGTACAGGAGAAAGCCGATCAACGAGTTCACCACGGACAGACCAAGGATCACCCCCCATGCGAAGAGAGGCATGTGCGGAACCCCTTCCACTGCCAAGGCGAGAATGAGCAACAGCCCCCCACCAATCCCAAACGGAATCGCAGTCAAGGTCACGTTTGACACTTCCCGGTCGCGGGCAATCTCTCGGGTCAGTATCGGAGAGACAGAGATGCTAAGAACAGCGATACCGAGAAAACCAAGGGCGAGGGGCTCTCCGGCCTCCCACTTCGGAGAAAGGAAAAGCACGCTTCCGCCGATTGTCAGGGCAAGGCCCAGAAGCTGTATGAGCGTGGGGTGTTCTTTGAGCCGCAGGATTCCTAACAACAGCACCGGGATCGGCACCAAGCAGATCCCGAGCGCACCGGTCGAAGCAGAGAGCGTTCTAAGGGCCAGATGGAGCGAACCGTTTCCCATCGTGTGATGGAATAATCCAATGAGGCTTAAGCGGCCCCACTGAGAACGGTTGAGCAGCGGTGAGGCGCGTCTATCTTTGCTAAGCCAAGGCAGCAAAACCAGAAAGGCAAGTAGATACCGAATGCCAGACACTGTGAACGGGCCTGTGTAGGCAAGTGCTACCCTCACGCCCACAAACGAGGAGGACCAGATGAGTGCAGTCAGCAGCATCTCGCTGATGGCTAACAGGTGGGCGAAGCGCGAGGGATCAATCCTTCCCTTGTGAGGTTCCATGGATCCCGATGATACTCAAAACCATAGGAGCGGCCCATTCTCCTCTGGTATTGGGGTTTTCGAACCGGCGAAGATACACCGAACGCTCACAGCACGTTCACAACGTTTCCACAATTGGGCCGTACATTGAAGGTACAAGAGAGTAAACAAACGTGTACCTCCTTGCCAGACAAACCGAAGGCAGCAGCCAGGGGAAAGAGGCCCCCAAAAAGGGGCCTCTTCCTTTAACACAAGGTCTGGTTCTTCGCAGTCTCTTATGGGTAACCTGTGCGGACTGGCCAAGGAAGCCGCCGTCCTCGAAGCGCTTAGGAATCCAGGAGTTCATGAAAGGAACAGACTTTCCGAAAGAGACGCTTTGCCTCCCTAGATGCCAGTTCCTCGTATTCAAGCGGCATCTGAAGTTTTTTGTTCCTCGTGGCTTCCTGGCTTCTTCATAGGGACTTGCTTGCCTTAGTTGATCAGTGAAGCCGGCTCGATATACTCTTTCAGAAGCAGTTTGGGGGTGTAGCTCTAATTGGGAGAGCGCCCGCCTTGCACGCGGGAGGATG
>CAZOUO010000284.1:0-2461 GCA_964582975.1 uncultured Thermotogae bacterium | reverse complement strand
TTCTAACGCAAGGAGGTGAGTGAACACGTAGTGGCGAAGTCGGATAATCTCGGTCAGAAGAAGACGGATGTGATCCGTCAGCGAGGCGAGGTCATTGAGAGCCTACCAAGCTCCATGTTCCGAGTGAGATTGACCAATGGCCATGTGGTCCTCTGTCACATATCAGGTCGGATCCGCAAGCACTATATTCGTATCTTGACGGGGGACCGCGTGATCGTAGAGTTTTCGCCGTATGACTTGACCAAGGGACGAATTGTGTATCGAGAAAGTTAGCCACAGTGCTCAAGAGACGATGAAGGTGCGTAGTTCTGTAAAGAAGATATGTCCGAAGTGCAAGGTGATCCGCCGTGCGGGTCGTTTGATGATCATCTGCCGAAATCCTAAGCACAAGCAACGGCAGGGTTAAAGGGAGAGTGCATGGCACGGATAGCCGGGGTCAATTTACCAAATGATAAACGAATTGAGATCGGACTGACCTACGTCTTTGGGATCGGCCGATCGCGTGCCGCGGAGATCCTCGAACGAACGGGCGTCTCACCGGATGTGCGTGTGAGAGATTTGACAGAAAAGGAGGTTGCCTCGTTACGGCGAGAGGTGGAGCAGCACCTCGTTGAGGGAGATCTGCGCCGTCGAATCTTTGCAAGCATTCAGCGATTGAAGGATATCAACGCTTATCGCGGAAGCCGCCACAAGCGGCGACTTCCAGTACGGGGCCAGCGAACGCGGTCCAATGCACGGACATGGAAAGGGCCGCGACCGGCTAAAGCCGGCAAGAAGAGATAGAGATGGCAAAGAAAATCAAGTTGGATCATGGACGCGTGCACATTCACGCCACGTTCAACAACACCATCATCACGGTAACCGAGCCGAACGGGAACCCGATTACTTGGAAGAGCCCCGGTGTTGTTGGATACAAAGGATCCCGGAAGGGAACCCCATATGCGGCCCAGATCGCAGCCGAAGCCGTAGTCCGCGAGATGAAGGACTTTGGGATTCGCTCTGTAATCGTGACGGTTAAAGGGACAGGGTCAGGGAGGCAATCTGTGGTTCAGACCATAAAAGGGTCCGGTATACGCGTTGATGATATCAAGAACGTCACACCGATTTCACACAGCGGCAGTAAAGGGAAACGATAATGGGAAGAGACACGAAAGCCAAGTGTAAAAAATGCCGCAGGGAAGGAGAGAAACTCTTCCTGAAAGGGGATCGGTGTTTTACACAAAGCTGTGCGGTCACGCGACGCAACGCTCCACCTGGGGAAAGGCCGAGGAGGCGACGCCCTCGAAGGAGTCACTACTTGCTCCACCTCCGTGAGAAGCAGAAGGCACGTCGAATCTACGGTGTTAGGGAAGCACAATTCCGCACCTATGTCGCGCAAGCGAAGCGGCGCAAAGGGGTCACTGGTGAGGCGCTGCTAACTCTACTTGAGCGACGATTCGACAACACCCTCTATCGTGCTGGGTTTGCCGCTTCGCGAGCACAGGCTCGCCAACTGATTGGACACGGACATTTTCAGCTCAACGGGCGGGCAGTGGGCATCCCCTCCGTGTTGTTGTGCGAGGGCGACATTGTGGCTGTAAGAGAAGGACGACGCGATCGGGTGAAGGCAATTGTGGAAGCCAACAAAGACCGCGAGACACCAAGCTGGCTGGAAAAGAACTTGGAGATGATGCAGTTCCAGGTAATCGCTCCTCCCAATCTGGAAGAGACAGGGCAGACTATTACTGCGGATCTGATCGTCGAGTTTTACTCACGCTAGGAGGCTGGTTATGAATGAGCTGGTCTTCCCCACTGCGATTAAGGTCGAAGACCTCTCCGAAACACAGGGTAAGATCGTCATCGAACCGCTCGAACGTGGGTTCGCCACCACCTTAGGCAGCGCCCTACGCCGAGTGCTCCTTTCTGCAATCCCGGGGGCGGCAGTTGTCCGCGTGAATTTTGCCGGTAAGTACCACGAGTACGACACGATCGAGGGAGTTAAGGAAGACGTGCTCGAGATCATCCTTAGTCTCAAAGACCTCGCTTTACGTCTCCATGGCGATGACCTAAAAAGGCTGACCATCGAGAAAAGGGGACCATGCGAGGTAAAGGCTGCCGACATCTCACTTCCTCCTGGCGTAGAGACAATCAATCCCGATCTGCATATCGCCACGCTCAATAAGAAAGGTTCCCTGGAGGTAGAGTTGGAAGTGGAGGCGGGGTACGGCTATCGAGCTGCAGAAATGAACAAGCTCGAAAACTCACCCCTGGCGGTGGTCCCGATTGATTCTGACTTTTCTCCCGTAAGACAGGTGAACTTCGTAGTGGAAGAGACCCGAGTGGGGGGTAAGACCGGGTATGAAAGACTGATCCTCGAATTAACCACCAACGGTGGAATCAAGCCGGAGGAAGCGCTCTCCGAATCGGCGCGCATCCTGCAGCGGCACCTTGACCTGTTCCACGACTTCGCTGCGCATCCCTT
>CAZOUO010000283.1:0-2472 GCA_964582975.1 uncultured Thermotogae bacterium | reverse complement strand
GATTCGGGTTGCGGGATGGCGATGTGTTGAGCGGGCTGATCCGTGCCCCAAAGAACGACGAACGTTATTTTGCTCTACTCAAGCTGGAGGGAGTAAATCACGCCGATCCAAAGGAGTCACGCCGCCGGCCCGACTTCCGTGATCTCACCCCGCTTCACCCGGATGAGCACCTGCAGTTGGAACACGATCCAGAGGAGGTCTCCTCTCGAATCATCGACCTGTTCTGCCCAATTGGCAAGGGACAGAGGGGGCTGATCGTCTCTCCGCCTAAGGCCGGCAAGACCACCCTTCTCAAACAGATTGCAAGCGGGCTCAATGCCAATCACCCCGACATCGAGCTCTTCGTTCTCCTGGTGGACGAGCGCCCAGAAGAAGTAACTGACTTTGAACGCTCGATCGAGCAAGGAGACGTGGTTGCGGCCACCTTCGACCAAGAGCCCCGCCATCACACGCGGATCGCTGAACTCGTCACCAATCGCGCCAAGCGCCTCGTAGAAGGCGGCCACGACGTCGTGATCCTCATGGATTCCATCACTCGCCTTGCCCGTGCGTACAATTTGTCGATCGCACCTTCCGGCAAGCTCCTGTCAGGAGGGATGGACCCGACCGCCCTGTACAAGCCAAAGGAGTTCTTCGGAGCCGCTCGCAATATCGAGGAGGGAGGAAGTCTCACGATTATCGCCACTGCGCTGGTTGACACCGGGAGCAAGCTGGACCAAGTGGTGTTCGAGGAATTCAAGGGCACAGGAAATATGGAGTTGATCCTCGATCGAAACCTCTCCAATAAGCGGATCTATCCCGCCATCGACATCGAGCAAAGCGGGACGCGCAAGGAGGAGCTTCTCCTATCGGATAAGGTATTGAACCGCGTATGGATCCTCCGTAAGATGATGAGTGAGTTAAATGAGCCGCAGGAGGCATTGGAGTTTGTCAAGAGCAAGATGGAGGCGACCAAGGACAACGAGCAGTTTCTCGAGCTGATGAGCAGTGACTGAGAAAAAGCCGATCCGCAAAGACCGTGTTGCCCTGGTAGCCGTCTTCCTGCTGGCGGTGATCCTCATTCCTATCTTGTTGCGCTCAGGCGGGCCACCACAACCAACCCCTCCATCGGAAACGGCTGTGACAGAAACCCCTCCGATCGTCGTGCCGCCGGTAGACGAATCCCTACCTCCAGAACCGGCGACTGAGGAGCCATCCCCCGAGGATAGCTTTCCCGAAGAGGGCCCGATCGTCCTCGAACATACGGTCGCAGAAGGAGAAACCTTAAGCCAGATCGCCTCCCTTCTTGGCGTGAGCATCAACCAAATCGCTGCAAGCAATCGCATCCGCTCTCCAGGTTTGCTCACGCCGGGACAGAGCCTTCGTGTTCCACGGGAAGGGTTTCTGCACCTCATCAAGGATGGGCAGACCCTGACGGATATCTCCCTCACCTACGCGGTCTCAGTTGAGGAGGTCATCGCCGTCAATCGAATCAGCGACCCCCAGCTGATCTATGCGGGGGAGTTGATCGTCATTCCCAAGGCCACTTCTTCTCCATGGGAGGCCGTTGTGCGCCTCTCCCAAGGGAAAGAAACCCGCTTTATCTGGCCGCTTTTGGGTGAAGTTGTCTCCCCGTTCGGATGGCGTGTCCACCCCGTCCTCCAGTATCGTCACCACCACAACGGGATCGACATCGATGTGCCAGAAGGGACGATCGTCCACGCCGCCGCGATGGGAAGAGTCACGTTCATCGGCGAAGAGGAGGGCTACGGGACCCTGATCGTGCTCTCCCACACCGAGGATTACCTCACGGCTTACGGACACCTGTCGGAGGTCTTCGTCCACTCGGGGCAGTTTGTGGAGGCGGGGCAACCGATTGCCGAGTCGGGCAACACCGGGATTTCCAGCGGGCCGCACTTGCATTTCGAGGTGCGCAACCGCGAGTTCCCCATCGACCCGACGCGCTACCTCCCCTAGTCGATGGAACACCTGGAAATCGAAGGAGGTAGACGCCTCGCGGGGAAGATCACCGTTGAAGGGGCAAAGAACGCTGCACTTCCCGCCTGTGTCGCGACACTTCTAACAGACGATCCTGTAACGCTTCACAGCGTCCCGCAGCTTCGCGATGTCACTACGATCCTTGCCACCATCACTTCGTTGGGAAAATGCGTTACTTGGTCCAAAGACACCGTAACGATCACTAGCGGGGGTGTTCTTCGTGCGGAGGCGGAGGCCAACTATGTCAAACAGATGCGGGCTTCGTTCCTTGTCCTTGGACCGCTCGTTGCCCGGCTTGGCCACGCTATAGCACCACTGCCTGGCGGATGCACAATCGGACCGCGTCCGATCAACTTACACCTGCAAGGGCTTCGCCAGCTAGGGGCAAGGATTGAGGAGCGCACGGACTCGGTCGTGGTCAACGTCGAGCGGCTCCGCGGCGCTCAAATCGATCTTGCGTATCCTTCAGTGGGAGCGACCGAACAGCTGTTGATG
>CAZOUO010000282.1:0-2474 GCA_964582975.1 uncultured Thermotogae bacterium | reverse complement strand
ACGCAAAATAGTGTGAAGGAACTGCGGGCGATCGGAATTCAGCCCGATGCCATTGTCGCTCGCTGTAACCATTCTCTCTCTGAATCGGTTAAGCGCAAGATTGCCCTGTTCTGTGAGGTGCCACAGGAGAACGTGATCGAGGATCCCGACCTCTCCTCGATCTACGAGGTCCCATTAGTCATAAACAGTCAGGGGTTCACTCGGTGCATCGCCGAGGGACTCGGCCTTCCTCCGGGCGAGGCCGAGACGGAGCGATGGCAAGCGTTGGTCGATCGGCTGAAGGAGCCCTCCCAACGAGTGCGGGTCGGGATTGCGGGAAAATACGTCACACTCAGGGATTCCTACATGAGCATTAATGAGGCGTTCGTCCACGCTGGGGTTGCCTTGGATGTGGGCGTCGATTTAGAGTGGATCTCGACTGAAGCCATTTCACGAGACGGCCCGCAGGATCACTTAAGCCGGCTTGATGGACTGCTGGTGCCCGGAGGATTCGGCGATCGGGGCATTGCGGGAAAGATTGAGGCGGTCGGGTATGTTCGAAAAAAGCGGATTCCCTTTTTCGGAATCTGCCTGGGGCTGGAGTGCGCCGTAATTGAGTATGCCAGGGAGGAACTTCATCTTGCCGATGCAAATAGCTCCGAGTTTGATCCCAATACGCCTCATCCCGTGATCGATTTACTTGAAGAGCAGCAGAACGTGACCAGGAAGGGGGGGACGATGCGTTTGGGGGCGTACGTAGCAGTCTTGCGAAACGGATCGAAGAGCCGCGCCTGCTATGGTGTGGAACGAATCGAAGAACGTCACCGCCATCGGTACGAGTTTAACCCCCGCTACTGCCAGCGGTTCGAAGAAGCGGGGATGCAAATCGCCGGTACTTCGCGCGATGGCCAACTGGTGGAGATCGTAGAATTGAAGGGACACCCGTGGTTTGTTGGGGTGCAGTTTCATCCCGAATTCAAATCGCATTTTCTTTCACCCCATCCCCTGTTTTGCGGCTTTGTCGAGGCATGTTTAAAGCAAAAACTCTCCTCCTAGCGCTCGCGCTGATTGTGGGAGTGGCGATACTCCTTGTTGTTACGTCACCCCGGGAGCCGACCTCATCCCAGCAAACCCAAGCTCAAAAGGTCAATCTGCGCGGCTACGACGAGGAAGGATTTCTCACATGGAGCCTGGAAGCACTGGAAGGGGAGATAAAGGACGATACTGGGAAGCTTGCTGACGTAGAGGCCGTGTTTTTCGAGGAGGGAACAGCGCGGTTGCAGGCAACGGCCGATGCCCTCACGTTTGCAGGAAAGGAGGCCACCTTAAGCGGCGGGGTGGAGGTCCTTCATGACGACTATCGCCTTGAGACGAAGACTCTTGTTTGGTTTGAGTCAGAAAGGATGCTTACTGCTGGGGAAGTAACGATCCTCTTTGAAGCGGCAAGCGTGGAGGCAGAAGCCTTCAGTTATAACTTGGATACTGAGCAAGCACTCCTCGAAGGAGGAGTCACCTCCACACTCGATCGCGCCGCTCACATGTGGCAGGTCTCGGCGCAGCGGGCAGAAGCCAAGAATGGCAGACTGATCCTGACCGGAGAGGTATCGGTGAAGAGTGGCGACGAATCTTACCAGTGTGCCAGTCTAGAGTATGATCGGAAGAGAGACGAGGTCAGTCTATCTGGTGGGGTGGAGGGAGGATTCGATTCGGGAACGATCCACGCTGACTCAATCAGACTGGCCTCCGATGGGATTGTCGCTTCAGGTGGGGTCACCCTCCTACTAGAGGATCCGTTCTTCAGGGAAGCCGATGACGCTTGAGGCGAAGGGACTTGTTAAGAGCTATTCGGGACGACGGGTGGTGGATCGGCTCTCCATGCATGTTGAGCGAGGGGAGGTCATCGGCCTATTGGGCCCGAACGGGGCGGGAAAAACGACAACGTTTTACATGATGATCGGATTCATCGCAGCAGAAGAGGGGACCGTGCTTCTCGAGGGAGAGGACATCTCCACGTTGCCGTTCTACCGCCGGGCGCGTTTTGGAATCGGCTATCTTCCCCAGGAGCCTTCGGTCTTCATCCGTGCCAGCGTGGGTGAAAACCTCGACTTGGTGCTGGAGTGGTTAACGGAGCCAGGAAAACGGGCCACGATCCGTGAGCGCCTGTTGGATGAGTTTGGCCTAGTTAGATTACGCGCGCGACAGGCCGGAACGCTCTCCGCAGGAGAACGGCGCAGGCTGGAGATCGCCCGTTCGCTTGCCACTTCCCCGTCTTATATTCTTCTCGATGAGCCGTTTTCCGGGATAGATCCGCTGTCTGTGGCCGAGCTTCAAGAACAAATTGTCGGGCTCAAGGAACGTGGGATTGGCCTAATTGCTACTGACCATAACGTGCGAGACACCCTCTCTATCACTGACTATGCTTACCTGATCAACGAAGGGAAAGTCATCACTGCGGGCTCTCCGGAGGAGATTCTGGCAGATCCGATGGCCCGTCG
>CAZOUO010000281.1:0-2516 GCA_964582975.1 uncultured Thermotogae bacterium | reverse complement strand
CCAACGGCAACCGCTCAAACAGAGGGACGTTGAATCCGTCCTCTTCTTCGCCGACTGCCTCCACTCCGACAATGGCGGAGTAGTCCTGCTTCCGGCCTAAATCGACACCGATCCTTACATCGCCCAAGTTTCCACCTCCTGTTCGAATGCAGCTTTGATTTCCTCTACGCCGAACACGCATGTCTCCGATTCCTCAAACGTGCACATGTACTCCTGGCTGAACCACCACGGCCCGAGGGTCTGTCGCTCCTCTTCGAGGAATTCGGAGGAGATCCTTGGACACTCCTCCGCTGTGACTTTCACCTTCAGCCACTCAGGACCCCTATCGCTCCAGGTGTCATAGAAGAAGCCTTGTTTCCCGAAGGGCGTCGAAAGCAACACCAAGCGACCCCTGGAGACGGCCAACATCGGCCTCACGGAGCGGTACAGGTCATCGTCAACCCGCGCTGCTTCGTCGACCGCTAGCAGGTCCACGCCGCTGAACCCCCGAATCGTCGCCTCTTTGCCTGGCAGAGAGACGATTCTCGATCCGTTCGCTAATTCCAGACGCAAAGCTGATTCCGCTTCGGAGGGAACCTCACCTGCCACCTGCTTGTATGCATCCGCCACCTTGCGGAAAAGCTCAGACGACTGCCGGAGGGAGGGCGACAAAAGCAACACGAGCGACGAGGGCTCATAGATCGCCGTGTGTAGAGCCAAGATCCCGGTCGTCGTTGACTTGCCCGACTGACGGCAACAGTTAAGACAGATCCGGCTACGGTTAGACCGGAGCACCTCAGCCTGCCAAGCGTCAGGCTCGAACCCTGCCACCCGCCGCGCAAACACGACCAGATCAAGAGCCTGGGCAAGATCCATCCTCACTGCCTGGTCAACTACCATCGGTGAGCACCTCCGCTAACGCTGCCTTGGCTTCTGGGTACGGCTGTAGAGCAACGAGGATCGTCCTTCGGAGTTCCACCCATTGAGGCGATAGCAGGATATTCACTGTCGGCCGTTCATCGAGCTTCCCGATCAGCTTGGCGAGCAGCTCGATACACCCCCGCGCTTCCCGTATCCCATTCAAGGCCGTGCCAAGTTTTCCCGCTCCCTCGGCGGTTTCCAGAATGCCGAGCGCTTTGTCCTTTAGGGTGCGGACCTGATCGAGGAGATCGTCAGCACGGGCAACTTCCGAAGCCTGTTGAGCCTCCGCCAATGTTGCCGGGAGGTGATTCTTGGCGTGGCGTTCGACCGCCGATGGCGAGAGATGATAATGCTTCGCTATGCTTCGGTATGCTTCGGTACCAGCAATCGCCTGGTCGATCTCATCTCGCTTGGGATGTACACAAACACTACATTTCCTTGGCATTTCCTGTCCCGTTTCCTCCGTTTAGGAGCTGTTTCAACTGCTCGATGCACCCTTGCGGATCGCGTCGAAGCATGTCGGTTGAGAATTGAAGGACCCGCCAGCCGTATACAGTCGCGAGATTGAGCTTACGGTAGTCGGCGACTTGGCCGGCGCGAGTATGGCCACTCCTATGCAGCCACACGCCACCTTGAATCTCAATCCCAACCTTGAGCTCTGGCCAGGCGAAGTCGAGTTCGTATCGCCTCTTAGGGACTACCTGCCGGTAGTTGCGGACGTACCCGTCGATACCGTTGTACTTCAGTAGGGTCTCGAACTCATCCTCTAGGCTGCTTTTCCTCGTCTGAGCTTTGCAGGTGGCACTGGATTCGGTCATAGGCGCTCACCTCCACAAGCAAGAAGGAGGTCAGCTGGGATAAGAAGATTGTGCGGAGTTCGAAAGTAGTCCTCTAGGGGTAGAATGCTCTGAGAATTAGCTTCAGATCTTGCTCTTCTTGACTTCGCCCTGCGTCCTCAGCCCTACGGAGTTTGTCCCTATAACTGCTGTGTTCAAAAGCAGTTGGCCATCGGCGTAGACTCGATGCAGCTGCTGCTGTAGAGCGACAATGCCTCACGACTGCGCGAGGGATAACGGGGATGTCCCCTCCCTCGAAGAAGGCTGCTTGCCGGATTGGTGAGCTTCCTTTTGGCTCATATCTGCTATATTGCTGCCTTCTCTTGGGATCTCTGCTTCAGCAGCTCCTTCTGGCTAGCAATTCCTTTCTTACTGTGCCTGGTGGTCGTGTCGGGAATACGGAAGTGTCCCTCCGGTTGTTAGAAATGAAGGCGTTCGCCTGAATGGTACAGGATCCATGCTAACTGCACTAAAGTCGGTCGTTTTTCCAGCTCTATCGCAAAGGGGAGCAATCTTGCCGATCTTCTTTGTTGGAGAAGAGGCGCCTGCCAAAAGGGAAGGTAGGAAATGAAAGGAGTTCGCGGCAAGAGACTGGCGATCGTATTCCTGGTAGTCGATGCTCTGGCAGTCCTAGGAGTCCGCGGGAAAATCCATATGTTGAAAGTTTCATTGGTACTGCGCGGCGAGAATCTCTGAATCGATGCCTATTTGGCAGTGGCGAAGAAGCGGTTAGAGTCCACACATGTGGTGTAACGAGGTGTCGATGAGTGAAGAGGTTGA
>CAZOUO010000280.1:0-2527 GCA_964582975.1 uncultured Thermotogae bacterium | reverse complement strand
CCTCAACCTTGACGCCATTAGGGATCTTTACCGGTACTTTTCCTACCTTGGACATTGCTTACCACACCTCGCAGAGGACCTCCCCACCGGTCCCCCGTTCCTGGGCCTCACGCCCGGATAAGATCCCCTGAGATGTGGAGACAATGCAGATGCCCAGGCCCCCGATTGGGTTTGGGATCTCCTCCTTGCTGGCGTAAACGCGGCGACTCGGTTTACTCACCAGTTTGATCCCAGTGATGGCACGCTTTGCCTGGCTTCGTTCTCCCCGGTACTTAAGGTGCAGGCAAAGGATAGGATGCGGCTTGTGAGGGATGACCTCGTATCCCTCGATGAACCCCTCCGATTCCAGGATGCCCGCGATCGACTCCTTCATTCTCGAGTGTGGCATCGATACCTCGGGATGGAACTTTTCGTTTGCGTTCCGAATGCGGGTCAGCATGTCAGCAATGGGGTGTGCTATTGTCATCGTCCTTCCTACCAACTTGCCTTTTTTACGCCAGGGATCTCCCCCCGATGCGAGAGCTTTCGAAAGCAAAGTCGGCAGATCCCAAAATCACGGATATACCCATGCGGGCGTCCACATAAACTGCACCGGTTGTATGCCCTGACCGGATACTTCGGCGTCTTCTTGCTCTTCAGTATCAGTGCTTTCTTGGCCATGTCCTCTCCCTAATCCTTGAAAGGAAGTCCGAGCCCCTTGAGGAACGCATAGCCCTCTTGATCGCTCTTTGCAGTAGTGACGATGGTGATGTCCATTCCCTGGATCGCGACAATCTCGTTATAGGAGATCTCGGGGAAGGCAAGCTGCTCGCTGATCCCCAGGGTGTAGTTGCCACGGCCATCGAACGACGAGGCGGATAGTCCGTGGAAGTCACGGATTCCAGGGAGAACCGCGTTAAACAGTCTGTTTAGGAACTCGTACGCTCGGTCGCGACGTAGCGTTACCTTGCAGCCAATCGGATCCCCAGCGGTGAGACGAAAATCGGAGATCGATCGCTTGGCCTTTGTCACAATCGGTTTTTGCCCAGTGATTGCCGCCAGGTTCTTCATTGCCCCTTCGAGCACCTTGGGATTATCTTTATCAGAGACCCCCATATTGACGACGACTTTCTCCACGCGTGGAACCTGCATCACATTGGCAAGATGAAGCTCTTTCACTAATCGAGGGACAATCTCTTTTGCAAACTTCTCGCGTAATAACATCTCTATCGGAATGCCTCTCCACACTGTTTGCAACGACGCATCTTCTCGCCCTCCACCATTGTGAAACCAACGCGCGTCGGGAGACCGCACTCCGGGCATATCGGTAACACATTGGAGATGTGGATCGTTCCCTCACGCTTGATGATCCCCGGCTCCCGTAACGTCTGGGTTGGCCGCTGGTGCTTGGTGATCATGTGCACGTTTTCTACGATTACCCTATTCCGATCGGGATAGACAACCAGCACTTTGCCGATCTTTCCACGGTCGTTCCCAGCAACTACCTTCACTCGATCCCCCCGACGTACCGTCCGCATCATCCTCCCCTTTATAGGACCTCTGGAGCCAGCGAAATGATTCGCATCATCCTTTTATCTCGCAGTTCTCGGGCCACCGGCCCGAACACCCGCGTTCCGATGGGTTCACCTTGGTTGTTGATGAGCACGATTGCATTATCGTCAAAACGGACATAAGTCCCATCCTTCCGGCGACAAGCACTACGTGTGCGGACGATGACCCCTTTTACGATTTGCCCCTTTTCTATGTCGCTGGTGGGAAGGCGCTTGCGCACCGAACCGACCACGATATCCCCAATCTCGCCGCGTCGTCGGTTCGACGGTCCCAAGACGTTGAGGCAGCGGACCTGCTTCGCGCCGGAGTTATCCGCCACCTTCAGCATCGTCTGCATCTGAATCACGATCAGGCCTCCGCTTTCTCGATGATCTCGACCAGTCTCCAGCGCTTGTTCCGGCTGTAGGGGCGGGACTCCTCGATCTTCACGAGATCCCCTGGCCCCGCTGTCTCGCTCGGGTCGTGCGCGTAGAACTTTGCGTGTCTTCGGATGTGCTTGCGATAGCGCGGGTGCAAGCGACGTTCTTCCACCCTAACCACAATAGTCTGCTGCATACGATTACTGACGACACGCCCGACTTTCACCTTCTTCATCCCCGCTCCTGTTGCATCTTCTCACGGACGACCGTCATGACCCGGGCAATATCCTTGCGCGTTTTACCAAGCTCAGCCGTGTTGTCCAGCTCTCCGGTTGTCATTTGGAAACGCAGGTTAAACAGCTTCCGCTTGAACTCGCGCTCCTTCTGTACGAGTTCCTCAATGGTCAACTCGCGTAGTTCTTCGGCCTTCATGCTTCTCCTCCCAGGAGGGCCTTGCGCTTCAGTCGGGTTGGAATGGGGAGCTTATGACTAACGAGTTCGTGGACACGTTTAGCCTCCTGTTCGCTGATCCCCGCGATCTCGAAAAGGATTCGACCGGGTTTCACCACCGCAACCCAGTGATCGACCGCGCCTTTCCCTTTACCCATACGGCTTTC
>CAZOUO010000279.1:0-2533 GCA_964582975.1 uncultured Thermotogae bacterium | reverse complement strand
TCCCAGGGTCTTAAGCTGATCGATGATCTCGGAGCCGTACTTCTCCTTCCACTGCCACACCCTGGCCACAAACGCCTCGCGCCCGATCTCGTGCCGCGAGGTGCCCTCCTTGGCCAGTTCCTGTTCCACCACGTTCTGCGTGGCGATTCCGGCGTGATCGGTCCCGGGGAACCAGCAGGCGGCGTAGCCGGCCATCCGCTTGTAGCGAATCACGATGTCCTGCAGGGTGTTGTTGAGAGCGTGCCCCATGTGAAGCCGACCGGTGATGTTCGGTGGGGGAATCACAATCGAGAAGGGCTTCTGTTTCATCTCGTCAAGCTTGACCCGGAAGAAATCTCCCTCCTCCCAGAAAGTGTAAAGCTTCCCTTCGACCTGTGTCGGCTGATAGCGTTTAGAAAGCTCCATGATGCTCCTTTACCAGAATCACCCATCCGATCATAGCAAAACAGCTTACAGGGGACAATTTGAGCCTTGTGGACAGCTACATCCAGTTCTCAAGGTCGAGCGTATAGGACACAAGCTCCTCGGGAGAGAAGAAGAGCGCAAGTTCCCGCTTGGCTGAGGCGAGGGAGTCTGAGCCGTGGACCAGGTTCTTGGTGAGGTTAAGCCCGTAGTCGCCGCGGATCGTCCCCGGCGCCGCATCCTGGGGATTGGTCACCCCCATCAACGCGCGGACCACCTCAACGGCATTCTCACCTTCGATCGCCATCGCCACGATCGGTGAAGAGGTGATAAACGAAACAAGCTCGGAGAAAAAGGGCTTTTCAACATGCTCCTGATAGTGCTCGTCGGCAAGGACTTGGTCAACAGAGAGCATCTTCATTGCGACGATCTTCAAGCCCTTTTCTTCAAAGCGAGAAATGATCCGTCCCACGAGCCCCCGTTGAACAGCGTCGGGCTTGCACAGGACCAACGTGCACTGCGCACTCATCAATGATACCTCCTACGGCGTTCGGATATAGCGCCTCCCCTCCACTTCCTGGATCAGGCTCTCCATCTGGAGCACAAGTAGGATATGTGAGGCCTCGGTAGGGGAAACTCCCCCTCGGGCAATGATATCGTCAATGTGCACCGCTTCAAGGCCGATCAGGTCATAGACTCGCTGCTGAGCCTCGGTGAGGGCGGCACCTGACCCTGGCGTTTGGGTTCGTTTAATCCGCTCCACTACGGCAAGATCGGGGAATTCGCTCAGGATATCCTCGGCAGTTTCCACCAGCTTCGCCCCGTCTTTGATCAGGCGGTTTGTCCCTTCACTTGCCGTACTGGTGACGTTTCCTGGAACGGCGAACACCTCCCTCCCCTGTTCCAAGGCGAGCCGCGCAGTGATCAGGGCGCCGCTTTTCTCTGGCGCTTCCACGACCACCACCCCGCGAGAGAGGCCGGAAAGGACACGATTTCGCTGGGGGAAGGTCCACTTTGCTGGTCGAGTGTTGAGCGGGAACTCGCTCACGAGTGTCCCAGTCTCACTGATCTGCTCGGCCAATTTCTTGTTGCTCGCCGGATAGGGATGAAGAAAGCCCGAGCCAAGGACAGCGACAGTTTGGGCACCGGCTTTCAGCGCGCCGCGATGGGCCGCTGCATCGATCCCTACTGCAAGACCACTGACCACGATCAGGCCAAGCCGGCCTAGGTCCTCGGCAAGCCGCTCGGCCACGGCCCTGCCGTAGTGACTGCTGCGACGCGTGCCGACAATCGCGATCGTTCTGGTGGTATCAATCCTTTCCTTCCCCTTTACGTAGAGAACACAAGGCGGGGCCTCGATCTCCCGCAGAGGCGGAGGGTATTGGGGATCGAGAAGCGTGATAATCTGGATCCCGACCCTCTCGGTCTTGGCCAGCTCGTGCTTGACCGCCTCCTCGCACCGCGAGGAGACGATCTTTGTCGCCACCTTAGCAAAGCCCGGTAGCGCTGCCAGCTCCACTGACGGAGCCTCCCAGATAGCCTGGGGCGAGGCAAACCGATCAAGCAGAATCGTCATCCGCCGTGGGGTAAGCTCGGGAATCAGATTGAGCCCCACCAAATAACAACTCGTCGTCCAGTTCATCAAAAGAAATCATAACCAGAAGACCTCTTTGCGAACAAGCTGCTTCCTTGCCCTGCATTGCACGATGGTTGTGAGCGCTTTTCTCTTTCGCTATGATCCTCACCGGTGAGGCAGGTGCCCCTTTTCTTATTGGCTGTTGCATGTATCGAGGTCTTTGGGCTGATTCGAATCGGCCGGGTGATCGGTGGAACAGGCGTGTTGGGCGTGATCCTGCTCACCGCAGTGCTCGGCTTGGTTCTACTCAGACTGCGAGGCGGCACGGCGCTGACCGCGGTTGTAGTGAGCCTGTTTGCTGGAAGAGTCTCCTTAAGAGAACTGCTTCGCCGCCGCGAACTCTCCCTCCTTCTCGGAGGGATCCTCCTCATTATCCCGGGACTGCTTAGCGATGCACTGGGACTTGGCCTTGTTGCCCGGTATCTTTTCACTCGAAGTCGTCCTCAACGCTCCGTTAGAGAAGAACGCGATGTGATCGACGTGGAGTTTGAAGTC
>CAZOUO010000278.1:0-2538 GCA_964582975.1 uncultured Thermotogae bacterium | reverse complement strand
ACCTACAAGAGCATCCAAGCGGAATCGGTGCGCTTGTTGGAACAGCACATGGACGTGAAGATCGGGGCGATCGTTGCGATCGAATTGGGTGGGTCCAACACACCCGGCGCGGTCGTTGCCGCAGCGAGGCTTGGTATCCCGGCTGTGGACGGCGACTACACCGGCCGAGCGATCCCCGAAGTCCCTCAGACCACTCCATATTTGAACGATTTACCGCTCTGGCCCATCTCCAGTGTGGATAAGTACGGCAACCTCTGCGTGATCAAGGAAAGCGTTGGTTACGAGATGGCCGAACGGATCGGGAAGTTCCTCGCTGCAGCCTCCTTTGGCGTGGCGGCTCAAGCAGGGTTCTTGTTTAAGGGAAGCGACATGAAGCGAGTTGTCATACCCGGAACGTTGTCGAACTGCTTGAAGATCGGTCGCACCACCAGGGAGGCAAGAGAGGCGGGACGTGATCCGGTCAAGGAGATCATCAGTGAGCTTCACGGTTGGCTCCTCTTTGAGGGCAAGGTCTCAAAGAAGGAATGGGAGGACAAGGAAGGATACTACTGGGGGACTCATACGATAGCTGGCGAGGGTGAGTTCGGAGGAAGCAAGCTTGAGATCTGGTTCAAGAATGAGAATCACGCTTCTTGGCTGGACGGGAAGCCCTACGTAACCAGTCCGGACATGTTGATCGTAGTGGACCGTGAAACTGCAGAGCCCTACGCCAACTCAGCGATTGCAGAAGGACAACGTGTCGCCGTGATCGGCCTGCGTGCGATTGAACAGTTCCGCTCGCCAAGGGGGCTCGACATTCTTGGACCGAGCCACTTCGGGTTTGACATCACTTTCACGCCGATCGAGACGCTCGTGAAATAGGAAGTGCGAAGCACTTTTTTGCTCTTTGCACAAAAACCAACAAGGAGGCGAGAGCCATGCCAGAAATGTTTGAGCTGGAATTGGGCAAAGCGGGGCACATCATTGCTTACGACATGTGCCGAATCAAGAAAGGAGAATCGGTCATCATTACGGTCGATTCCGTAATGGACTTCAAGCCGGTGGAGGAAGTGGCCAAGGCCGCCGAGGCGGCCGGAGGCAAAGTCATGGTGGCGTGGCACACAACCCCACTTGGGTATGGGAAAGTTGCCGATCCGCAACTCCCGGAGTCGCTCAAGGTAGCGATCCCGGCAGCGGATGTCTGGATCGAGTTCAACAATCAGTGGCTCCTGTACTCTACTCCGTGGATAGAAGCGATGTCGAACGGCCGAACGCGCTATCTCTTCCTAGGAGGGCTAGAACCGGTGCGGGTGGTCCGCTGCATCGCTCGACTGGACATGGATCTACAGGAGAAGTTCCAGAACAAAGTGGTCGAACTTACGCACAAAGCGTCCAAGATGCGAATCACCACCCCAGCTGGAACGGATGTATCGTTCGAAAATGTCCCGGAGCGGCCGATCACCAATGAACTACGAGCGGACGTGCCCGGTCCGCACTTCCTTGTTGGCCAGATTGGCTGGGCGCCGCGTGAGGAGAGCATCAATGGGACGATCGTGTTCGACGGCTCATTCTCCGGTGGGGGAGAAGCGGATTTGGGCATCCTTGCAAACTCAATTGAGTTGACGATCGAAAAAGGGAGGATCGTCGACATCAAGGGAGAGAAGGAGGCCAAGAAGATAAGCGAGTGGCTAAAAAAACTCGGGGACCCCAACATGTACAACCTCGCCCACGTCTGCTACGGGTTCAACCCCGGGGCCGTCCTCACCGGGCTGTGTACCGAGGATGAGCGGGTGTGGGGATCGACGGAATGGGGAAACGGTTACCAGGGACCGATGTTTGAAGGAAACCTCCCCGAAGCGGTCTCTCACGCTGACGGAATCTGTCTGAATTCCACAGTTTGGGTGGATGATACCCTGTTGCTCGAAGAAGGGAAAGTGATCCATCCAGAACTGGTTGACATCGCAAAAGCGATGGGTAAGTAGGCAACAAACCTTGAAGTAGTGCTCCGGAGCTGGGAATGGCAAGCCCCGGAGCACATTTTGATTTCAGGGGACGTTGTTTGCTGCCATTGTCACTTTCTAACACAAGAGGCGTGTAGCGTTTCTAGATTTCGGATTAGGGAGGAATGATGCTTCAAGAGCTGGAACTCGAGTTGGCCGTTTCGGCCCACAAGGCCGTAAACGATATCTTGAAAGTCAAACCCGGTGAATCTCTACTCGTCACCGTCGATTCCGCGGCGGATTTTCGGTTGGCTGCAGCGATGGCCAGGGCGGCGGAATGTGCCGGCGCAAAGACCATGATTGCCTACCATTCCACCGCGCCTGCGTACGGCAAAGCAGGGGAGTGGAGGCTTCCCGACTCCCTGAGTGGGGCGATCGAACGCGCCGACGTGTGGATCGAACTGAACGAGGTGTGGTTGTACTGTAACACGGCCTGGGAGAAGGCCATGGCTAAGGGGACAAAGGTGCGTTACTTCCATCTAGGCAAGATGGACCCCGAGTCACTCTGGCGGTGTCTTGGGGCTCTTGACTTGGAGGCCCTCAAGGAGTTCATGACCGC
>CAZOUO010000277.1:0-2544 GCA_964582975.1 uncultured Thermotogae bacterium | reverse complement strand
AACGGGCCCTCGCCGGAAGGTTGAAGAAGAGATCTCTCACTTCCACCGTGGTCCCCGGTGCGCGTGCGGCCGGAGATGGTTCCTCCACCACCTCGGCCACGAAGCGGACTTCGTGTGCGTCCTCTTCGTCACGCGGCCGCGAGACGATCCGCATCCGGGAGACCGCAGCGATGCTTGCCAGCGCCTCACCGCGAAAGCCGAGGGTTGCAATCCTGTCGAGATCGGACTCTTGTGCGATCTTGCTTGTCGTGTGCCGCTTCCCACACACGCGCAGGTCGTCGGCATCCATCCCCTCACCGTCGTCGCGGACCACGATCGAGCGGATGCCTCCTTCTTCAAGTTCGACAGCAATGCTCTCACTTTTTGCGTCGAGGGCGTTTTCTGCCAACTCCTTGACGACCGAAGCGGGACGCTCGATCACCTCACCGGCAGCGATCTTGCTTGCTAGACTCTCATCGAGCCTTCGAATCTTCATCGTCCTTACAGCCTACTTGATCTCTCACTTTTGCTCAATAAATTGGCGAATAAGCGCCGATGCGGTATGGTTGGGCTTGGAGGTCGGTATGTACACGATCAGCGACTTGCGAAAAGCTTTAGGTCTTAGCACGGCCAATCAGGTGCGAAACCGGGTCGAGGCAATAAAGGATGTCCTCACTCCGCACCTGCGACGCGGGCCCAACAACCAGATCTTGATCTCAGACGCTGGGGTCGTACTTTTGAGGCGGCTTCAGGATCTCTACGACAGCGGATTAACCCTAACTGAAGCGAGTGAAGTTTTGCTAAGCAATGCACTTAATAAAGGACATAGATCGGGAATTGTTTCGTCTGGTTTAGCACAAAAGCCAGTCAATGCGGAACGAAGAGACGAGCTCATTGCCACGCTGAAGGAGGAAATCGCCTTCCTGCGGCAGAGGGTGGAGTTTTTGGAAGCGCAACATCGAAAGGAGCCGGCCGCGCCACCGCGTGTGTGGTGGGAATCCCTCAAGGAGGAGGTCGATGGGGCTTAATCTGCCTGTTCGTGGGAACGAGCGCTTGGGGGAGGTGGTGGCGCGGATCGATGCCTCGGCTAGGCTTTCCACCCTGTGGGTCGCCTCCAACGTGATGGTGATCGATCGGATGCACATCAACGACCACGGCCCGGTCCACATCAAGATTATCACCAACATCGCGTTGAAGCTTTTGCGACTTCTCATCGCGGGCGGGGTCACCCCGAGCGTGGTCGCCGATCATCACCTTGAGCCGGAGGACGCCGAGGTGATCGTGGTGCTGGCCTCTGTGTTGCACGACATCGGACACGTCATCCATCGTCACAAGCACGAGGAGCTATCCCTCATCCTTGCTCCACCACTCATTCGAGAGTTCCTTTCAGGGATCTACCCGGAGGAGCCGGCCACGGTCCTTGAGGGAGAGATCCTCCACGCCATCCATGCCCACCGCCGCGAAATCGCTCCGCTGACCGTGGAGGCGGGAGTGGTGAAGATCGCTGACGCCCTGGACATGGAGGCCGGTCGCGCCCGGATCCCCTTCACCGCCGGCGAGCCAACGATCCACTCCGTCTCGGCGATGGCGATCAAGAAGGTGCGGATTATGAAGGGCGACGAGCGACCGGTGAAGATTCATGTTGAGATGTCCAACTCCGCGGGGATCTTTCAGCTCGACAACCTGTTGCGCGAAAAGCTCAAGCGTTCGGGGATCGCCCCCTACTTCGAGGTGATCGGCGAGATCCTCGGCGAGGAGAGAAAGATCGTCGAACGGTACACGATCGAATGAGAGGCCCGTAAATCGCCTCCGGCGGCCCGACCGTAGGTTTTCCCGTTAGCAAAAGGAGGGTGTTGCGAGAGTCCAAAAACTGCCTACAGTGCCTATAAGCCGCATCTGTGGGGCGTTTTAGCGTTTCGGCAGAACTTTCGCAACAAAAGTGCCCTTTTGTTGCGACATTTTTCCTACGTTTCGCACTGCCCCAAGGCTACCCTCTACCCCTACCTTAAAAAGGAAAGAGCATGCCGCTTGAGATTACCCACGAAGATTTTTTGACACTCGAGCAAGTGCGCGCACTGAAGGCGCACTGCCGCCGACAGGCAAAGTCCCCTTCCCCCGACGGTCGCACTAACCCGGTGCGGGACTGGACCATCCTCCACGTGGCGTTGGATGCGGGGTTGAGGGTTTCGGAGATCTGTAACTTGCGCATCCGCGACGTCATCTTGGATCGGGAGAACGCCTCGTTGATCGTCCGGGACGGAAAAGGCCACAAGAAGCGTGGCGTCAAGATGGGAGAGGACTTGCGCGACCATCTAGTTAAGTTTCTCGCTTGGAAGGGACAGGTGAACGAGTCCACATCCAGCCGTGCACCGCTGTTTGTTTCCTCGCGCGGCGGCCCGCTCACCCGCACCGCGGTCTATCGGATCTTCAAGGAAAACGCACAGGCGATAGGACTTCCTGCGCGCTTCTCCATTCATTCTTGCCGGCACACCTATGCCTCCCTCCTCTATCGTGCCTCCGCATTCAACATCCGCCTTGTTCAGAACCAGCTTGGGCATCGCTCGG
>CAZOUO010000276.1:0-2545 GCA_964582975.1 uncultured Thermotogae bacterium | reverse complement strand
TCTTTGGGCTACGTTTTCGGGTAAACAAAGAGGCGCTTATCCCCCGGCCGGAGACAGAAGAACTGGCGGAGAGAGCACTGGCTCTTGCTCCACGGGATCGGGACATCGCATGTCTTGACCTTGGCACTGGATCCGGGGTGATCGCTGTATGCCTGGCTCGTTTTCTCCCCCGCGCTACGGTAACCGCTGTCGACCTCTCACCGCAGGCCCTGGAGCTAGCACGCGAGAATGCTAAATTGAACGGCGTTCATGACCGGATCATCTTTTTTGAAAGCGATTGGTTCGAGCACATCAACGGGGCATTTGACCTCATCGTCTCCAATCCTCCCTATATAGCGACGCAAGAGCTTCAACAATTACCGGTAGAGGTACGGCAACACGAGCCCCACTCCGCATTAGATGGGGGTAAGCGCGGAACAGAGTGCATCGAAGCGTTGACAGGCAGCCTGCGGAAGCACTTGCTGCCGGGCGGCACGCTCCTTCTCGAGATTGGGAACGGACAGGGGCGCAGGGTGGTGGAACTTTTAAACCAAGCCGGCTTGGGCGAAGCAAGGGTGGAAAGGGATTTTGCGGAAAAAGAAAGGTTCGTGGTTGCACGATGTCCTTGATCATCCAAGTCTCCGAGCTTCACTTCTCAAGCAACGATGGGATAAAGGTCTTAGAAGACGTTCACCTGCGGGTCGATCGAGGTGAGATGCTTTTCCTTGTGGGACCAGCCGCCGCAGGAAAATCAGTGCTTCTTGGTCTATTGGCTACACACATCCCTCCTCAAAATGGCCAGATTCTCGTACACGGACGGAACATCGCTCGTCTCAGTCGAAAAAAGGCATTCGAGTTGCGCCGGCGAATCGGTTTTCTCCCTCAGGGATTCACTCCTTTGTCTAAGACGGTTCTAGAGAACGTCATATTTAAATTGCGCACTTTGGGGGACTTCCAAGAGCAAGCCGAGGAAAAAGGGCTCGCTGCGCTGGAGCAGGCAGAGTTAACCGCCAAGCTGACCCTCCCGGCTGCTGAACTTGAACCACTCGACCGTGTGCGTCTCGGTCTGGCACTCGCCATATGTAATGAGCCTCTCCTTCTCCTGCTTGACGAACCCTTCGAGGGGCTCGAACCAGGCGCCAAGCCAACGCTCTACTCTTTGCTAAAGCAGATTCACTCCGGCGGGTTCACTGTCCTTGTTGCTACGCGCGGCCCACTTCCAACCGTCACTGCGACGGGTCACCGCGTCGTCCAGCTGTCCGAGGGGAGAGTGAAAGAACAATGAACACGTTTTTGTTCATTCTAAACGAGCTTCTAAGAGCCATCAATACCAAAAGCGGCGGACTTTTGGCCGTGGTGGTGCTTCTCATCTTCTGCTTTCTTGCCTTGTTCTCTAGTCTCTTCCTCCTCGGGGTCCCCGCTCCTATGTACGGAGATACTGGTCCTCTCCTTGCCTCGGGCGAGGTCGCAGCCCACCTTTCTCCTCGCTTCTCCCCTGAGGCAGTGCAGGATGTCTACTTGGAGATCCGAGAGTGGGAGGAGGTTCGTCAAGTCAACTTCCTATTTACCCAGGAATTGGAGGCCGGTCGGGGTGGGGGAATCCTCCGGATCCAGGCACGCAGCCCCTCTGCCGTCGCTTCACTCCTGGAACGGCTCGCATCGATCCCCGCAATCGTGCAGGTCGATTCCTCGGCAACTCCACAAAAACGCGTACTTTCCGTTTCTACACCGGTGCGCATCGGCCTCTTGATCGGATTGGCAACAAGCGCCTTTGCAAGCTTAATCGTGTCCCGACGTGGATTTGGAGAGTTGTTGACTGCCTTCGGGAAGGAAATTCGACTGATGCACCTTTCGGGAACCCCGGAGAGAACTTTCCAGCTACCAATTGTCGCTTTGGGTGTTCTCTGCGGTCTGTTGGCAAGTCTCGTGTTAATCGTCACGGTTTATCTGCTCCACTTCGTCGCCGTCTCGCATCCGGAAGCGCTCCTTCGTAGCGCTTCTGGTCTGCTCGAATCGGGACGGGTGCTCGCGGTGAGCTTACTGAGTTTGCTCCTCGGCCTCGCCCTGGGAGGTCTTATTGGAGCGGTGGGAGCAAGCCTCTCCGGGTCGCGCGAGTTTCAGCCATTCTCGTAGCGAAGTGCATTACCCCTCTAACTGATAGTTGCCAAAGACAAGCGTGCCCACAATTGAAGAAAAGCTAGGGGGGCGGTTACAAGGGAGATTCCGCAAAAGCGGCGGATCGCCGCAGCGCGTTGGAAAAGACCAGTTGGTTTCAATGCCCCCAATGCACCGGCCTTAACGAACTGAATTCGTCCAGAAAGAAAAAGAGCACAAGGTCTGAATTTGCCTTTAATTAGCCTGCAAGGATTGAATTCTAGACGAAAAGCCGACAAGTATGGCCTCAGACCCGACTTTGACAACGCCAGCTGTGGAATGCTGTTGAGAAGGGAGAAAGAGAGAGAGAAGAGGGCACGTGGCACTACGGTGGTCGGTTGACCGGCAAGCTCAGTCGAGCCGCTCGATCCGGCGGGGAGGCACGAGCTTGAGCGCACGAAATGCCGGCATG
>CAZOUO010000275.1:0-2556 GCA_964582975.1 uncultured Thermotogae bacterium | reverse complement strand
GCTTTCTATTACCCATAAGTCTAGGTCTTCTGGTAGCTATCTTTTTAAATCAGACTGCCAGATGGCTTCTTCTGATAGATGCAGCGCGCCCTGTTGAATGTGGCGCAGATGTTACTGATGGAATCTCGAACGAAATCCGAGTGCTGAAGAAGTTTCTTCAGCAGCACGTTCCGTTTTTGAGCGAGACCTCTCATTGACACCTCCTCTTTCGTAATGGTAAATATATAATATACATCTACTACTGGCAAGTCAATGATCAATGAGGAGGTGCGATATCAAAGGCGAACACCAGACGAGTTGGGCGTCTAAAGAGTTCACGGATGTCAGCCTTGGTGATAAGAGACTCGATGCAAGACTGATCAAGCTGTGCGACAGGTTTTCGGACGCTCCGGAGCGTCCCATCAACCAGGCATGCGCAGATTGGGCGGAGACCAAGGCCGCATACCGTTTTTTCCAGAACGAGAACGTTGAGATTGGCGAGATCCTGGCGGCTCACCGCTGCAAAACAGCCCAGCGTGCCAAGAAGCATAAGACGATACTCGCGGTTCAAGATACCAGCTACTTCGTTTACACCAGCCACCCAAAGACGGAGGGGCTGTGCAAGATGTCCCTAAAGAATGGCAAGAACGTGAAGAAGATCTACTCAAACGGCCTCATGGTGCACACGTGCTTAGCCGTAACGACCGAAGGCTTGCCACTGGGTTTGCTGGATCAGAAGATCTTCTTGCGAAAGCTCCGTTCAAAAAAGACCGGCAAAGCCAACCCGCACGACTATCTGCCGGTCGAGGAGAAGGAGAGCTACAGATGGCTTGAATCGTTGGAAAACACCAAGGAAGTGATGGGCCATACCGATATCGTTACGGTCTGCGATCGAGAAGCTGATCTCTACGACTTCTTCAAGTATAGCCACCAGATAGGTGCTCCCGTTCTGGTGCGTGCCAAAGCGGATAGAACCATCAACCGCAGCTCCCGATATGCACAGAAGGAAGTTACCAAACTCTGGGATCATATGCGCCAACAGCCTGAGACAGGTTCCTATACGATAGACATCCCCAAGAGATCTAAGACGAAGCACTGTAAGGAAAGAGAGGCACGCACTGCCACAGTAACCGTACGGTTCGGATCTTTCATCTTCAATCCTCCCCGCAACAACCCCAAACACAATACAGAGCCCCTTCCTGACCTTGAGATGAATGCCATCTATGTCCTGGAACCGAACCCGCCGGATGGCGAGGAGCCCGTCGAGTGGATGCTCCTGACTGATCTTCCCGTAACTTCCTATGAGGAAACTTACGAGAAGGTAATGTGGTACTGCTTGCGCTGGCGAATTGAAATGTATTTCAAGGTCTTGAAGTCCGGCTTTCGGGTTGAAGCATGCCGACTGGGACATGCCGAACGCCTGGCAAGATATCTCACCGTCATGAGCATCGTGGCTTGGCGCTTGTTCATGATTACCTTGATCGCCCGAACCGATCCGGCGACATCCTGCTCAAGGTTTCTCGCTGACCGCGAGTGGAAAGTCCTGTTCCTGAAAGCCAACAAGAACAAGGCCCTCCCAAAGAAGCCACCCTGCATCGGTGACGTCGTCATCTGGGTTGCGAAACTCGGCGGCTATCTGGCCCGAAAAAGCGACGGGCCTCCGGGAACCATCACCCTGTGGAGAGGATGGAAACGGCTCGCGGATCTCACGGAGGGTTGGGACCTGGCGGCTCAGGCATGATACTTATGGGTAATAGAAAGCCCTCGCCCGCCCACATCCGCTTGGGATATTGCTGTGCAAAATGTCGAATTTGCCCTGAGACACCGTGTGCATCCGACTGCAATGCGATAGGTCCCTGCCAATGGTCGCCGCTGACCCGCCTGGCATCGCCTCCCTCGAAGATTTCGTAAGCGTCATGCCTGTGCTGTCTGACCAGCAATCTCCCGGTTTCGGCTGATGTGGTTTCAAGTCTCTCATCCCCCAACACTGCCTCGCCGCCAACCAACGGCGTCCGGAGCCTCAGCAGGAACTCCTCGACAAGCTGCGCTGGTACATCGGTGTCATTGAAGATGCGGAAAAGAATGCGGAGATATGGCCTGCCCCGGTAGGCGTGGATGCGGCAGGTGAAACGGCCAAATACATGATCACCATCTTTCAGATGACCTGAACAGCGGATGGTTGCACGTTCGGGTCCGACTGTCTCAGCAACTACCTCCTCACTTACTGCGAGGAAATGGGCTCGTACCCAGCCATCTCGGGTGACAGCCTCGCCGGTAAGCTGTTCCCCCAGCGGTTCCTCCTCTCCAGCCAAAGTGATACTCTCCGCTAACAGACTTGACCCTTTGCTAACTACGAAGTTAAGCTTACCGGTGTCAACCGTGATGGAATCATCGGCCTGATGAATTTTCAATCCGTCTTGAGCCGGTGAAGGGGATACCTGGGTACCATAGCTTATCCCGTAAGTTTGGTCTGCAAATTCCCCTCGCGCCATAAAATCCAGCAGAAGCCAGTGGATGCTGCCATCAGGCCAATTGTGCAGAACCCTTGTCTGTAATGGAACGGGATTGCCCTCAGGA
>CAZOUO010000274.1:0-2573 GCA_964582975.1 uncultured Thermotogae bacterium | reverse complement strand
CCAGATCAACGGGGTCTACGTCTGTCAGGAAGGCCCGGTGTTCACGCTGGCGCAGCTACGGAATTTGCGGGAGGCGGTGTGAGCAAGCCAAAAGTCGCGTTCTTCGATTTCACCTGCTGCGAAGGCTGTCAGCTCGACACGCTCAACATCGAGGGCGAGGCACTTGTGGATCTCTTAAACGCGGTTGATATCGCGGAGTTCCGGGAAGTTGCCTCCGAAAAGGGCGATAGCGTCGACATCGCCTTTGTGGAGGGAAGCATCACCCGCGAATCAGAGATCCCTCGACTCAAAAGAATCCGGGAGCGCGCCAAGATCGTGATCGCCCTCGGCGCCTGCGCCCACATCGGCGGGGTCAACTGCCTGAAGAACCACCTCGCGATGGACGAGGCCCTGAAGATCGTCTACGGCAAGGACGCCCGGAACTACGACACTATTCCCACCCGGCCGATCGACGCGGTAGTCCCGGTCGACTACGTTGTCCCCGGCTGTCCGATCAACACCGCCGAGCTTCTGCGGATCGTCAAGGAATTGCTGCTCGGAAAGACGCCCGAGCTTTCCACCTACCCGGTCTGCGTCGAGTGCAAGATGGCGGGAAACATCTGCGTGTTCGAACTGGGAAGGACCTGTCTTGGCCCGGTGACGCGGGCCGGCTGCAACGCGATCTGCGTCACCGCCGGCCGGCACTGCTGGGGCTGTCGCGGGCTGGTCGATGAACCGAACCTCGACGCACAAAAGGACGTCCTCGAAAAGCACGGTCTTTCGGTAGAAGAGGTGGTCGAGAAGTTCAAGATCTACAACACGTGCACCACGGAGGGGGTCAAGTGAGCTCGGTAAACATCAACGTCCATCACGTCACCCGCGTCGAAGGCCACGGAAACATCGTCTTAAACACCAACAACGGCACGATCGAGGAGTTACGCTGGGAGGTCCCGGAGTCGCCGCGCTTCTTCGAGGCGATGCTGCGAGGCCGGTACTACGACGACGCGCCCCACATCGCGTCGCGGATCTGCGGGATTTGCTCGATCGCCCACTCCACCGCCTCGATCCTGGCGACCGAGGCGGCACTCGGGATCGAGCCTTCCGAGCAAACGCGGCTGTTGCGGAAGCTGCTGTTTGACGCCGAGATGCTGGAAAGCCACGTGCTGCACGCCTATTGCCTCGCCGCGCCGGACTTCCTCGGCGCGGGAAGCGTCTTTCCTCTGGTAAAGACGCACAAGGACGTGGTGCTTCGTGCGATGCGCCTGAAACGGCTCGCCTACCGGCTGGCGGATCTGTTGGCCGGTCGCAAGACGCACCCGATCTCTCTTATGGTGGGAGGATTCGCCAGGCTTCCCGATCCCGATGAGCTTGCCGCGATCAAGGATGCGCTGGTCGAATCGCTGAACGACTACGGCGCGACGGTGGAGCTGTTCGCGTCGCTGTCCTTCCCGGATTTCGAGCGGGAGACTGAGTACATCGCGCTGCAGGATGAAAACGAGTACGCCTTCATCAGTGGACAGATTGCTTCGAGCGACAGCGGAACAACACCCGTCAGCGATTATCTCGAAGTCACCAACGAATTCTGCGTACCCCATTCAACGGCCAAGTACACGAAGAACAACCGCGACGCGTACATGGTCGGGGCACTGGCACGCTTCAATCTCAACCACGAACAGCTTCATCCACGAGCCAAGGATGCTGCGGTAGCGCTTGGCCTGCGGGCGCCGTGCCACAATCCGTACATGATCACTTTGGCTCAAGTGGTGGAGGCCGTTCACGCTACCGAGGACTCCATCTTGCTGATCGATGAGCTTCTCGAACGAGGAATCGATGAGGAACCGATCCCGTCCGAGATCACTCCCGGCCGAGGGGTCGGCGCAGTGGAGGCGCCGCGCGGGATTCTATTTCACGACTACACTTACGACGAAAACGGGATCTTGACCAAGGCAAACTGCGTCATCCCCACCAATCAGAACCACAACAACATCCAGAAGGACATGGAGGCACTGGTCCCCACCATCCTCAATTGGTCAGAAGACGAGATTCGTCAGGCGCTGGAGATGCTGGTTCGTGCCTACGACCCGTGCATCTCCTGCTCCACCCACCTGCTGCAAGTGACCTTCACCAACGACGCCTCCGCAGGGGACGGCCCCCACAAGAGCTAGCCAGGGGACTGCGGAGGGGATGCCTCCCTTTTTAGGATTTCGGGCAGGTCGGTCAGGCAGGCCCGGGCGGGCAGAACGATGGTGAAGGTGGTACCTTTCCCTTCCTCACTTTCCACCTCGATGCTCCCGCAGTGTTTCTCGATGATGCCCTTGGCAACGGTGAGGCCCAGCCCGACACCCTGTCCTTTCTCCTTGGTGGTGAAGAACGGGGTGAAGAGCTTCTCAATGTTTGCCTTGGAGATGCCGGAACCGGTGTCCTTGACCTCGACCTTCAGGGCACCGTTCTCGGCCGGCTGCGTGTGCACGGTCACCCACCCACCGCTAGGGGTCGCCTGGATGGCGTTTAAGGTGAGGTTGACCAGCACCTGACGAAGCTGATCGTAATCGGCGTACACCGTGGGAAGGTTGGGGTGAAGCTCCGTGATCAGC
>CAZOUO010000273.1:0-2576 GCA_964582975.1 uncultured Thermotogae bacterium | reverse complement strand
GAGGAGGAAAGCCTTCTGGCGGTTCCGTTGAGCGAATTAAAAATCGATCAGCGTGCCTGCAACCTGCTTCAGGAAGCTGAGATAATGACGTTAGGTGAGCTCCTAGCCCGGCCGCGCGAGGAACTGCTGGATATTCACGGCTTTGGAATGAAGACCTTGACCAAGGTGGAGAACCGACTCCGGGAACTCGATTACGAACTAAAAGGAGAGGGAGAGATCTAAAGTTGAGGCATAGACGAAAGATCGATAAGCTTGGCATGAAGAAGAGCCACCGCGAGAGCGTTTTGGCGACCGTGACAAAGGGGTTGATCCTTTGCAGCAAGGTGGACACAACCTTCGCGCGTGCCAAGGCCGGTCAACGGTATGCCGAAAGGATCATCTCTCTGGCACGGCGTGGGGATCTCCACGCACGGCGAATTGTCTTTGCGAAGCTCCAGGATAAAGCAGTTGTCGATAAGCTGTTTGCCGAGATCGGGCCACGATACAAGGATCGGGGCGGTGGCTACACGCGCGTGGTGAAACTCGGACCGCGCAAAGGAGACGGGGCTGAGCAAGCCCGATTGATGCTCGTTTAGTTTTCTAATAAGTGGCCTCTTGTCTTTCTCAACTTCCCGTGATACTCATAAGGAATGCTTAAAGGTATCAAAAGAAGCTCCCCATTCGTCTAAACTACAGGTCACCTTCACGATAGCGTTTCTCTAGGCGCTCAAGGCTGTCGACAGTCATGGAGGCAAGATCGTAGCTTGGACTCCATCCCCACTCTTCACGCGCGGCGGTATCGTCAAGCGTCCGCGGCCAAGAATCAGCGATCTCCTGCCGGAAGTCGGGCTTGTACTCGCAGACAAATTCCGGGATATGTTTCTTGATCTCAGCGGCCAACTCTCCCGCAGAGAAGCTCATTCCAGCCAAGTTGAAGTCGCAGTGATGTCGCAAACGGGAGAAGTCGGCTTCCATCAAATCGATTGTTGCCTTGATGCAATCGGGCATATACATCATTGGTAAGATTGTGTCCTCGCGCACAAAACAGGTGTAGCGTTTCTGCTTGATCGCCTCATAGAAGATCTCCACGGCATAGTCGGTGGTCCCTCCCCCAGGCAGAGTTTCGCTGGAGATGATGCCGGGAAAGCGAAGTCCACGAACATCCAAGCCGTAACGCCGGACGTAGTAATCGCCGAGGAGTTCACCGGCGACTTTGGTGACCCCATACATGGTCGTAGGACGAAGGATCGTCTTTTGCGGCGCGCACTCACAGGGAGTATCCGGGCCGAACACAGCAATTGAGCTTGGGACGAAGACCCGCACTAATTCGTGTTCTCTCGCCACCTCCAGGAGATTGAACAAGCCGCCTATGTTAACATTCCAGGCAAGCTGTGGTCTCTCCTCTCCTATAGCAGAGAGGATTGCCGCCATGTGGTAGATTGTATCAATGGCATACTCGCCCACTACCCGTTCGATTTGCGCGCGATCCGTGACGTCGATCCGCTCAAACGGTCCAGACTCTCGTAGCTTAGCACCGGGTTCTGTTCGGTGTCCGGCAGCAACAACACTTTCGTTTCCGTACCGTTTTCGAAGCTCCATAGTCAGCTCGGACCCGATCTGACCAACAGCACCAGTAACGAGAATCTGCTTCGTTTCTTTTGACAACGATCTTCCCCCTATCGTTGTATTCGAAGTTACTCCGGAAATAATCTCCATCTTTTCTACTCATTGTAGTCAAAGAGGTCTCTCGCAAACAAATACCCCTTGGGGACTTGAGTTTGACGGAGGAAGTGAAGTCGGGTATGGTGGACAACCGAGGTGATGTATATGAGCCCCAATCGGCATCCAACGGCGTACTTGGGTGAAGAGTATCAACGGTTGGTCCAGGAAGATCTAACCTGGGAACCCAAGGAGCTTCAAAGTAACAGTGGACCGAGTTGCACCATCGACGGCAAAGACGTGATCATGCTCGCGGCCAACAACTATCTCAATCTATCAACTCATCCCAAGGTTGTCAACGCGATGATCGAAGCGACTGAGAAGTACGGGGCTGGTGCCGGGAGTGACCGGTCCATTGCCGGGGATATGGCACTGCACGAAGAATTGGACCGTCGCCTTGCTCAGTTCAAAAAGGCACCGGCTTCTCTCACCTATCAAACAGGTTTCATGGCAAACGAGGGGCTCATACCTCAACTGGCTGGTCGGGGTGATCTGTTCGTCTCCGATGAGCTCAATCACGGCTCGATCATTGATGGTGTGCGCCTCACTCGCGCAGACAGAGCCATCTACAAACACAAGGACGTGGAGGACTTGGCACGGGTGCTGAAGGAGGCCGAAACACACGACCCGCCATACAACCACATTTGGATCCTCACTGATGGTGTATTCAGCATGGACGGCGACCTGGCACCACTTCCTGAGATCGCAAAAATCGCGCAGGAGCACGGGGCAGGGGTCTACGTGGATGATGCCCACGGCGAAGGCGTGCTCGGAGAGGGCGGACGAGGGATCGTGAGCCATTTTAAGCTGACGCACCAGCAGGTTCATGTAGAGATGGGGACCTTCTCCAAGGCCTTCGGCGGTGTGGGGGGCCACGG
>CAZOUO010000272.1:0-2586 GCA_964582975.1 uncultured Thermotogae bacterium | reverse complement strand
GTGGTGAGGAAGCCTTCTTGCGTATGAATCCAAGCGCGTGCTTGACACTCCAGAAAGTAGCCGGCGCTTCAGGGTAAATCAACAGAACGTTCGTTGCACTTCCTTCCTCTGTAGCCTCACGCGATCGCGCTCTTCGTCCCAAACTTCGCCGTGATTCAAGGGAGCGATATCCATACACAACTCATGCTGCAGTGTAGCCTTGCAGGGAGATAATGCAACGTTCGGTTCCTATTGATGCGACAAGTTAGCTTACCCAACTGGATGGAGCTCATCGATCGTGTTGTGGTGGTTGTAGCTCTGCCGGACTTCCCGCTCCAGCCACACTAGCTGTTGGAGAATCTGTCTAGACCGACCTGGCAAGTAGCGCCTCAAGCTCCTCTGCCTTCGGCCACTGGATAGTTAATCGTGAACTACACTGGAGAGAACCGCCAACGCCGCAGGATTCAAAACTCGTCCAATAATAAGGGTAGAGTGACGATCTGCAGCGGTTTTCCGGTGTAGTGGGTGGTAGAGGGCTCGAACCTCTGACCTCATGCACGTCAAGCATGCGCTCTCCCAGCTGAGCTAACCACCCTTGATATGTGGAGGCGGCGAGCGGATTCGAACCGCTGAATCAGGGATTTGCAGTCCCTTGCCTTTCCACTTGGCTACGCCGCCGTATTAGGAAGAATTATAGGCACTTCTTCAAGGTCCGTCAATCCGGCGGGTCACGCGAGAGAATTGGCCCAGTTACGCGCTGTTTGGGGGGAGTAGCGTTTGATCAGTAGATCGAGGAGTCAGTGGCGCAGGGCGAGGAGATAGGTGAAATCAACCCCGTCGTCGTCAATCTGCGCATGGGCTCCAAGCTCTGCCTCGCAACGTGTGGCAAGCTCCTGCGGAACGGTAGTGAATTTCAAGCCCTCTTTTCGTCCGGTGGCAAGATGAGAAATGACGATCCCAACACGGCAGGCCTGAAAGGTCTGCTCGATGATCTCCATCATCGTACCAATCGGGTCTTGGCCAATCGGATAGCCGAGCACGCTTAAGATATAACCGGTGTCAAAGCTTCCCTGGGGAAGAGGATCGCTTAGGATATCCCGCACCTCAAAACGCTCTCCAAAGCGTTCTTTGGCCTCCTCCACCATCCGTTCGCTCACGTCGATCCCGTGATAACTCTCGTGGGGACGACCCTTTTCATCGAGGTAAGTCAATAGATGCCCAAGGCCGCAACCTAGGTCAAGGACTTTTCCCTGGGGAGGCAGAAGAGACGTGGCACGATCAAACAGACGGCGTTGCGCCTGCGGGCCGGAATACTCGAGGATCAGCATATCGTCGCCGGCAAAGACGGTGTGTCGCACGTCGTAGAACGCTGCACAGGCAGACAGGTTGCGGAAACCCGCCGGAGTGTAGCGGAACATCCGGCACTTCAGCCGCCTAGGAAGCAGTCGAAACGGGTTCATCCTCCGATTCGGCTCTCACTTCGGCCTTCTTCGCCCGTTCGAGCACTTCGTCGATCGGGCCGACCATGTAGAAGGCTTGCTCAGGAATGTCGTCCAGTTCGCCGCTAACGATCATCGTAAAGCCTTTGATGGTGTCCTCCAGCTTAACGTAGGCTCCGGGCCGGTTGGTGAAGTTCTCGGCGACGTAGAATGGCTGGCTCATGAATCGCTGCACCTTGCGTGCCCGCCGCACGGTCAGCTTGTCCTCCTCGGAGAGCTCGTCCATGCCCATGATGGCGATGATGTCGCGCAGGTCCTCGTAGCGCTGGAGGATTTCCAGGGTACGCCGCGCCACGCGGTAGTGTTCTCCGGAGATGACGTGCGGGTCGAGCATGGTGGAGTTGGAGACCAACGGATCAACTGCCGGGTAGATCCCCTTTTCCACGATCTCTCGCGACAACGTGATCGAGGCATCAAGATGAGAGAAGACGGTCGCCGGCGCGGGGTCGGTGAGGTCGTCCGCCGGCACGTAGATCGCCTGCACCGAGGTGATCGATCCCTTCTTCGTTGAGGGGATTCGCTCTTGTAATTCCCCCATCTCTGTGGCCAAGGTCGGGTGGTAGCCGACCTCAGATGGCATGCGGCCAAGCAGCGCCGAGACCTCGCTTCCGGCCTGGGCAAAGCGGAAGATGTTGTCGATGAACAGCAGGACATCTTTGCCTTCCTCGTAGCGGAAATATTCGGCCACCGTCACTCCGGTGAGGCCCACGCGGAAACGCGCTCCGGGCGGCTCGTTCATCTGACCGTAAACGAGGGCCGTGTTCTTCAACACGCCGGCGTGCTTCATCCCCAAGTACAGATCGTTGCCCTCGCGCGTCCTCTCGCCGACTCCAGCAAACACGGAGTAGCCGGAGTACTCGTAGGCGATGGAGCGGATCAGCTCCATGATCAGGACGGTCTTTCCGACTCCTGCACCGCCGAATAGACCAATCTTTCCGCCCTTGGGAAATGGGGCAACGAGGTCGATCACCTTGATCCCCGTCTCGAAGATCTCGGTCTCGGTTTCCTGATCGATGATCGCGGGAGCACGACGGTGAATCGAGTAGCGTTTCTCCGACTCTATCGGCGGGAGCTCATCGATCGGCTCGCCCAACAGGTTGACCAACCG
>CAZOUO010000271.1:0-2588 GCA_964582975.1 uncultured Thermotogae bacterium | reverse complement strand
CTCCTCATTGGTCACCAACCCAATAATGTTAATCCCTTCCTTTGGATACTCAAACATAACCACCTGCTGAAAAGAGGAGGTGTCTCGGCTGAGTAACGCGTGAGTAAACTGCTTCAAGGTAGAGTACATCTTACGGACTCCGGGAATGGAGGACAAGATTCGCTCAAAGTAGTATTGGAGCGTCCTTCCCAAGAAGTTCCGAGTAATAAGTCCGATGAGCAGGATGAGAATCAGTGTCATGTAGATCCCCATCCCGGGGATCCATCGTCCCAGGGCTCTTTGCACCATCAGGCCAAACGGTGTGTTCTTACCGACCAAGCCATCGATGAGGCGGTAGAGAAACCACACAATGTAGACCGTTAAGCCAACAGGGATAATCGCAAGAAGACCGCTCACAAACGTGTCCCAAAGCCGGCGCATGAACTTTTTCACGTGATCCTCCGCACTTGTCGCAAAAGCCGGTTCTCCAACTTTGCGTATTATAGAAGATCATGAGCGGACACGCATCGCGACAGAGGACTACCGGTTGGATACTCGCTGGCATTTTCCTAGTGTTTGGCTTGCTGTGCGCCATCAAGGTTGTCTACCCGCTTCGCTATGTTGAAGAGATCCAGCACTGGACTACTGTTCATTCTCTTGATCCGTACCTGGCAGCAGCAGTAATCCGTGCCGAGAGCCGCTTTCGCCCCAGCGCGCGCTCTCATGCTGGTGCAATGGGGCTAATGCAGATCACTCCCGCAACCGGGAAGTGGATCGCTGAGAAGCTGCACCACGAAGGCTTCACAGTAGAGAACTTGTACGAGCCTGATCTCAACATCCGTTTCGGTACGTGGTACCTACGATACCTCCTCGATCGGCTGGACGAGGACGTCGAAGCCTGTCTGATCGCTTACAACGCAGGCCCCTCCAATCTAAAACGCTGGCAATCCGAAGGAGGAACGATCTTCCCCGAGACTAAAAACTACATCGCTCGAGTGAAACGGGGCTGGTCCGCCTATCGCATTCTCTATCGCCTGCCGATTCTCGGCCACCTGTTAAAGGCACTACCTATCTAGCATTGCAGAAAACCCGCGCTTTTGCTAGTATTTCGCAACCGTATATGCGATCCATATTTATGAGGAGGGTTAACTGTGACGGATCCGATAACGTGGGTCAAGCAGGACCCGCAAAAAGAAAACGTCTTCTGGCCGTCCGAGGCGATGAAGGAACGTGCGTGGATCTCGGATGAGTCGATCTACGCCGAAGCCTCGGCCAATCCAGAGAAGTTTTGGTCAAAACACGCCGAAGAACTCCGCTGGTTCAAACGTTGGGGCAAGATCTACGAGTTCAAACCACACGCCTACAAGTGGTTCGCGAACGGCAAGCTCAATCTTTCGGACAACTGTCTCGATCGCCACATAGAGGCCGGCCACGGTGATCGGATCGCCCTGATCTGGGAGCCGGAGCCGGTCGAAGAAGAGGCGGTCAGACTAACATACGAGGAACTGCACCGCCGCGTGGACAAGTTTGCCAACGTGCTCAAGGAGCTCGGTGTACAAAAGGGAGGACGGGTCGGAATCTATCTTCCCATGATCCCGGAAGCGGTAATTGCCATGCAGGCCTGTGCAAGGATCGGTGCACCACACAGCGTCGTCTTCTCCGCGTTCAGTCCCGATTCGCTACGGGACCGGTTGGTCGATGCCGGAGCCAAAGTCCTGATCACCGCCGATGGCTATTATCGGCGAGGCAAGACGATCCACCTGAAAGGAAATGCCGACGCCGGGATCAAAGGGACACCTGTTAAAAAAGTTGTTGTTGTGAAACGTCTCGATGGAAGCGCCTCGATGAAGTCGGGACGGGATCACTGGTATCACGATCTCATGGCGGACGCCGCGGAGGGCTGCCCACCAGAGCCGATGGACGCCGAAGATCTTTCCTTCCTTCTCTACACCTCAGGAACGACCGGAAAGCCGAAGGGGATCATGCATACAACAGGCGGTTACGCCGTCCAGGCTTACATCACGGCCAAATGGAATTTCGATCTCCACGAGGGAGACATCTACTGGTGCACCGCCGATGTGGGGTGGATCACCGGCCATACGTACATCAACTACGGTCCGTTGTTGAATGGCGTGACGAGCGTGATGTACGAGGGCTCGCCGGATGCCCCGGACTACGGCCGGATGTGGGCGATCACCGAAAAGCACAAAATCACCCAGCTGTATACCGCGCCCACCGCGATTCGTATGTTTATTAAGTGGGGAGACGAGTGGCCGGAAAAGTACGATCTGTCTTCGCTGCGCCTGTTGAGCACGGTCGGCGAACCGATAAACGTTGACGCCTGGATGTGGTACTTCGAGAAAATCGGAGGGGGGCGCTGTCCGATCATCGACACCTGGTGGCAAACGGAGACCGGGGCCAACATGGTGAACAGCCTCCCAGGAATCGGCCCGTTTATCCCCTCGGTAGCCGGAAGGCCATTCCCAGGGATTACCGGAGAGATTCTCGATGCCGGTGGGACACCGGTCCCACCTGGTGAGGGCGGATACCTCTCGATTCATACTCCATTTCCTCCGGCCCTGACTCGTGGAATCTACGGAGACGTAGAG
>CAZOUO010000270.1:0-2611 GCA_964582975.1 uncultured Thermotogae bacterium | reverse complement strand
CCCTTGGCTTGCCGTCGGAGCTGTTCGATCGCATCGTTCCCTACACGAAAGGTGCTGGCCAGCCGCTGAGGAAGGAACTTGCTCGTCTTGACCCACACAGTATCGCCGTCAACTTCAGCCTCGAGAATGAGGCCGCAGATGGCTTGACACTGGGCATGTATCGCCTGCTTCTGGGCATGCTTCGGGAAACCCCTTACGCGGATCGATTGGTCAGCGCCGAGGAGCTGATCGAAAAGCTACGCGGCCGAAAGCTTCCCGAAGAAGTCGATCGGATTCGGGAGGCCATCGAGATCACCGAACGCATCTTCGACGACCTTTCCCACTACCTGAAGCCGGGCCAAACGGAAAATGAAATTGCGGCGTTCGTGAATGCCCGTATGAAAGATCACAGTGTAGTCAGTGCTTGGGATTCGAAATATTGTCCGGCCGTTGACGCCGGACCGGGTAAGGAGTTCGGGCACGCCGGGCCAACTGACAACCGAACCCGACCTGGACACCTCTTGCACTTCGACTTCGGCGTCCGTGCGCGGGGATATTGTTCGGATCTGCAGCGCATGATCTTCTTCGGCACACCCGAATCCGTCCCAGAAGAAGTCCGGGATGCCTTCGACACGGTTCGAGAAGCCATCGTGGCGGCCGCCTCCTTCATCCGCCCCGGCCGTCTCGGTTACGAGGTCGACGCGGTGGCACGCGAGATCGTGCTTAAAAACGGCTACGATGAGTTCCAACACGGACTGGGGCATCAAATCGGCCAGTTTGCCCACGATGGTGGCACGCGCCTGGCGCCGATGTGGGAGTTGTTTGGAAAACGACCCAAAGGGAAACTCGAAAAGGGTAACGTCTTCACGCTTGAGCTAAACGTCCACACCGATCACTACGGCCAGGTCAGCCTAGAGGAGAACATCCTCGTCACCGCAGAGGGTTGCTGCCTTCTGTCCCATCCTCAGGAAGCGTTGATCTGCGTTGGATAGCCGCGTTTCATCAACTGCATGGTTTGCACGTCAGTCGCCATTCACCCAACTTCGATCAACCGCTCCTTGGGGAACGTACTGAGAACCTCGGGCCCGCCCTCGGTGATGACGACGGTGTCCTCAACACGAACGCCTCCGAACCCGGGGAGATAGATCGCGGGCTCCACCGTGACAACCATGCCTGGTTTGTAAACATCCACGCTGTTGGGACCAGATGAAAACGGGGGTTCGTGCACCTCTAGTCCCACGCCGTGGCTTAACCCGTGCGTGTAATACTCTCCGTAGCCTCCTTCCTCGATCACCCCCCGCGCTGAGGCTTCCACCGAAGAAGCGCTTGCCCCAGGGACCAGCGCTTCGATTCCCGCCAGATTGGCACGCAGAACAAGATCGTAGATCTCCTTTGCCCGAGGTGAAGGAGTCCCCACGGCGACCACCCGCGTCATGTCACTGCAATACCCATTCACGCGCGCACCCACATCGAAGAGGAGAAGGTCGCCGTACTTCGCCACTCGATCATCGGGACGATGGTGCGGATGGGCACTGTGTTCTCCCGCTGAAACGATCGCGTCAAACGCTACGGCTTCTGCACCCATTTCTCGCATGAGGAACTCCAAGCGAAGCGCGATTTCCCGCTCGGACATCCCAATCCTAAGCTCCCCCGTAACCTTTCCCAAAGCTTCGTCCGTAACCGTTGCCGCGTCCCGAATCCGCTCGACTTCACCCCCGTCCTTGATCTCGCGAAGTCGCCCCACCGGGTCTTCCGACGCTATTATTTCGGCATCAAGAAGTTTCTCCACGTCACGGGCCATAGCCAAGCTCACTCGTTTGGCGGCCACTCCCACCCGCCGAAAGCCCTTCGTGGTAAGAACCTCCGCAATCGACTTGACGTAATTCCAATCGAGGGTTTGCCACTCCAGACCGGGGGCATCCGCCCCCGCCTGATCGATATTGGTCGTTGTGGCAAGAGCCAACGTCTCTCCACGAGAGATCAGCAACACACCGTACCCAGCGTATCCAGTAAGGTAGGCCATAGAAGGCCGGTCGGCGGCCAGGCCTTCCAGGTGAATCACCACGAACGCGTCGACTTCAAGGCTCCCTATTAGCGCCTCTCGGCGTCTCCGATAGTCCATGAATATCTTTCTCCTTTCGGCAGGCGAAGCCTGATAAGCACCTTTTTCTAAAAGCGGTCTTTCTGCAAGCATACTGCACCGTCCGAAGACGGTGGTAGTGGCATCAGGATTTGGGCGCGCCTGCTTCAACGTGCGTGTTGTATTCCCCGTTGAAAAAAGTGTATAATATCCTCCTAAGATGAGGGAACGAGAAAATGCCGCCAAGTGGACCGGCCGGCATTTTATTGATTCTCTTGACCTCTCCCCACCTGAATACGAATCTCTGTTCGATCTTGCCAACCAGATAAAAGAAAATCCTTCCAAGTATTCATCCCAATGCGCGGGTAAACTTATGGCAACCCTGTTCTATGAGCCAAGCACTCGTACGCGTCTATCGTTTGAGGCCGCGATGATGCGGCTGGGAGGGCAGGTCCTCACTGTCAGTGATGTCGCCACAAGTTCGGTGGCAAAAGGGGAAAGTCTCGCTGACACGATCAGAACCGTGGGGGGGTATGCAGACCTCATCGTGCT
>CAZOUO010000269.1:0-2618 GCA_964582975.1 uncultured Thermotogae bacterium | reverse complement strand
TGAGTCTTTTGGCAGAGGAGCGCGGTACCCAGATCGTCGAGCGCGAATACCCACCCGAGAAGGACGTCAGCGGCCAACCTCCCCGTATTGGCGTGTTCATCTGCCACTGCGGGAAGAACATCGGCGGCGTGGTGAATGTACCGTCCGTTGCGGAGTATGCCCGGACGTTACCAGATGTGGTTTACTCCGAGGACAACCTGTATACCTGTTCCTCCGACACTCAGGCCAGAATTCGGGAGTTGATCGAGGAGCACGATCTAAATCGCGTAATCGTCGCCTCGTGCACCCCGCGGACTCACGAGCCGCTGTTCCGAGACACGGTGAGGGAGGCAGGTCTCAATCCTTATTTGTTCGAAATGGCCAACATCCGCGACCAGTGTTCTTGGGTCCACATGCACGAGCACGAGGCCGCCACCGAGAAGTCGAAGGATTTAGTCCGCATGGCCGTCGCCAAGGCGCGCCTTCTCGAACCCCTGCAGAAAGGGAAGATCTCGATCAACAACGACGCGCTGGTAATCGGTGGAGGGATGAGCGGCATGACCGCGGCCCTCAACCTAGCCGATCAGGGCTTCCAAGGCCACCTCGTAGAAAAAGAGGAACAGCTCGGTGGCGCGATGCGAGAGGTTCGTTTCCTGCAGAACGGCCGCTCACCCGCTCAGTGGCTCGAAGAGACGATCAAACAGACCACGGCCCATCCGAAGATCAAGGTTCACCTGGGTTCCAAGGTAACGTCCGTGGACGGATCCGTCGGCAACTTCAGCTCGGTGATCGTCAAAAACGGCACGGAGGAGACGGTCGAACACGGAGCGGTGATCGTTGCCGTGGGTGCTGAATTGGGGACTCCGACCGAGTACCTTTATGGGGAAGATCCGCGGGTGATGACCCAACTCGAGTTCGAGCAGAAACTTGCCGCCGACGAGGAAATCGGCGACCGAATCGTCATGATCCAATGCGTGGGAAGTCGGGATGATGAGCACCCGTACTGCAGCCGAGTCTGCTGCTCCCAGGCGGTGAAGAACGCGCTGCGGTTCAAGGAAATGCATCCTGGCAGTGAGATTACTGTTCTCTACCGAGACATCCGCACCTACGGCCTGCGCGAGGAAATGTATACGCAGGCCCGCGAGAAGGGAATACGCTTTGTCCGCTACGAACCAGAGAGAAAGCCTGAGGTTACGGTGGAGAATGGGACGCTGCGAGTCAGTACAGACGATCCAGTGCTCGGACGGCGGGTACAAATAGAAGCCGATGCGGCCGTCCTTGCTCCAGCGCTGGTGCCCGCTAAGGACGCAGAGGAGCTGGCCAAAATGCTTAAAGTCCCGCTCAATGTGGACGGGTTCTTCCTCGAGGCCCACATGAAGCTTCGACCGATCGACTTTGCCACCGACGGAGTGTATCTGTGCGGTATGGCTCATTCGCCCAAGTTGGTGGAAGAGAGCATCTCCCAAGCGATGGGAGCGGCGGCACGCGCGACGACGCTTCTTTCCAATGACGAGCTGGAACTCGAGGCCACGATCAGCGAGGTCGTCGACAAGAACTGCGACGGCTGCGCCTACTGTATCGATCCGTGTCCGTACAACGCGTTGACGCTCATCGAGTACGTGCGCGGAGACCAGATCAAGAAAACGGTGCAGAACAATCCCGCCCTATGTAAGGGCTGTGGCGTATGCATGGCCACCTGTCCCAAGCAAGGGATCTTTGTCTGGCACTTCAAACTCGAGCAGATCAACGCGATGGTCAACGCAGCCCTGGGACTGGAGTAGACGATGGACGAAACGAACGGATTCGAACCGAAGATCCTTGCGTTCTGCTGTAACTGGTGCTCCTACGCCGGAGCGGATCTGGCGGGCACGTCTCGGCTGCAGTACCCGCCCAACGTCCGTGTTATCCGGGTGATGTGCTCGGGGATGATCCACCCTAACATCATCATCGAAGCGCTGACAAAAGGGGCCGACGGGGTGATCGTCTGCGGCTGCCATCCCGGCGATTGCCACTACCTGGAAGGAAACCTGAAGGCGGAGAAACGGGCCGAGGCCATTGATCTCATGTTGGAAGATTTCGGATTGGAACCCGAACGATTTCGGCTGGAGTGGGTCTCCGCCTCCGAGGGGCCGCGTTTTGCCCTAGTGATGCGAGAGATGGTGGAGACAATAAAGGCGTTGGGGCCAAGCCCTTACGCGATGTAAAAGGAGAACGATAGAATGCCGGTTTCTGAGGCTCTGTGGGTGGAAGGAAATAAGTACATGTGGGACGGTGGGGAGTATGCGTCACGCGAGGAGGCGCAGGCCAAGGCGGACGCCTACCAAGCGGACGACTTTGAAACGCAGATCATCGAGGAGGAGGACAAGTTCTTGGTCTACACCCGACGGGTCGTGACCGAGATCGTACTGGAGGGCGAGGCACCTCCCGGATAGTGGGGCGCAAAAACAGCAATGATGCGAGGAGGTAACCGATGGGAGTAAAGATCGCAGAAGAATGGCTGAACATCTGCGGCGGATGTGAAGTTTCAATCCTGGACATCGGTGAGCCATTGCTCGATATCCTGCCGAAGCTGGAGTTTGTCCACATGCCCGTGCTGATGGTCCACAAGTACTTCGGCCAAACCGGCGAGGGAACGGAAT
>CAZOUO010000268.1:0-2624 GCA_964582975.1 uncultured Thermotogae bacterium | reverse complement strand
CAACTTGACTTCGGCCCGTGGGAGCAGATCTTCTACGGCGAGTTCGACGGCCGCCGTCGCAAACGCGTGCTCGTCAAGATCATCGGGGAATGAGGCTTTAGGTTTCCTTCAAGAACTCGGGATGAGCGACCTGCCTGAGAATCTGGTCGATGAACGCGGGCCACTCCTCGAGCTTGTGCGCCGCCCGCTGGCGGATCATCCGTTGCAGCGCCATGTAGCTCAGACATACAATGCGGCGTTGGAGGAGCCCTTCAGGCAACAGCCACTTGACCTGCTTCCAGTCCTTTTCCGCAATCAACTGGTTTAGGTACGCGAGGATTTCAGCGGGAATCGGATGCTCGAAATCTTCTTGAATGAGCGGTCGTTTGGTCATGGTGTGCATGGTCGACTCGCTCTGTTTGGTGACCCCGACCCGGTAGGTGTCAAACTGCTGCCACCAATAACGCGGCGCGGTGACGTCCAACCAGAGCACAATCGATTCCAAAAACTTGTTGTGGCCGCCGCCCTTGAACGCCAGCCGTCGGGCCACCTCCGGCATCCTCTCGGTGTCTTGCTTGTACGACAATGACAGCCCCAACAGAGCAAACTCATAGCCGTACTCATCGAGCACCGTCACCTGCATACGGCTTCCTTTCTGCGAAAAAGGAGTATCTAATCCACGTCGGCGCAGCTACGGCGACCATCCTGTGTGATACGGATCACACTATACTTAAAACGGAGCCCGCTGACGAGGTGTGCCCGCCCCCTCAACGACGTCTCTTTATCCCACTCAGGCCCCATATATTGACTGCAGATTGCAGTTCCTATAGAATGGATCGGAATATATATAGGAGGGAAGGTGTACCAGAGAAAAGTTCAGATTACTGGTGGGGCAACCTTTTTCGTCACCCTGCCCAAAGACTGGGCAGAAAGGATCGGCCTCGCTTCAGGAACGGTCGTTACCCTGATGCCCAATGACTCCGGAGCTCTTTTGCTCGTTCCGGAACGCCTGCTCGGAGAAAACCGCTGTTCGATTGCGATGGACGACCTAGACTATAGCCGACTTCAGCGAGAGATCATCGCCAAGTATATTGTTGGATACGACGTGATCGAGGTAGTCGGCAAGCGGATCCGCCCCGACCAGCGACGGACGGTCCGAGAGATCGCTCAAGCACTCGTGGGGCTCGAAATCCTTGAAGAGACTCAAAAGACAGTGGTTCTCCACTCCGTGGTAAACGTCAAGGATTTTCCGGTGCAAAGAACGCTACATCGGATCTTCGACATCACGCGAGCGATGTTGAATGACGCCGTAACCGCCTTCGTGAATCGGGATGAAGAATTGGCGCGCGATGTCATGGAGCGGGACGGTGATGTGGACCGGCTCGTCCTGCTTGTGTCGAGGCAATTCAGCCTGCTGCTTCGTGACCTTCTGATCGAGAAGGATGTGGAGCTTTCGCGCTTGGGATTTCTGCTCTACCACACGGTCGCCGACCAACTGGAGCGGGTGGCGGATCACGCGGCGAAGGTCTCGCAGGCCACCCTGGCATTGAAGGCCCCGCTCAAGAAAGCCATTGAGCGGAAATTCAAAGAGATGGCCGCTTCGTCAGACTCCATCCTCGCTCGGGCCGTGCAGGCCTTTGAGGAACAGGATACCGAACTGGCCAATGGCGTGCTCGACGAGAAGGAACACGGTGAGCGCTTGTTCGCGGCAGCCCGACTGACGTCACCCGACGATCAGCCCGAAGATGCACAACCCATTAGCATCGCGATGGACAGCTTGCTTAGAATCCGAGAATACGGCTTCAACATCGCCGAGCACGCGCTGGACGTTCCAACACCCCAAGCTTCAACCGAGGCATAAAAACTATCGATCAGCCAAATCGACCCGCGAGGTAGTCCTGAACCCGTGGATCTGCGGGATTCTCAAAGACGGTCTTGGTCGGTCCAAACTCGGCGAGCTCCCCCCCGGCGAGGAAGACAGCGACGTGATCACTGACACGGCCGGCCTGCTGGAGGTTGTGCGTCACGATCACCACGGTGAGCTCCTCGGCGAGTTCACGGGTCGTCGCCTCGATCTTCTCCGTCGCTTTGGGATCGAGTGCAGAACACGGTTCATCCATCAGCAGCACCTGCGGCTGGACTGCGAGGGCGCGGGCGATGCACAGGCGCTGCTGTTGTCCTCCCGAAAGAGAGAACGCGCTATCCTTTAGTCGGTCCTTCACTTCGTCCCACAGCGCGGCCCTGCGCAAGCTCTCCTCCACAGTATTGCCCAAGACATTGCGGCGTCGGATTCCGTGCACGCGAGGACCGTAGGCAACGTTGTCGAAGATCGATTTCGGGAACGGATTGGGCTGCTGGAAGACCATCCCGATGTGTCGCCGTAGGGCGACCGCATCTGCCTTGAGCAAATCCTGACCGAGAAACGTGATCTCTCCTTCCGCGCGCGCACCGGCGTACAACTCGTACATGCGGTTAAACGTGCGCAGAAGCGTACTTTTCCCACAGCCGGACGGGCCCATGATCGCGGTGATGCCGTCCAGGGGAATCGACATATTCACATCTCGAAGGGCTCTTTCCTTGCCGTAGTAGAAGTTCAGGTTTTCCGTTTCGATGATCGCGTCCGAGCCGAAGTTGCGCCGGATCCA
>CAZOUO010000267.1:0-2632 GCA_964582975.1 uncultured Thermotogae bacterium | reverse complement strand
ACGGATGGTACCGCTTCAAGGACGGTAAGCACACTATTCCGCTAACCTTCTCCTCGGCAAGCGCTTCCTGCGTGATCGCTACCCGCGCGGAGACCGAGAACAATGGCGCCTTGTTCGGATTGGCCACTACCGCGACCACAAGACGAGTGAAGAGTTTTTTCGCGCGACGAAGGATATCGATGTGGCCATAGGTAATCGGATCGAAGCTTCCCGGATAGATCGCACTCGATATCGGCATGACACACCAATTCTAGCTGAGTTTAAAGAGCTCCTCAATGCCATCCGAACGCGGGCCGATCACGGCCAGGTTCACCGCCTCGGAGCGAACGAACCGTGCAATGACTCGGGCGACGTCCTCAGAAGAAACTGCATCCACTCGGCCAATCAGCTCATCGGGTGAGAGGACCTCCCGCCCGGAAACCACGGCGCTCCCCAACCGCGCCATGCGATTGGCGTTTGTCTCGAGCCCCAGCACTAGGTGCCCTCGCAGCTTGGCCTTGGCCAAAGAGAGCTCATCTCCTGGGATTTCCCCCTCCCGCTGCAGGCCAGTCAGCTCGTTTAGTGTAATCTTCATCACCTCAGCGGCGTTCTCCGGGGCGACGCCAGAGTAGATGATCCAGGAGCCAACATCCGAATAGTGGGCCACAGAGCTTGTGATGGCGTAAGCCAGCCCCCGCTCCTCTCGGATGATCCTAAACAGCCGCGAGCTCATTCCGTCACCCAAGACGGTGTTCACGACTTCAAGGGGGATGCGATCCTCGTCGGCTCCCGCGGTTCCCGGTAGCCCCACGTAGAGGTGGGTCTGTCCTGTGTCCCGTTCATGAACACTGCAGCCGCTTCTCATCCGCGGACGGGTTCGATCTGGCAGCGGAGAAGACGGAGAAGCATTGTCGAACAACCGCTCCGCTTGCTCAATCAGCGACGCGGCGCCCACCGACCCACAGGCAACAAGAACGATGTTCTCTGGCCTATAGAACCGACGATGCTGTCCGGCGATCTCCTCCCGACCCACCCTCTCAATTGTCTTTCGGACTCCCAAGACTGACCGAGTGAGCGGATGGGATTCTTCCCACAGGCCAGCGGAAAACAGGTCGAAGGCCACCTGCTCGGGATCATCGTCGCGGCCGCGGATCTCCTCGAGCACTACCCCTCGCTCTTTCTCGAGCTCCTTCGGATCGAGCGCCGGGTGTTGGATCAAATCAGCCAGAATCTCCAGCGCAACAGAAAGCCCATCGGCAGGGACCTCGGCGAAGTAAAACGTGGATTCCTTTCCGGTGGCGCCGTTCAGATGACCGCCGATCGCATCGATCTCCCGAGCGATCCGCGCGGCGCCTCGCGTTTGGGTTCCCTTGAACAAAAGATGTTCCACAAAGTGTGTCAACCCAGCGTGAGAAGACGGATCATCCCGACTTCCCACTTTGACCCAGATTCCCACACTGACGCAGCGGGAAGAAGGAATCTCTTCCACGAGAACCTGCAGCCCGCTTTTCAATGTGGCGGTGAAGGCGCCCTTGTAGAGCGGCTTCATCACCAGCGATCCTCGAACCCTGCCGGTTCTTTCTCCTGGACCTCGGGGACGATGCGGCGCAGCTTGAACCGTCCGCGTTCGTCGATGTTCATCACCTCAACCGTCACCCGGTCTCCTGGCTTCACGACGTCCTCCACCCGCTTGACAAAATCGTCAGACAGCGCCGAAATGTGAACCAGGCCGGTGACACCAGGGGCCAGCTCGACAAACGCCCCGTAATCGGCGGTCTTGGTGACCGTCCCCTCGATGATGTCTCCGATTGCAATGGACGTCTCCGGCTTCCTCGTACCGGGTCTTGCGGAGCCTCGTCTCGACGACTCTCTCCTCTTTCCGCGAATGCCACTAGGCTCTTCTCCAATCCGCCGCAGATCGGGGCGGCCCATCTTATCTTCCCCAATGACCTCAACCGTGATTTCGTCACCGGGCTTGACGATGTCGCGAACGTTATCCACGTACCCTGAGGCCAGGTTTGAAACGTGCACCAGCCCCTCCGTACCGTTCTTCAGCTCGACAAAAGCACCGAAGTCAACGACGCGAGTGACCTTCGTCTTCAGCACCGTTCCCACTTCCAGTTCGGCGGTGAGATCCTCGATCCATGCTTGGGCTGCTGCGACGGCCTCGCCGTCGGGCCCGGCAATCCGTACCTGGCCGTCGTCTTCGATGTCGATCTCTGTGCCAGTCTCCTCGATGATGCGACGGATCATCTTCCCACCCGGGCCAATCACCAAGCCGATCTTCTCCACGGAGATGGTAATCGTCTGCAGCACCGGTGCATACGGGGAAAGATGATCACGCGGTGCAGGAATGGCCCGCGTCATCTCGCCGAGGATTGCCAATCGGGCCTCTCGAGCGCGTGCAAGCGCCTCGCGCAGAATCTCGCGGTCTATCCCTCCAACCTTCACGTCCAGCTGAAACGCTGTAATCCCATCCCGCGTTCCGGCGACCTTGAAGTCCATGTCGCCGTAGTGATCCTCTGCCCCCAGGATGTCGGTCAAGATGACGCGACGTTTGGACACGTCGTCTTCGATCATCCCCATGGCGATCCCAGCCACCGGCTTTTTGATCGGCACACCAGCGTCCATCATGGACAGCGAGGCGCTGCAG
>CAZOUO010000266.1:0-2639 GCA_964582975.1 uncultured Thermotogae bacterium | reverse complement strand
ATCTATCCTTGACGCCCAAAGCCAGTCAGCTCTTCTCCTCAGAAGGGCTTGTCACTTCGATGTCGTAGTCAATCAACTTCGCGGTCAAGCGAACGTTTTGGCCACCCTTGCCGATGGCGAGAGAGAGTTCGTTGTCAGGGACGAGGACCTTGGCGCTCCGTGATTCCTCGTCAAGCTCAGCTGAAAGGACCGACGCTGGCTCCAGGCTGTTACGAAGGAGTTGCTCAACGTCCTCGCTCCAGCGGATGAGGTCAATCTTCTCCCCATGAAGCTCACGCGTGACGACCCGCACCCGTGCCCCGCCGGCTCCCACACAGGTTCCCACGGGGTCGACATTGGGATCGAGCGACTCAACGGCCACCTTGCTACGACGTCCCGGCTCGCGGGCAATCTGCCGCACAACCAGTGTCCCTTCTTCAAGCTCGGGAATCTCTATCCGAAGGAGTTGATGGACGAACTCCGGATGGGCGCGGGAGAGAAGGATACGAGGGTCACCCTGGGTCTGCTCTACGCTTACCAAGTAAGCACGCAAGCGTTGTCCCGCGTGGTAGCGTTCACCCGGAATTCTCTCCTCATCCGCAAGTAAGGCCTCGGCTTCTCCTAGGTTGACCCAAACGTCTTTGCCCTCGAAGCGATGGATCGAACCACTGATGATCTCGCCGACGCGGTGAACGTACAGCTCGTATACAATTTCTCGCCGCTTGCGAGTAATCTCCTGCCGAATTGTCTCCTCGGCCTTCTTGGTGGCAATTCGACCGAACTTGGCCAACTCGATCCGTTTGCCATTGATAAGGATATCGCCGGAGTTGGGGTTGATCTCCACCTCTACCTGGGCTTCGGTGTGGTACTCCTCCTGGTATGCCACCGCAAGTCCCTTGCGGATCGCATCGTAGAGATCTTCCCGTGCGATCCCCTTTTCCTTTGCCATCTCCTCAAGGGCTTCAATGAATTCAATGTTCATTTCGAAACAAAAATGTCTCCAGACTACGCTCCTCAAACAAGCAGAAGCAATCGTAGCCTCCCTCCGCGTGCGCCTCGTTATTCACACATCAGAGGTAACCTTCCTGATTCCCTTCCCCTCTCTACGCGTTTGTTTGTATTATACTGCAAGCGCGACCGCGCGACCAAATCGCCGGGAGAAGACGATGGAGAAGATGGAACACACGGTGACGGGCAAGGAGGTCGGCCTTCGCCTCGATCGCTACCTTGCCGAAAGGGTCAAAGAGGTCTCTCGAAGCGAGGTCCAACGCGCGATCCGTGATGGATGCGTCACGATCAACGGTGCGGCAGTCACCCAGCCTTCCCGCCGCCTCCGGGCCGGCGAGCAGATCGTGTGGGAGATCTCGTTCCAGCCGCTACTTGTTCCGGCCCGGATTGGTGTGACGATTCTCTACGAGGACGAGCACATCGTCGTCGTGGACAAGCCAGTGGGACTGGTCGTCCATCCGGGAGCAGGGGAAACCGGCACCACACTCGTGGAGGGCCTCCTCGCGGATCGACCTCTTCCGGAAGGGGACGACCCTGCTCGGCCGGGGATCGTCCATCGGTTGGACAAGGAAACAAGCGGGGTAATCGTCGTTGCCAAGACACCCTCCTCTCTTGAATCTCTCAAGGCCCAGTTCGCCGCTCGACAAGTCACGAAGCTTTACTTAGCCCTGGTTGAGGGGGGGATTTCAGAGGAGGAAGGTTTGATCGACGCTCCTATTGGGCGAGATCCTACATGCCCCAGTCGAATGACGATCCATCCGCAGGGACGCAAGGCACAGTCCGAGTTCCGCGTCTTGGCTCGAAGTGAAGAGACGACCCTCCTTCTTGTCTCTCCACACACCGGCCGGACCCACCAGATTCGCATTCACCTCCACTACATAGGCCATCCGATTGTGGGGGATCCGCTGTTCAGTCAAGGAGACAAACGGCTGATGCTACACGCCTGGCGCGTTGAGCTCACTCATCCGGAAAGGAAGGAACGGCTCCGTTTTGAGGCGGAGGTTCCGCCAGAGTTCCCGGAGTATCCCTATCGTGAGATTTCGTGGCTCGAAGCGCGGCACGCAAGTAGTCAAGTGCAGCAAGGTAACTAGCTCCGATTGCTGCGTACAGGAGATATACTCCGTACGGATGGACCGGCAGGGTAAGAGGCAGCAACAGAAGAACCACGGCGCCAAAAGTGAGCGCGGCGGCGGCTTTTCCAAGTGCTTGCGCTCCCTGAACAGTGTGAGCACGGACGCGCAAGATGAGCGCTCCGATCCCCAGGCCAATTTGGGGAATGGCAAACAGGACAAGCGAAAGAAGAGGGATCTCTCCGCGCGCAGTGAGCGCAGCAAGAACTGAAAAATAGAGGACTTTATCAACTGCTGGATCGAGCGCCTTTCCCCACGTGGTCACTTCCCCTCGCTTGCGCGCCACCATCCCGTCGAGTACATCCCCGAAACTGGCAAGGAGGAAGAGGCCAAGTGCTGGGTATCGCTGATTGAGAAAAAGAACCAGAAGTACTAGTGGGATCAATGCGCCCCGAGCGAGAGTAATCTTGTTGGCAAGTGACATGGCTTCTTGATCTTATGCTTCCTGATGTACTTGTACAACTCTCCCTGGAATGGGTTTTTGCGAGCCAGTATAATGCCGCACGTATTACAGGAGAGGAG
>CAZOUO010000265.1:0-2668 GCA_964582975.1 uncultured Thermotogae bacterium | reverse complement strand
GATTATGCCCGCTGGTATACCGATGTGGTACAGAAGGCCGACTTGGCTGACTACGCGCCGGTGCGCGGCTGTATGATCATCAAGCCGTACGGCCTTGAGTTGTGGGAGAACATAAAAGCTGGTCTGGATAAGCGATTCAAGGCCACCGGGCACAAGAACGCCTACTTCCCGTTGTTCATCCCGATGAGCTTCATCGAAAAAGAGGCGGAACACGTCAAGGGCTTCGCGCCTGAGCTTGCCGTAGTGACTCACGGTGGCGGCAAGGAACTGGAAGAGCCGCTCGTGGTGCGGCCGACCTCGGAGACGGTGATCGGTCACTGCTTTGCGGAGTGGATCCAGTCGTACCGGGACCTACCGCTGTTACTCAACCAGTGGGCGAACATGGTCCGCTGGGAACTGCGACCCCGCCTGTTTCTGCGCACGATGGAATTTCTGTGGCAGGAAGGACACACCGCTCACGCGACCCAGGAAGAAGCGCAAGAAGAGACGATGCGAATCCTCGACATCTACGCCGATTTTGCGATCACCGATGCAGCAATCCCCGTCATCAAAGGGCTAAAGAGCGTGCAGGAGAAGTTTGCCGGGGCCGAAGCCTCGTACACCATCGAAGCGATGATGGGAAACAAATGGGCGCTTCAGTCGGGGACGTCTCACTTCCTCGGCCAGAACTTCGCCAAAGTATTCGCCATCAAGTACCTCGATGAGAACAACGAGCAACAGCTTTGTTGGACGACCTCGTGGGGCGTGAGCACTCGGATGGTCGGGGGGATTGTGATGGCACACGGCGACGACAAGGGACTGCGCTTGCCGCCGAGGCTAGCGCCGATCCAGGTTGTGATCGTGCCGATCTGGAAGACCGATGAAGAAAAAGCCTTGGTCATGGACACCGTCCACGATATCCACGAATCGCTTGTGGCTGCTGGTGTTCGCCTCCACATCGACGACCGCGAGGGAATCACCCCGGGCTTCAAGTTTAACGACTGGGAGATGCGGGGGGTGCCGTTACGGATGGAGGTCGGGCCAAAGGACGTGGAAGCTGGCGCGGTGATGCTCGCACGCCGTGATTCCCCTGGCAAGGAAGGCAAGGAATCCGTGCCTAGGGATAGCCTCATTGCCACCGCAACCCGGTTGCTCGGCCAGATCCAAGGCAATCTCCTTGAGCAGGCCACACAGTTCCGCGATGCCAACTTGCACGAGGCCAGCTCCTATAACGAGCTCAAGGAGATCATCAAAGACGGCTGGGCGCTTATCTGGCATTGCGGCACCGCGGAATGCGAAGACCGGATCAAAGAGGAGACGAAGGCCACGTCCCGCTGCTTTCCGCTCGATCTAAACGAGAAGTGGCATCCGAAGAGAAAGACCTGTACCGTCTGCGGCAAACCAGCTCAAGGGTTGGCATACTTCGCGCGGGCCTACTAGCCGTGTCTCAAAACCGTGCATCCCCAATGAATCATGGTTGGGGAAAAGGGCAGCTTGCGACGATCCTGATAGTTGGATTCGTCGTGGCCGTGATTGGTCTAGGGGGTGTCGTGTGATCAAGCCGTCGACATCCCCAGCGATGGGAACGGGGTGCTGGAGATCCGCGGCCTCACCTGGAGAACGATCGGCTACTACTATCATCCCAGAATTTACAAGGAGATCTACAATCCTTGGAGCAATGGGTGCCTGCTCGAAAAGGCCGCGCAGGTCGGTGCCAATTGGCTTCACGTCCGTGCGTTCTACGACGGTACCGCAGATGGCGGACTGATCGGGAATCTCACCGAAGCACAGGAGGCGCTGCGGGAAGCGATCGCCGCCGCACACGCTCGAGGGCTTAGGATCTTCCTCTCTCCGTACGTGGACTCGCACGATTACTGGGTCCTCAAACGCTGGACCCTCGATGGGGATTTGTGGACGCAAACCGTCCTTGCGTGGGCCCAATTTGCGCAAGACAACCACGTCGAGATGTTCTCTCCCGGTGTGGAGATGAGCCTCATCTTTGATGCGGATACTGCCGGCGAGTGGCTCAGGCGAATCCTCCCTCAGATTCGCGCGGCCTACGAGGGACAAATCGTCACTGCCGAACATCCCTACATCGGCCGCTGGGAGACCCTCGATCAGCACCGTGCCTTTGAAGGCTACGACGGCATTGGGATGACGATCTTCCCTTGGAAACGCTACGCCGACGGGACGCACGACATCCGCAGCTTCGAGGACTTCGTCGCAGAAGTGCGTGAACGCTCGCGGATCATCCACTTTCTCGGCGACAAGTACGGGGTCGAGTGCCGGTTCGTGGCCACCCTAGGAATGGACTTCTGGCAGGGCAGCAAACCCGATCCGATCATCCGGGCACAGGGCTACAGCTTGGCGTTGGACGTCTTTGCACAGGCCGGCCTCACCGGCGTCTTCCTTCACCTGTGGGCCTCGGAGCCCGATCACTTGGGAGTCAGTACCGCTGTGGAAGACATGCTCAAATCCCGTTGGCAAGCCAATAAGTAGCGGTTGCAGCCGACGCGGGCTGGGCTTGCTGTGCCCGGATACGTTACTTACCGCCAGCGGATGACGATCGACTCGCGTTGGAACAGCTTCACTGCGATAGTGACCAGAAGAAGGTCGATTGCGCCAATTCCCAGAGCAAGGATCAGGGTGAGGATCGGTGTAAACCAGACCAGGCCGGTGACCTGTACCC
>CAZOUO010000264.1:0-2676 GCA_964582975.1 uncultured Thermotogae bacterium | reverse complement strand
GATTCTTACAGCCTTGCTGGGCTATTTCGCGGTGATCGTAGGGTTGCTTGTAGACTTAGGCGCTCCCTGGAACATCTGGAGGCCCACCGTATACTGGCAGCACCACTCGGTGCTCTTCGAAGTAGCCTTGTGTGTCATGCTCTACACCGCTGTGTTGGGGGTTGAGTTCCTACCGGCGGCCCTCGAACATCCGGTATTCAAGAGCCGCCTGTTCCAGACCGTCGCACAGTGGCTGAAACGGCTCACCCTGCCGGTCGTGATCGCTGGTATCGTCCTTTCCACGCTGCATCAGTCGTCCCTCGGGTCGCTGCTGCTGATCATACCGTTCCGGCTCCACGACCTGTGGTACAGTCCCATTCTGCCGGTGTTGTTCTTCGTCTCGGCGGCCGGTCTGGGGCTGATGATGGTCACCCTGGAGGGTTTCTTCTCCGCTTTCGTCTATCACCGCCGGATCGAGCTCGAGCTGTTCTCCGGTCTTGGCAAGGCTGCCGCCGTGCTTCTCTGGCTCTACCTCGGCATTCGGATCGGCGACCTTCTGTGGCGTGGCGTTCTCCCGGGCGCCATCGATGGGTCCTGGCAGAGCGTGCTCTTCTTGGCGGAGATATCCATCACCGCGCTGGTTCCAGCTATCCTGCTCTCAATACCGGCCTCTCGTAATAGTCTGCGTGGGCTGGCTACGGCGTCTGTCCTCACGGTCTCTGGCATGATCCTCTACCGGCTTTCGGCCAGCGTCATCGCCGTTGAGAGGCCGCCCGGCGCGTCCTACTTCCCCAACTGGGTGGAGTTCGCCATCAGCATCGGCATAGTCTCTGGTGCGGCTCTGGTGTTCCTCTTCCTCACCGAGAACCTCAAGATCTTCGGCCCAGAGACGATGCGCGAAGAAGAGAAGGTCTCCCCGTATGCCAAGCCCCGCTTCGATCCGTTGACAGGTGTCCGCCTTGGCGAGAGCTTCTGGGATGCCTTCGCGCGCAGGTCCCTCATACTCCTGGTAGTGGTTGCTCTGGCGATCACCTTCATGCCGGATCGAGCCTGGGGCGGTGACCAGACGAAAACTGCTCCGGTAAGGCCGGTCCAAGGGCTGAACGTAATGCGTATCTACGGCGGCGACAGCGAAGCCTTCGTCGACTTCGACCACCAGGCTCATGTGGAACGCCTGAGGCAGCTAATCCCAACGGAGTATCCGACCGAGCAGGACATGTGCGTGAGCTGTCACCACCTGAGTGACTGGGAAATCGAAGGCGTGAGCGAACCGGAGATCGATGGCGCGAGTGAATCGGAAACCGGTTTCGGGCCGCCCTCATGCGGGGCATGCCATTCCGACGTGTACAACCCGGCATCCACGTTCGACCACGAGCTCCACGTGGAATCGGTGGACCCGGGCGGCAATCAGTCTTGCGACAAGTGCCACGAGGGAGGACACTCGGCGAGTACGGCGATCGAGTGCGTGGAGTGCCACACGAACATGAGCCCGAGCGAAGACGGACAGCCCTTTGACTACATCGCGCCGTCTTACGAGGATGCCATGCACGACTCCTGTATCCAATGCCACGAGGCTGAGGCTCAGAAGCTCAACGAGCCTCTGTTGCCCTCCTGCGTGACATGTCACAGCCAGGATTGAACCTGGGCCGGAACTCCGCCTCCAAGCGACGAGCATCCCCACGAAGTCCAAGCGGATCCTGGAATGGGACTGTGAATCATGCACAGCGATCGAGAATCGACTATCGCGGTCTGTTTGCCCAGACTGGGGCTGACCTTCTTTCGGGCAAAGCGATCTGCATGGTGGACGAGTACGGAAGGCGACCAGATCCTGCTCGCTATCTGACAACGATTAGCCTCGTCGGGCAGAACCGGGACTTCATGCGGCCCGACCTTGTCAAGACAATGACCCGTCTTCGCTCCACCGGCGGCGTCCATGTGTATCATCGAGACCAGGTACATCTGACGTTCGTGGTCATCCGCCGACTAGAGGACGGTGAGAGGACGATTTCGTCCGAGGAGTTGGCCGCGGTCAGAAATGCCTTCAGCGATACCCTTGCGGAGTCCGATGGACCCATCGTCTTGGCGCGCGCCGCGATAGGCCTAAGCCTCGCGTCCGTTCTCGTTCATCTAGCTGACCCTCACGGCACGATGGCCCGTCTGCGGCTGTCTTTCCAAAAGCGGCTGAAGCGGCTTGGCTATCCGCCATTCCCAGGGTTCGACGTCAACAGGATGCACGTGAATCTAGCTAGGTTCACCCCCCTCACCAACTTCAAGACCCTCACGTCGAGCCTGGAAGAGGCCGATATCCTTCTAGAGGGCGAGTTTGAGCTGGACACCGGCTTCCTCGAAATCGCCGACGCTGTCCAGTCCCCACAGTCGATGCTGCTTGCGCGGGTGTCTCTGGCGCGGGCTTCATCCTAGCCGACCGGAGATAGCCAGCGGCCAAGCTGCCGGAGTTCATCCTCACCCGTGCGCAGGGACTGTCACCCACGCATCGCCATCGGTTGCTCCTAGTAGTCGTGGGTGCCGACGTGAACCGGGAGACCGAACAGCTCCCCTATCTTGGACTCAATCCCACTCAGGTTCATCGGGCAGTTCATGACAGCGGTGGCTTTCTTAACGCAGGTGCCGAAGTAGATGTCGTCGACGCTTAAGCCAAGCTTCTCGAGGACGATCATCTGAAGCTCTAGCTTGGGA
>CAZOUO010000263.1:0-2679 GCA_964582975.1 uncultured Thermotogae bacterium | reverse complement strand
TATGATCCACTACTCACGGCAGTTAGCTGACTACTACGGTTACGAGGATAACCCCTACGATGCCCTGATCGAGTAGTACGAACCCGGGATGACGGCTCGCGAGCTGCGCACGATTATCGAGCCACTGCGAAACGAACTCGCTCCGTTCGTCAAACACTTGGCGGACCAGGGAACGCCACCAGAGCGCGGATTCCTAGAACGGGCCTTTCCCATCGACCGGCAGCGGGAGCTTTCCCTGCGAGCGTTGAAAGCGATCGGATATGACTTTTTTGCCGGCCGGCTCGACACTACAGTCCACCCATTCACGATCACCACCGGCCCAAATGACGTGCGCGTAACGACCCGATACAGAGAAGAGGCTCTCCTACCGAGTCTATTCACCGCACTGCACGAAGGCGGCCACGCACTGTACGATCAAGGATTGTCCGAAGCGCTTCACTGGAGCGGCCTCGATGAAGGGGCCTCAAGCGGCGTCCACGAATCGCAGTCGCGAATGTGGGAGAACCTCGTCGGCAGGAGTCTCGCCTTCTGGATCTTCTTCCGGCCAACCGTGGTCGAGATCTTTCCAGAACTCTCCGAGATCCCTGCCGAAGCGTTCTATCGGGCGGCCAACGTCGTCGAGCCGTCACTCATCCGTGTCGAGGCCGACGAGGTGACCTACAACCTTCACATCATGCTTCGCTTTGAGCTCGAGGAGGGCCTGATCAATGGAAAGATAGCGGTGAGTGACCTCACCTCGCTGTGGCGGGACGCGATGGAGCGTTACCTTGGAGTCGTGCCGGAGGACGACGCACAGGGTGTTCTCCAGGATGTGCATTGGTCCGCCGCCCTGATCGGGTACTTTCCGTCGTACATGTTGGGAAACCTCTACGGGGCCCAGTTGTTCGCGCAAGTGAAGAAGGACATCCTCGACCTCGACGAGCGGATCGCCCGCGGCGAGTTTGAGGGTCTTCTCACGTGGCTCCGAGAGAAGGTCCACCGCCTCGGAAAGATCTACGAGCCCAAGGAGCTCATGAAGCGGATCACCGGCGAAGGATTGAACACCGCCTACTTCGTGGACTACATCACAGGAAAGTACAGCCACGTCTACAACCTATAGCCTAATCCTCAAAATAAATCGCTGAAGGTAAGTTTTGACTCCGTCTGTTGCGCTAGCGATCGGGGCAGCCCATTCCCGAAAAAGGCACTTAAAGACCGGTTTTCCACTCAGACGCCCGTAGCGCCTTGTACCGCCTTTCCTACGATAACGACGTTACCCCGTTTTCCACACGTTTTAGCTTACAGGAACCGATCCGCTGCGCGAAGGACCTTTCGAGTATTTGCGTAGGTCAGAGTCTTGTGTGCAACGGGATAGGGCAGCCACCGCCACTCAACATGCTCATCGGAGAGGACGACATCAGCTGGGTCGACGCGACCGAGGAAATAGATTACTTCCTTGAAGACCGGCGCCCCGTCCCGGATGAAACGATACGCACTCACCGTGCGGAAACCCAGCACCAGTTCAATCTCATTGATTCCGGTCTCCTCTCTGACCTCCCGCAGAGCCGCTTTCTCTTCCTCCTCCCCCCATTCAATCCGTCCCTTGGAGAATCCCCAATGTCCTCCGTTGCGGTGCCTGAGGAGGAGATACCGTCGCTCGCCTCCCTCGCCGACGGCGTAAAGGACACAACCGGCCGACCGTTCCGGAGGCTCTCCCTCATCAGTTGACGTCGATTTCGTGCTCATCACGGTCAAACAGTCTCGGATGGAGTCCAAGGCTCCTCAGCTCGCGCAGCAAGACCCGAAATGACTCGGGCAGGCCAGGTTTAGGAAACTCCTCTCACTTCAGAATCGCTTTGTACAGCTGAATGCGTCCCCGCGTGTCATCCGACTTCACGGTAAGCATCTCCTGCAACAGGGCGGCAGCACCATAAGCCTCGAGAGCCCACACCTCCATCTCCCCCAACCTTTGTCCTCCAAACTGGGCCTTCCCTCCCAGTGGCTGTTGCGTAATCAAGGCGTAGGGACCGGTGGAGCGGGCATGAATCTTCTCATCGGCAATGTGCTCCAGCTTCAAAACGTACATATAGCCAACGGTAATCGGCCGGTCAAACGGCTCGCCGGTGCGGCCATCGCGCAAAATGACCTTGCCATCGTAGGCATCTCCATCTGCCAAGCCGACCTTCTCACGCACGGCGTGCAGCTCGGTGAGAATCTCATCCTCATGCGCACCATCAAAGATCGGTGAAGCCACCCACTCGTCCTTCAAGTGAGCGAGCCAGCCGAGGTTTGCCTCAAAGATCTGCCCGAGGTTCATGCGCGAGGGGACCCCCATTGGATTGAGAATGATATCAAGCGGAGTTCCATCCGGGAGGAACGGCATCTCCTCCACTGGAAGGATTTTCGAGATCACCCCTTTGTTTCCGTGGCGTCCAGCAAGCTTGTCACCGACCGAGATTTTCTTGCGTTGGGCAACAAAGACCTTCACGAGCTCGTTCACACCAGCGTCAAGCTCGTCTCCCTGATCGCGGGAGAACTTCTTCACCTTGATCACTTTCGCTGTCCCAGAGACCGGTGGCATGCGAAGCGACGTGTTCTTTACGTTACGGGCCCGTTCTCCGAAGATCGAACGGAAGATCTTTTCCTCCGGCGTCGGTTCAGATTCCCCGCGCGGGGTAATCTTCCCCACCAGGATATCTC
>CAZOUO010000262.1:0-2697 GCA_964582975.1 uncultured Thermotogae bacterium | reverse complement strand
CCAGCCCCTTGGCTCGGGCCGTGGTGCCGTACCCCTCTTCAAGGCCCTCGATAAAGGAGGCACGTGCCAGTCGGCCAAGGAACGCCACCCGGGGCATTGCAAGGGCGATTGCCGGAAGAAGGAGCGCAACGATCGCTGCCCACGCTGTCCCCCAACCGGGAAACCCTCCGGCTGGAGTCCAGTGGAGCCGAACAGAGAAGAGCAGAATGAGCAAAATCCCCATCCAGAACCCGGGGATGATCATCCCGACCTGCATCAGGAAACGTCCCAGGTAGTCCGAAGCGCGATTGTGATGGGTGGCCGTAAAGGCTCCGAGCGGGATTGCAAGCACGATCACCAGTGCCATCGCCATCCCGGTCAGAGGGAGGGTGAGCGTAAGACGAGAGCCGATAAGTGTGGAGATCGGAAGCTCGTGATGAAGCGAGATGCCGAGATCCCCACCCAGAGCGTGCCCCAGCCAGTCGATATATCGCAAGACTGCTGGCCGGTCGAGCCCGAGCCGTGACCGTGTTGCCTCATAGACTGCTGGGTCGGCCTCTATCCCCAGTACGATTTGCGCCGGGTCGCCTGGGAGAAGGTTCAAGAAAGCAAACACGGCGATGGAGATCAACAAAAGCGTTCCGACAAGCCCGATGATTCGCCTCCCCAAGTACGCTGCCACCCTTCCTCCTTCACGTTTCCACGGCGCCACCAGTCCTTGCGATTATATCCTCTCTTCGGCTCGTAGTTAGTAAGCTGCGAGGCAACGAAAAGATCGTCCCCGCGTGCTAGATTCAGCGCAAGGCCGAACCACACGTGCACGTATACGCAGGAACGAGGCGACCTCCTCGAGCGACCCATCAACCAGCACGGCTCATGGTCGAATTACGCAACCTTGACACCGCAGTGAAGACCGGCTAAATTACATTAGCAAGCTGTGGGTAAGAGTGCTAACTTCACGCCAAATCCCGGAAGCACCACCCACTTGACGGGCCAGCGATGGGGAGGTAAAATGTATTAGCAAGCCACAGGCAAGAGTGCTAAAAACATCGCAAAGAAGGAGGTTGCAAGATGAAGATAAAGCCGTTGGGAAACAGGGTCTTGGCCAAGAAGATCGAAGAGGAAGAAGAGCGGAAGACCCCAGGAGGAATCGTTCTCCCTGAGAGCGCAAAGAGCGACAAAGTCGTGCGCGCGGAGGTCTTGGCCGTGGGAACGAACGAAAAGATCGAGGTGAAGAAAGGAGACGAGATCATCGTCTCTAGCTTCGCCGGGACGGAGATGGAGGTTGGCGAAGACAAGCTCCTCCTGGTTAAGGCCACCGACATACTAGCGGTCATCGAATAACGAGGACAAAGGGGGATAAAGAAGATGGCAAAAGAAGTGATATTCAGCGAAGAAGCCCGTCGCCGAATGAAGGCAGGGATTGACAAACTCACCGATGCGGTTCGGATCACACTTGGTCCACGTGGCCGCAATGTGATTCTGGCCAAGAAATTCGGCAGTCCCGATATTACCAACGACGGGGTGACGATCGCGCAAGAGCAGGAGTACAAGGACGAGTTTGAGAACATGGGTGCTCAGCTGGTCAAAGAGGTCGCCTCCAAGACAAACGACATCGCCGGTGACGGGACGACCACCGCGACCATCCTTGCTCATGCCATGATCGAGGAGGGGTTCAAGAACCTTGCTGCCGGGGCGAATCCGATGGAACTCAAGCGCGGGTTGGAGCGGGGTGTGGCCCAGGTCGTCGAGTCACTAAAGAAGCAGTCGCGCGAACTCAAGACCAAGGAGGAGACTGCCCAAGTGGCAACCATCTCCGCCAACGACGAATCGATCGGTAAGATCATCGCCGATGCGATGGAGGCCGTGGGCGAAGATGGGGTCATCACCGTGGAGGATTCCGACACGATCGAAACCTATTACGAGGTCGTCGAGGGGATGCAGTTTGATCGGGAGTACATCTCCCCCTATTTCGTGACCGATCCCAAGAAGATGGAGGTCCTCCTCGAGAAACCTCATATCCTGGTTACGGATCAAGAACTCAAGAGCGCGGCTGACCTCGTCCCGATGCTGGAACGCGTCGCTCAGAGCGGCAAGCCGCTCCTCGTTATTGCCAAGGACGTGACCGGCGAGGCGTTGACCACTCTTGTTCTGAACAAGTTGAAGGGGACACTGACCAGCTGCGCGGTAAAGGCTCCTGGCTTCGGGGATCGCCGCAAGGCGATGCTCGAAGACATCGCCGTGCTTACGGGTGGTACGGTAATCGCCGAGGACGCTGGAATGCAGATCAAGGACACCACGCTCGACATGCTCGGCCATGCGGAAACAATCAAAGTCGACTCCGACAACACGACGATCATCGGTGGTGCGGGGTCGGAGGACGCGATCAAGGGCCGCATTGAGCAGATCGAGGCCCAGATCGAGACGACCGACTCCGACTACGACCGGGAGAAGCTGGAGGAGCGCAAGGCCAAGCTCGCCGGTGGGGTGGCCGTGATCAAGGTCGGCGCTCCCACCGAGACCGAGCTTTCCGAGAAGAAGCACCGCATGGAAGACGCACTCGAGGCGACCAAGGCGGCCGTCGACGAGGGAATCCTGCCGGGTGGCGGCGTGGCCCTAATCGCTGGCGCAAAGGCGCTTGATGACCTCAAGCTGGAGGGCGATGAAGCCGTTGGCGTGAAGATCCTTCGCAAAGCCCTTGAGGCGCCGCTGCGACAG
>CAZOUO010000261.1:0-2707 GCA_964582975.1 uncultured Thermotogae bacterium | reverse complement strand
CAAGTCCGGCAAGCGTTTCCGGAGCTTGCCATTGATCACTCATTTCAACTTCCCTGCGAGCCAGCATCGTCCGCAATGTGACGGGCTCGGCCCAGGGAATCATGTACACGTAGTCAGGCGCTTTCGGGCGTATCTCGCCCCAGTAGTCTTCAACCTTCTTTAGAGTAAGAAGCTCCGACACTTGATAGTCCACGACGTCATATGGCCCAGATGCGGCGTCGTTGGTCGTCAGCCACTCTCGCCCGTAGTCGCCGTATCCTCCGTACGGCCCGGGCGTCACGAGGTTCTCCATCACCGCATCTTTGTTGATGATGTGAAACTTAAAAAGGGCGGTAAGGAAAACCCCGTAGGGGCTGTTGAGATGGAACTTCACGGTGTATTTGTCGACGACCTCGGTCTCTTTCACTGTCTCAGTGAACAAGTACGAGTAACCCTCTGCAATGGTCACAAAACGATCCATGCTGAACTTCACGTCTTCCGCGGTCAACTCGTTGCCATTGTGGAACTTGATCCCGGGACGCAAGTGGAAAGTCCACTCCAGGCCGTCGCTTGAGACCTCCCAGTTTGTGGCAGCGTGCGGCGTAGGCGCCAGCGAGGTGTCCGGATAGACCAGTTGGTCGTGAATCATCGTCAGCGCCCGCGCGCAGGAATAGCTGTTACCGACAGCCGGATCGATGTGGGTCGGAAATGCGACCACCATTCGCAGTTGACTCTCTTCCTCAGCGGCGATCACCATTAAGCCAGAAAGCAATCCCACACACACCACAACCGTTACGAAAACCAGCCATCTTTTCAAGTTCATATCTTGCACCTCCTAAGTCTAGATACGCCATTTGGATCTTTTCTATACTGTTCCATCTATCACCTCCTGCATGACTCTTTTTTTGCTGGGCGGTGCCGCGAAAAAGCGCTTGCTTTGAGCTAGCCCAAGATCAATTAGAGCTTCACAGGTTCTTAGTGCAACAGGTCCTGGCACCACCACAGACACGTTCAGTTCGTTTCTGATCTTCTTCTCGACTCCGAACATACTTCCACAGCCCAGAACTATGGTATCGGCTCCGTCTTCCTCAACTGCTTTTTGGGCCTCTTCGAAGAGTCTTTTTGTCTGCTTGTCCTTTTGCGTCTCGAGCTCCAAAACAGGCATTGACAGAAACCTGATCGAGGCACATCGGCTTTCTAGGCCGTACAGAAGGACGTTATCCACCAACATTGCGCGGTTCACCGTGTCTGGGCCTACAGCCATGATGGAGAATCGATTTCCCAACATCGAAGCAAAATGAACAGCGGGCTCGTTGATGCCAACGACTGGGATATCAAGTTTCTCCTTGGCTGCCCTCAGTCCGGGGTCCCCAAAGCAATAGATGATTACTCCGTTGCAGCCTTCAGCTTCGGCCTTTTCACACTCTTGAACGGTGAGGAGTTCGGCCCACGCGACATCGTATGTGCACTCGATGGATTCTGGACCCTTTTCGATGTTCACAACGGCCAGCTCAGTATCCCCAGCTTTGTACCTTCCCATGTCTTCAAGGACTAGCTCATTCCACGCAGCCGTAGCGACTGGCACCACGATCTTTATCTTCCTCATTACCGAATCCTTGCTAGCCGTTCTCTTTATGCTTTTATAACGTTCTTTCTTTCTCAGGAGGGAGTGCAAAGAAGCGCTTGCTCTGAGCAAGCCCCATCTCAATTAGGTCCTCACAAACCTTCAACGCTGCAATGCCCGGGACAACCACTGGTACTCCCAACTCGCTCGTTATTCTTTTTTCCATCCCCAGCATGCTTCCACAGCCTAAGACAACCGTATCGGCGCCGTCCTCTTCGACCGCTTTTTTTGCCTCCGCTAATACTAGCTGCGCTTCATGCTCTGGGTCTCCCATTAAGTCCAGAATCTCCATTACTGCGACCCTTATGGACGCACACTTGTGCGCAAGGTCGTACCGTTCAAGATTGTCCTCCAAATACCCGACAGAGATTTCGGGGGAGGGACCAACGGTAATTACGCTGAATCTTTTCCCCAACATTGAAGCGACATGCACACCGGCCTCAGAGATGCCCACTACAGGAATAGTCAGTTTCTCCTTGGCCAGCAAAAGGCCGGGTTCGCCAAAGCAATAAACGATAACTCCGTCACAACCTTCGGCTTCTGCCTTCTCCGCCTCCAACACAGTGAATAGTTCACACCACCCAGCATCGTAACGGCATTCCACCGATGCGGAGCCTTTCGGAATATTCACTACGTCTATTTCTGTTTCATTGCCTTTCCACTCATCGTATAGCTTTTTCACCGGCTCATTCCATACATCTACAGATACTGGAACGACCACTCTTATCCTTTTCATCGCACAGCCTCCTTACCTCAACAAACGGAAAGCCAAATAGTGTTCCCGCTTCATAAGGCCCTTGAGGTACGGCAGTCCCCACTTTATCAACCCTTTAAGGCGTATCAACCAGCCTCTTCCTCCGGCTACGGTTGATGCCAAATTCACTAACAAACCGATGTTCTCTTTCGTGGCTGTTGCCAAGTGGCATTCCTGAACAGTCTGTTTCCTCGTCTGGTCACAGTAAAATCAGCTTTTATCTTTACTTTCCCAATCGCTTTGCGAGCTCGACCAGCTCTGGATGCACCACTTTCCCTTCGTCCAGCAGTTGTACGCCGTCGAGCCAGGCTGACGTGTTCATGCAGATGCCATCGGTATGAGATGGCGCA
>CAZOUO010000260.1:0-2741 GCA_964582975.1 uncultured Thermotogae bacterium | reverse complement strand
GAGCATACGTGGTTCGTACCTTGTATTGGGCATAGATTGCAAGCACCAGAGCAGGCAACAGAATCAATATGCTCGGCCCCATGAAGAATGGGAGCCCCCACAAGTACATCCCTAAGCCTCCTTTTCGCGATCTGGTCTGACAAGTATATGCAGCCGCAATCTCCTGGGCAAGGGAAGGTAGGCGAGGAGGTAGATGACGATTGCCGCCGTGCCTCCTCCGGCAAGGTCGGCAAGCCAATCGAAGAAGCTTGCCGCCCGTGTAGGGACAAAGAATTGGTGGAATTCATCACTTCCCGCATAGATTGCAGTCAGCACAAAAGAAAACAGTATTCTGTGCCGAGGCAATGCTTTCCAGCACAGAAGAAAGAAGAGGAAAAACTCCAGACCATGGAGAAGCCTATCGCCGTGTGGGATTGGAACGAGTGGTTCTTCCCTAGTCATTGGAAGGCTAGACAATGCGAAGACCACACCAGCATAGAGTAAAAGAAGAACGGTCCATAGCAGCCGCGATTTGTACACATTGCCTCCCAATTGAAAGGAGAGGGCCGATAAGCCGGATTCTGTCTTGGGGGACCATCCATCTACGCGGTCTACCCGAAGGCTCGGACGGGCCGTCCTTAAAGTGCCTTCTTACTTGGCCTTGCTCCGATTAGGGTTTGCCGAGCCGGCTCGGTCACCCGAACCGCTGGTGGTCTCTTGCACCACCGTTTCACCCTTGCCTGTGCCTGCAAGGAATCCCCGCAGGCCATCGGCGGTCTGTTCTCTGCGGCACTTTCCCGAGGTCGCCCCCGCTGGGATCTTCCCAGTAACCTGCCCTTTGGAGTCCGGACTTTCCTCAGAGGGTTTGCGAAGTCTGCTCCCTCCGCGGCCCCCTAGCCCTCTCCTTTCTTAGCTCGCGAATAATTACACCGCTGACAATAGTATATCACATTCCCCTTCTTTTGATAGGGACCAAAGGCAAGCCTTTTTCGGACCCGCAGGATCCGTCCACAACGGGGACAGATACGCCGATGGATGAAGAGTGCAACCAGCCCGAGGGCACCGAGTAAAAGCAGCACGGAAAGCACTCGACTTCCTCTTCTGTTTGACACGGACTGTCCGGCTTGAGTCCCAGGCGAGAGTTGCCGCTGGAGAACTTCAAACGACGCAACCATTGCCTCCTCGATACGGCGATGTTCCACAAGATTCGTGATCCCGGCTTTCATCTTGTAAGCAAGTTCCGGGTAGGTAACCGCGGTCTGCTCTCCCGGAAGGATAGCTACGTCCCAGTCTTTCCCTGTCTTGAGGAAGACGGCGAGAAGGGTTTTCCCTTTCGCAAGGTTCCAGGCGTCAAGCAGGGCCGCCGCGTAGCGGTTGGGATCGCCGTAGGGATCTTCCCAGCTTGCGAGAATATACACGTCGATTCCGAAACGCTCCCGCGCCTGGTCAATCAACAAGGTGATTCGCTCGCGGCCGTGGCGGTCAAGGACATTTCCGTAGTCGGAGAGCTGTCCGATCGGACGCGGAAGGCAATAGCTTTTCGCGCCGATGCTGATGAACACAGCAAAGAGGACAACCACCAATAGCAGGCGGTTCAGTGAACGTAGAGGATGCGCGAGCAATTCTCGCAGGTTATGATCTCCATGCTGTTTCGGGCCCGCCCGACCGTATTTCCGCTTACTTTGAGCTTGCAGCCTGAGCAGGTTCCATCGGTGATTGCCACCACTGGGTCGTCAAATTCTGTGTGCAGTTTTTCATAGCGGCTCAGGAGGTGAGCACGGACCTTTGCGGCAACTTCGGCCCGCTCTTTTTGTCGCGCGGCGATCTCCCCTTGCATCTGTGCGATTTGAGCATCGATCGTTTGGCAACTCGTGTCAAGTTCTTTCACGCGTTCTGCCAGTCTCGCCTCGGCCGCTGCAAGCTGCGATTTCGTTGTCTCGATGTCGTCCATTAATGCAAGAGCCTCGTCTTCCATCTCCGAGATCCGCTCTTTTTGGTGGGCGATCTTGGTTCGCAACGCCTCCATCTCCTTGAAACTGATGATCCCTTCATCGAGGCGCTTTTGGTAACTGCGGATCTGCGCGTCGAGATCATCCACTTCGAGATTTCTCAAGCGACTCGTGTGTTCCAGCTCCATTAAGTTCTGGCGAAGCTGATCAACGACTGCCCGCTCATCCTGCAATGTACGCTCCACCTGCGTCTTTTGGGCCTCTAGGCGCTTTACTTGCGACTGCAAATCGGCCTGCTGTTGGTCCTTTCCTTGTAGTGCCAAAAGGAGCGTAATCTCTTCGGTCACACTCTTCCCTCGATTCGATCGACTGAGTTTTTTCGACTATATGCTTCGTGAGACTGATGCGCAAGTTTCCTCGATCAGTGAAACGCAGTATAGTAGAGGTATGAAGACGGGAAGGGCTGATCTTCCTCTGCACTACGGAAATGCCCCGCGGTGGCTTTTTCTACGGATGAGGCGGCTTGCCAGTGAGATCGCGCGGGCGGTTGTCCTCGAATACGGGCCGCCTGGGTTCCTCGAGCGCCTCTCTGAGCCATTCTGGTTTCAAGCCCTCGGCTGTGTCCTGGGGTTCGATTGGCATTCAAGCGGGCTCACCACCACGACCTGTGGGGCGATCAAGGAGGGGATTAGGGGTAGCGAGGAGGAGCTGGGCCTGTTCGTTGCGGGTGGGAAGGGATCCACCTCGAGAAAGAGCCCGGCGGAGATTACCGATTGGGGAGAGCGTACAGGGATCGACGCCGATCCCCTCATC
>CAZOUO010000259.1:0-2763 GCA_964582975.1 uncultured Thermotogae bacterium | reverse complement strand
ACCTCAAGCCGTCGCATCAATTGCAGGTATTCCACGGCGGCAAGGTATGCAACAATGAGAATGAGGATGCCGACGATCCACTGAATCTGGTAACGCGTTCCTACATAGAGGACACCAAAGACAATTCCGCCTGCAATAATCGCGCTGGCTATCCTCTTGATCACGTTCATCCTCATTCGCCTTTACCTTCCGAACCGGCGTTCGCGTCTCTGGAAGCTTAAGATGGCTTCGAGCAGTTCAGCTGGAGTGAAGTCCGGCCACAGGGTATCGGTGAAAAAGAGCTCGGCGTAGGCCGCTTGCCAGAGGAGGAAGTTGGACAGACGCATCTCGCCGCTTGTGCGAATGAGAAGATCGGGATCAGGAATCCCATCGGTGTAGAGGAAGGATTTGAAAACCTCCTCATCGAGTTCGTCCGGACTTAGCTTTCCTGCAACTGCAGCACGAGCGATGTCGCGGCAAGCACGGATGACCTCCTGTCGAGAGCCGTAATTCAGGGCGACATTCAACAACAGCCGATCGTTTCCGGCCGTCTGCTCGATCGCATAGTCGACCGTCTTCCGCAGCCGCTCCGGGAGTCCCCTAAGGTCGCCCGAGACGACCAATCGTACTCCTTCCTCCACGAACTCCTCCAACTTCTCGGCGATGAATTGATCGAGAAGGTCCATCAAAAAGTCGATCTCCTTAGCCGACCGGTCCCAGTTCTCCGTAGAAAAGGCAAACAGGGTCAGAACCTCAAGCCCAAGCCGTCTTCCCACGAAGCGGATCAGTCGCTCCGCCGCTTGGGCACCGGCTTGATGCCCGGCGGTGCGTGGAAGGCCGCGCGCCCTGGCCCATCGCCCGTTTCCATCCATAATTAAAGCCACGTGCCGGGGTAGACCGCCGGCCTTCACCTGCTCGATCAGAGTCGACATGACATCTCCATCAAGGCTGACCTGGCCTCGCGCACCACGGTGAGCGAACCGGTGACAAAGAGCACATCTCGCTCGGTGAGTGAAGCATTGGCTCTGCGCAAACCTTCGGATACCGAGGAGGAACAAACAAACGGGATTCCTAGGGGTAAAGCGCTTTTCCCAAGCACATCCAAGGGAAGCGCGCGGGGACTCTGGGAGCGGGTAAGGGTCACCTCAGCAAACAGAGGAAAGAGAATCCGGCTGATCGCCTCCCACTCTTTGTCAGAGAGGGCACCAAACAAGAGGTGGCGATGCTGCCTCTCGGGAACATAACGTTCCACATCTTCGGCCAGAGCGAGCGCCGCAGGAACGTTGTGCGCCCCATCAAGGACAACCCTTGGATACTCTCCGATGACCTCGAAGCGGCCGGGCCAGCGGACTTCAGCAAGACCCTCAGTGATGGCGTCGTTTGAAATGGCAAGGCCCGCCTCACGAAGCAACTCGACCGCGCGCAAGGCAAGCCGGAGATTTTCCTGTTGATAGCCCCCGAGAAGCGGCAGATCAATCTTCTTGGGAAGATTACCCTCGTCGATTGCGTAGGCTGCTCGTTCCCAATCAAAGGCGATTCTTTCTACGGCTATCGAATCGCAACGAAACCGCTTCGCTGCGGTCAAGCGGCACGCTTCGTCGACGACCTTTTCTGTCTCAGGCGGGAGATTTCCTGTCAGAAAGGGCACACCAGGCTTGGCGATTCCCGCCTTCTCCCAGGCAATCTGGGAGAGCGCATCCCCAAGAAGATCGAGGTGATCGCGGCCCACGTTGGTCAGGATCGTCAACAGCGGCGCTACAACGTTCGTGGCGTCAAACCGCCCCCCCAATCCGACCTCCACCACGGCCAGGTCCACATGTTGGGCCGAGAAATGGGCAAAGGCGATGGCCGTCAACGCTTCGAATAACGTCGGCTGGGCCTCTCCCTTTTCCAGCTGGGGAAGAAGCTGTTCCACCGTTTTTGCGAGTGTCTCTTCACCGATCCACGTATCATCAACACTGATGCGATCGCGAAAGTCAACCAGTTCGGGGGACGTGAAGCGGCCTGTTTTATAGCCGGTCCGGGTAAGGATGCTAGCGAGCATCGCCAAAACTGAGCCCTTGCCGTTTGTTCCGGCAATGTGAACGGCCCGGAAGGACCGTTGCGGATGGTTCAGCGCGTCGAGAAGACGGTTAATACGATCGAGACCCGGTTTCACCTCCAGGGTAGGAAGGCTTTCCAGAATACAACGGGCCTCAGTGTAGTCCATCTCACCCTTCCAGTGCAGCAAGATTGGTTTGAAGACGCTCCTGTTTGATGGCGAATTCCTTTTGCTTTCCTCGCTCCTTCTCAATCACTTCGGCCGGCGCCCGTTCCAGGAATGCCGGGTTTGTGAGGTTCTTCTCAACCTTTGCCAGGTCAGCACTAACTTCGCTTAGCTCTTTGCGCAAACGAGACCGCTCGGCATCCACATCGATGAGTTCAGCGAGAGGAACGAACAACTCCGCATCGGAAAGGACCAGGCGGGCTGAGCCCTGAGGGGCAGTAAGATCCTCACCCACTTGCAGCCTTTTTGTCCCGGCAAGGGCGTGAAACGCCGGGGACTTGCGCGCGACAAGCTCGGTGAGCTGGCAATTGGTAGTGCGAACGAGCACCTCAAGCCTACTGTCCTGAGGAACGTTCCACTCGGCACGAATCGTCCGTACACCCCCCACGACTTCCTGGAAGGCGGCGATCTCCGCCTCTGCGGCTTCGTCTCTTGGTGAAGCTTCTGGATAGGTAGCGATCGACAAGGAGGCCGGCTCCTCCCCGAGCACCTGCCAGATCTCCTCGCTGATATAGGGG
>CAZOUO010000258.1:0-2808 GCA_964582975.1 uncultured Thermotogae bacterium | reverse complement strand
GGGTTGGGTATCGCTTCGCTAGGGAAACGTAGCATGAGTCGGCGCTTTCCGTTTGCCCTGAAGTTGGGCCTTTCTTTTGTCATTGTTATTCTCGTGTCTGTTGCCCTCGTGTACTTTCTCACGGCCCGATCGCTCACGGCGGACTTCGCCGAGTTTCGGGAACAGAGCAAGAAACATTTGGCAAGGCAAATTTGCTGTCTGCTTGCGGAGTACCGCGTTCTTACCGGCTCATGGGTTGGAGTCGATCGACTCCTGGCAACCCAGTACACCGTGATGGTCGACGGCCGGTTGATCGTCCGGCGGACCGCTCTTGTCGGGCGCTCGTTCTCCCTTGCAAATGAGACTGGAAAAGTGTTCATCTCAACGGAAAAAGATCGAATCGGGACCTTCCTCTCTGAACAGGAAATGGTCGATGGGATTCCGATTGAGGCCGAGGACAATCGTCTGGGAACACTGCTGCTCGGGGATATCGGGTCGGTCCTTGATCCGGCCGAGGAGGAGTTCCTCGGCTCAGCGAAGCGTTCGGCCTTGATTGGAGGAGGCATCGCTTCCGGAGTGGCTCTCCTGCTGTCCTTCTTTCTCATTGCTTCGGTTCTCTCGCCGCTTCGGCTCCTCTCCCGTGCTACTGAACGGATTGCCCATGGGGATCTCTCTTCGCGCGTGGCGCTCAAGGCGCGCGATGAGTTTGGCCAGCTTGGGAGGTCGTTTAACCGAATGGTCGATAACTTGCGTCGCTCTGAGACGATTCGCCAGACAATGACTGCGGACATCGCCCACGAGTTGCGTACCCCGGTGTCAATCATCCAGGGGAACCTGGAGGCAATTCTCGACGGGGTCTACCAGCCAACGACTGAGACAATCGCCCCCATTTACGAGGAAGTCATCCATCTCGGTGGATTGATCGATGATTTGCGCGATCTGGCGCTTGCGGAGGCTGGAGAGCTTCGCCTGAACAAAGAGCCAACGGATTTGGTCGCTTTGGTGAGCCAGGTCACGGAAACGGTGCGCGCTTCGTTGGAGCAAGAGCCAAATTTGCATGTCGAGGCCGATTCCTCGCTTCCCAAGGTCACAGTTGACCCAAAGCGCCTCCACCAGGTTCTGGCGAACCTGCTGAGCAACGCTCTGCGTGTGACCCCACAAGAAGGGGAGATTCGCGTCGATCTATCCCGAGCCGGTGAGGAGATCGAGCTTCGGGTAACCGACAGTGGACCAGGCATCGTGGCAGAAGACCTCCCGCATCTTTTCGAGCGCTTTTACCGGGGCGATCGAGCGAGAAGCCGCGCAGCGGGTGGAAGCGGCCTCGGGTTGGCCATTGTCAAACAGTGGGTGGAGGCGCACGGTGGGCGGATCTGGGCGGAGAACAGCGGAACCGGTGGAGCCCGTTTTGTGGTCCGCATCCCGCTTGCTTGAATTGCTGCTTCATTGGCTATAAGATGGGCAACCATGGGCGATCGCTTTTACAACCCTCATGCCGGCGAAATGACGTTCGACGAGGTTGTAGCGACGATTGTGGGAGAGATGGATGAAGACCCCAAAGCGCGCTACGAGATCCTTATCGGAACCGATTCCTCTTCTGGATCGGAACAGCTTGATTTCGTCTCCGCGATCGTCCTTCACAAACTCGGAAAGGGTGGCCGCTACTTCTGGACGCGCAAGAGGGAACGCAAGATTCACTCGTTCCGGCAGAAGATCTGGCGTGAAGCCTGGCTCTCGTTCGAACTTGCTCAACGTCTGTTGGAATGCCTCACCGCCTATTCCCTGCTCGAGTTCAACCTGGAGATCCACGTCGATATCGGGGAGAACGGCCGGACAAAGGAAATGATCGACGAAGTGGTGGGAATGATTATCGGAAGTGGCTTTGCGGTCCAGATCAAGCCGAAAGCCTACGCTGCCTCCTCCGTGGCCGACAAATACACTTAACCCTTGTGGATCAGCCGATAGGCGTCATTGCGGGGAAGGCCAAAGCAGTGCATGAGAATCTTTACTGCTGTTTTGTTAGGAATTTTCTCATTCTTGAGCAGCGTGGCGAGGTCCTCGGCCTCCTTCGTGCTCCACTTGTGCTCTGATCGGCCTTTTCCTTCGATCAGCAGGACACATTCTCCTTTTACCGTACCTCGAGCGCGGAGCGTCACTAGGATTTCCCCGGCGCGGCCGCGAAGGAACTCCTCGTGCATCTTGGTCAACTCGCGGGCGAGGACGACCGTCCGGTCCGGGAGGACTTCCGAGATCATTTTTAGAGTAGTCAGCAGCCGGTGAGGTGACTCGTAGAGAACGGTCGTTCTCGTCTCCCCACGTAGTTCGTCGAAGTAAGTGCGGCGCTCTCCTATCTTTCGAGACACCATTCCATCAAAGACAAAATGATCGGCGGCAAGGCCTGAGGCGACCAGTGCAGCGATCGCAGCAGTTGGGCCGGGGATCGGGATGACCGAAATCCCTGCTTCGATTGCAGCACGCACGAGGGGATACCCTGGATCGCTCACGAGCGGGGTCCCCGCGTCAGGTACCAGGGCCAGGTTCTTGCCCTCTTCGAGCAGGGCTAGGAGTGGTGTGACGCGCTGTCTTTCCACCCCCTGGTAGAGACTGCGAGAAAACGGGGTGTTGATCCGGTAGCGATCGAGGATCTTGCGGGTGTTGCGGGTGTCCTCGGCAACGATCAGGTCAACCTCTCGCAAAGTCTTGATCGCCCGCAGGGTGATATCGTCTAGGTTTCCGATGGGAAGAGACACAAGATAGAGATTCCCTGGCATCACACCCCCTAGTGTCTCGTCTGGATATTAAGTGAACGGAAAATGGCCTCAGCTGGCTTGG
>CAZOUO010000257.1:0-2808 GCA_964582975.1 uncultured Thermotogae bacterium | reverse complement strand
ATAACTCCATCCTCTCAACAAAAACACTCTCCGGCAATCCCGGGGCGGTTCAGGCCTTCCTCGAACCGCGGACTTCCACTGACCAGAATAGAACGGCGGGTCCCGTCTTTGCGTAGGATCTCCAACTCGTAGAAGCTACCTTCTCCCTGCATGCGCTGCTTGAGGGCTTGTTCAACAACGGCCTGCTGGTCAGGCGGTACTACTGCTGTCCAGTGTTGACCGATCAACTCGTCGACAGTGTAGCCAAAAAGTCTAGCGGCAGCGGGGTTGAGAAACGTGAAATCGCCATCAGCATCTTCTACTGAGATGCCCACCAACACGCTTTTGACAATACCTTCATTGAAAGCAGCAAGTTGCCGGGTTTCCTCGTAGAGTCGAGCGTTTTCCAAGGCAATGGCTGCGTGATTGGCAAATGCGATTAACAACTCTAGGTCGGCCTTTGTGAAGCGACGGCTTTCTACATCATCCAGAATGTGGATTACACCCGTCACCTGATCCTGCCAGATCATTGGTACACTGAGGATAGCAGTGAACGGCTGTTCGTTGTCAAAGATACCAGCCCGTTTGTCCCAGGCTCGATAGTCGTCGATGATCAGTGGCTCTCCGGTTTCGGCCACAGTCCCAGCTGCCCCTTCACCGTACTTTAGTACAGTTCCTCTGTAATCTTTCGGGGTGTTATAACTCATCTCGCAGCGGACTTCTTTCTTCTCCGGATTGCATAGATAGAGCCCGCCGCCTCGAGCGTTCAGTAACCGTACTGCGCGCTCAACGATAGTCTGAAACAAGATAGTCAGATCATGAGGGGCGACGATATCGACCAAGGTTTCCTGCAGTGCGGCTAGCTCATTGGCACGACGGTGCAATGTCTCTTCCACTCGCTTGCGTTCAGAGATATCGGTTAGAATGCCTTGCACGCCGACCACTTGAGGTCCTTCTAGAGTTGGTTGACTGGATGTGCGAATCCAACAGATCTCTCCAGATTTGGTCAAGACACGGTACTCATTCGCAGCAATTTGGCCTGAAAGAACGATTCTAAAGTTCTCTTTGAGACGGGCCAAATCATCTTGGTGGACGAACTTCTTAAAATGGTGGCCGATGACTTCTGAGGGGCAATATCCGAGAAGAACTTCTATCGCGGGACTGATATACGTTATCACCCCTGCTTCATCTGCGACATAAACAACCTCGCAGAGGTTCTCTACTAAGGCGCGATACCGTTCTTCGCTTTTCTGAAGTGCTTCCTTCGCTTGCTCAAGTTCAGCCGCTCGCTGCTGTAGCCGCGTTAGCTCCTGCTGCAAGCGATCGGTCACTTTGTCTTCTTTCAAGACTTACCCCCGTTGTAGCGAGAAGCGTCAACCCTTCCTACTACTGTTGAAAGGGGTCTCTTTCTTCTTATGCCTCTTTCAGTTCTATTTTAGACCTTCTTAAGGTTCCTACACCGCCGTTGCTCTAAAACACTATTATATCGATCAGGCAACGAATGACTCTGCGCGAGATCAAAGTGATCTTTTGGATATCATAAACGTCCGGGGTTACCTTTACTGATTTTCGTAAGGAAAGGGTCTGAGCGATGCTCACAATCCGGGAGATGAGAAGCGAGGATTACGATGCGCTCGTCGCCTTGTGGAAGGAGGTGGGACTTCCTTTTAGGCCGGATGGACGGGACCAGAGGAAAAGGATCACGCAAGAGATTTCTGGCCCGTGTTCCATCTTCCTTGTGGCGGAGATCAACAGCCGCATCGTGGGCACGGTTCTTGGGACGCACGACCGCCGAAAAGGCTGGATCAACCGGCTCGCCAAGCTCGGAATCGAAATCGTGGCATGTCTCATTGAAGATTGGAACACGGACTCGATGACCGTCTTCGAGCGCTTGGGCTACGAGCGGCATCCCGACGTCCTCTACTTCAGCAAGCGTAAGAACGCCGACGTGTAGTCATCCGCTTGGCCCGCTGATTGTATAACCTTTTTCAGATTTCATGACGGCCTTCAGAGAGATCGGTTACGGCAATTGCTGACGGGGCTGTTTAGTCTGCGGTAAGTTGACTTTGTGGACTCTTCCATCTTAAATGGGAAGTGAAAGAGGATTGAAAGAGAGACTGCTTCCAGGAGAAGGTGGAATATCTCATGATGGTTGAGCGCTTTCAGGTCCGCGAGATGGTGCCTGGCGATGCAGAGGCTGTCGCGCAGCTGGCGCGCCTGTTCGAACCGGTCTCAACGACGGTTTTCCAAGGAATAGTGGCTGAGGACGTAGCGGCCTGGGTAAGAGATCACCTGGCCAAACCCGAGTGGGCCGGCTTTGTCGCGGAGGTCGAAGACGAAGTGGTCGGGTTTGTCTTCTGTCAAGACATGGCGCAACAGCCCAGTAGATTTGTCTTCCCGCAGGCTCAGGAGATGGCCTACCTTCTCTACCTTGGGGTGGACGAAGCCTTCCGAGGGCAAGGGATCGCCCGTGCGCTCATCCGTTGCTGTGAAGAACTCGCCCGCACATGGGGGCGAGCTGGCGTGCTCCTCGACGTCGCGGAGGACAATCCAGCACTCAGGCTGTACAAACGCCTTGGTTTCAAACGGCTTGGGGCACAGGTCTTCTTGCACAAACCCCTCTAATGCTCTCTTCAGCAGGGGCGTCAGTTTCTGTGCGTCATTGTGGCGGATCGTTCCATCGATCAGCTGGTAGCGTTAATCTTCGGCATCCTCGACGATGTCTTCTGCGGCCTCCTCCACGTCTGCTTGTCCGATCCCTCCGAAGGCGATGGAAAGTCCGAAAAACGGGCCGGACAGTTCAAGAGCCGGTCCTTCGATCTCCTGGCC
>CAZOUO010000256.1:0-2841 GCA_964582975.1 uncultured Thermotogae bacterium | reverse complement strand
TCATAACTCCATCCTCTCAACAAAAACACTCTCCGGCAATCCCGGGGCGGTTCATAGAGTACGCTTGTACTGGACAATTCGAGGTTGCGTGGAGTGTGAAGTCCAGTTTTTTCAAGTCTCCACCCCTTTCTAATATCAGCGCATGTGTCTTTCTTCTTTAGCGCATATTGTCGCCATTTTCCACTTCGTCTTCTGCCTGTCAATCTCGCTTTGCCCAAAAAGCGTCCGCGAGCTAAGCTATGCCAGAGGATGGTTTTGGCTATGCCAGAGGTTTTCAACATCTATTGTGACGAGAGCTGCCATCTTGAGCGCGACTGTCAGCAGATAATGACATTGGGAGCCATTTGGTGTCCTCTCACAAGGGCGCATAGCATTGCGGATCAAATCCGTGATATCAAGATACAGCACAGCTTGCTGCCAGACTTCGAGATTAAATGGTCCAAGGTATCGCCAAGCAAGGTTACGTTCTACCTAGACTTGGTGAATTACTTCTTCGACGAGGCAGACCTGCACTTCCGCGCTTTGATTGCTCCTGACAAGTCAAAGCTTCAGCACGCCTCCTTTGACCAGACACATGATGAGTGGTATTTCAAGATGTACTTCATAATGCTGAAGGCAATACTCCGACCGGATGCTCAATACAGGATATACATCGACATCAAAGACACCAGAAGCGCACCCAAAGTGGAAAGACTGTGGGATGTGCTTTGCAACAACGCCTACGATTTCTCACGGCAGATTATTGAGAGAGTTCAAACAGTCCGCTCCCACGAGGTTCAGCAACTGCAACTCGCTGATCTACTGACAGGAGCCATTTCGTATATCAACCGCGGCCTTTCCGGCAGCTCTGCAAAGGCGGAACTGGTGAAGCTTGTCCAACAGCGGTCGCATTACAGCTTGACTCACTCAACGCTCTACCGAGAAGAAAAGGTAAATCTTTTCCGGTGGGAACCTCAGGAGCTTTCGTCTTGGCGCAGAAACCCACCTGGTTGCCTCCGAAACTCACAATAAAGGGAAAAACGGAAAGTTTCATTCCTCATCTCTATAAGGTGTTTAGAGCGGATTTCATAGATGGCAAACCGATGTTTCGGGACATGCCAGTTTGGTGGAACCGTAGGAAAGTATCTGGGCAACAGTACGAACAGGGCTTTTGGCATCTCGTAAGCGAAGAGCCGAAGACCGGGGTCAAGCGCACCCTAGACATCCACCGAGCTGAGAAGCTCCCCTGGTGCAAACCTACCATTACACATTCCGACGACAAGGCAGTAACAGTATGGGAGTACCTGGAACGTGGACGCCGATCACGAACATATATCTGGCTCAGAGAATGGGATTACTGCATTGTTGTGGAACGGCGACAGCAGCGTGTTGGCAACGTAGCTATGTTGATAACCGCTTTTCACGTAAACGGCTCCTCGCGCAGGAAGGCCCTCAGTAGGAAATTGGCAGCTAGAGAGGACTAAATGCAATCGCCGCCTATAAAGACGGCGAGAGATCTCCTTCTACACATGGCAGATGAGTCTATAGCTACTATAGCACCAATCTGGTCAAAAGCCAAATATTCGCCAGCTATTAGGCAATTATTAGGCAGATCCCCTTCTGTCGATTCTAGAGCAGAAGTGGGAAAGAGACTAGTGGCACATTCTTCCAAAGGTTCTGGACGCCTCCAGAGAACAATTTCAACAAGGGCCTCTTCCAAAAGTCCCTCTGATCCAATTACGAAGCAATGCAGGCGAACCTTGCCTTTCTCAGCGCATCTGAGCCAGCCAACAATTCACAGGTTGTTGCCCAGAGGAGTACCTAGCGGAGCCCTACCAAGAACCTTCGAGCAAAAGTTCTAGATATGGTGACCCCAGGCGTACCCGAGAGGACTCGAACTTGCACAGCTGTGCGTTCTCCTAGGCGCTATGCTGTCCGTCAATTGCCGGGTTTACCAAATCGAGGTACATCGAAGAATGGCTTAGGCTCTGCCTCACTAAAACAACGTGACTAGCGATTGCGAGGCTACATCTACTAAGCCGAGATCGGTGAGCCGTAGTTCCGGGATCACCGGCAAGGCGAGCAAGGAAAAGGTCATGAACGCGTTGTTGAGCGGGCAACTGCAGGCCCTTAATCCCTGATGCAGCACCTCCGCTTCGAAGACCTTGGTATTCTCGCCAATCATCGAACGAGCATCGGGTCCGCAATAAGCGATGCGACTTCCAAGAATGGCGATGTCGGTGTGGTCGATGATCTCTCCCGAACAGACGTTGATCCAGCGACCGTCACGAATGACGAGATCCGCGGCCCGGCGATTCATGACGACGTCGACGAGATCACGTCCTATCTCGTGGCGAGGTCTTCTTTCAGACATACCAGCGTCGAAAAAGGGCGGCCACTCTCTTTTTGAGAATGGCCGCCCGCAAGTTAGGACTTTGTTACGGTTCCGCTGGCCACGGACCGACGATTCCTTCTGCCGCCCACTCCATCGTGGTCAGCTCCAGCACCGACATTCGCGACCCCTCGGGCACGCGCAGGTTTCCTTTGCGGTCGTACAGCGGCCCACTGAACGGATCGTAGATCATCGATGGGTCCTTCATCTGCGCCAATCGGGCCATCACGAGGTCGTAGACGCTCACCGTCCCCAGCACGGGGTCATCCACGGTGGCGATCTTGAGAAGATCCTCGAATTCTGGATTGATCAACATCCCGGGCTTGGCGCCCATCTCTACGGCCTCTTCGCGCAACAGCCACCAGTAATCGAGTCCCTCGAGGTTATGGGCGGTGTACACGCCCGCGTAGACTTTGGCCAGGAAGTCAAGGTAGATCGCCTCCCAGTGCACCAGTTGGCCGGAGATGCAG
>CAZOUO010000255.1:0-2850 GCA_964582975.1 uncultured Thermotogae bacterium | reverse complement strand
CGCCCGGCCCGTGTAGTCTCCATCGACAACAGGGATGCCGAGTCTCGCTGCCGCAACGATCGCTCCCGGTGTATTGGATCCGCCCAATTCGATTGCGACGATCGCACCGATCTTCACGTTCATGTGCTGCTCCAACAAGCGCACTGATTCCGCTTGGATGCTCTTGTAGGCTTCTTTGGTCAGTCCCAAATGTCGCATCCGCCGTTTCGCTTCTTCCGACAACGGAGCGATCGACCCCATGAGGAATGGGCAGACCGTCCACGCTTCATCAGGGATCTCCGTGTGAGCGACCCATGCAATCTCAATGCCCTCGTCCCGAGCAGCTTTCAACCAGGCAATTCCAACCTGGGGATCACCGCCTCCTCCGGTTCCCATGAAGGTACAACCCCGTACAAAATCCTGAATCTCTTGGTCGTTCTGGATCTCTATCATATCGTCCTCCTTAGTTCCACGTGTGGTTTTGTTCTGCGCGATCGGATTCGCACTGTGAATCGCTCGTGCATCTACGCGTGCTCTCACCTCCTGATCGAGCCTGTAGTCTCTGCTTTGATGCTCTCCGACGCCGCGAATTCCGCAGCTTGATGACACCAAACAAAATGTCCGGCCTCGATTTCTGCAGGGGTAGGCAGCGCCTCAGAACATCGAGATTTTGCGACGGAGCATCGTGGATGGAAGGCGCAGCCGCTCGGCGGGTTCACCGGGCTTGGGATCTCGCCTTCCTTGCTCATCTCCTCCGGTTTGACGCGCTCTTCCTCTTTGGTCACCACTGGAGCAGCCGCGATCAAGGTCTTGGTATATGGGTGGATCGGATGATGAAAGAGTAGGTCGGTGGGGCCTAGCTCATAGATCTTGCCGAGGTACATCACCGCTGCTCTGGACGCGATCGTCCGGACGAGGCTCAGATTGTGCGTGATGAAGAGATAGGATAGAGCCAATTCTTCTTTTAGTTTCAGGAAAAGATTGATCAGTTTCGCCTGAACGGATACGTCCAATGCTGAGGTCGGTTCATCCAACGCCAAGAAGGATGGGTTCACCGCTAAGGCACGCGCAATGGCAATACGCTGTCGCTGCCCTCCGCTGAGTGCAGACGGATACTTGTACATATAGCGGCTGGACATCTCTACCTGCTCCAGCAACGTGCGGATGATCTTCTCACGTTCCATCCTAGATTTCCCTATTCCGTATATAATGAGCGGATCCTCTAGGGTGCTTACGATGCTGCGTCGAGGATTCAGCGAGGACTTGGGATCTTGGAAGACCATTTGGACTTCGCGCCGGAACCACTTGGCCGTCTGTTTCTTCAATTTCGACAGGCTCTTTCCTTTGAAGTAAACTGTACCACTCGTCAATTTGTAGAGCTGCACAACAGTCTTCGCTACCGTGGATTTTCCCGATCCCGACTCGCCAACCAATCCAAAGATCTCACCTTCCTGGACATCGAAAGAGACGTCGTCTACCGCCTTGACATGGCCGACGACCTTGTGAAGGAGCCCCAAATGGACGGGAAAGTATTTCACCAAATTCTCTACCTGCAGAATAGGCTCACTCATTCCCGCCCCCCAAGTACAAGTAGCAGGCTACATGTCGTTTTGCTGACAATTCCACCATAGGTGGCTTCTGCCTCACACACTGATCCATTGCGTGAGGACATCTGGGATGGAACCGGCACCCAGAGGGGGATTCAGTGTAGTCGGGGACAGTGCCAGGTATTCCCTCAGCAAGGATCTCGCCAGTCAGACGAGGCACAGAAGACAACAGCCCCTTCGTATACGGGTGTTTCGGCTCATCGAAGATCTCCGTCACAGGTCCCTCGCCAGCGACTTGTCCCGCGTACATGATGTAGACCCTTTCCGCCATCTCTCGAACGACCCCCAAATCATGAGTGATCAATAAAACCGCAATACCCGCCTCGTTCACCAAGGCCTTCAGCAGGGCGAGAATTTGGGCCTGAATGGTGACATCCAAAGCAGTTCCTGGCTCATCGGCTATTAACAGTCTCGGCCTGTTGACAAGGGCCATCGCAATCAGCATCCGCTGACGCATCCCTCCGGACAGTTCAAGAGGGTAGAGCTTGAGGATGCGCTCCGGATCTGGCAGCCGCACGGACGTCAGTGCTTCTACTGCGGTTTTTCTCAGCTTTGCCTTCGTCAGCCGACCGTCATCAGAGGCCCGCCGCCGACCGTAGCGGATCACGTCGAACATCTGCTGCCCCACAGTAAAGACGGGGTTGAGCGAACTGAGCGGATCTTGAAAGATCATCGAGATTTTTCTGCCCTTCATGCGGAGCAGTTCAGCAGGAGACATCTTCAGTACATCGCGGCCCGCCAGGAGAACTTCTCCCTTGGGAAACTGGGCGGGAGGGGATTTCAGGATACCCATCGCTGCTTTCATCGCTACGGTTTTCCCACATCCTGTCTCTCCCACTAGTCCGACACGTTCTCCCTCCTGAACGTGCAGGCTCACCCCGTCCAATACCTTCGAGAGCCCCTCGTAGACCCGGAACCACACCTGCAGATCACGGATATCCAAAATCGTTTTCCCTTCCGTCATCTGCTAGACTCCTTCTTCCACCGCCAACGCGTCTCGCAGTCCGTCCCCCAACAGGTTAAATCCTAATATAATGAAGAAAATTGCTAGGCTCGGGAAGACAGTCATCCACCACCTCTCCGGCAGATACTTTGCGCCGATCGATATCATTGTCCCTAGATCCTCCGCAGGGGGTTGCGCGCCCAATCCCAAGAAACTCAAGCCCGCCCCGACCAGAATCACAAACCCAGCGTCCAGCCTGATCTTGACGATAATTGGTTAGGCACAATTGGGAAGGATGTCCATGAAGAAGAACCGCCGGTG
>CAZOUO010000254.1:0-2870 GCA_964582975.1 uncultured Thermotogae bacterium | reverse complement strand
CCAGGCCTCCTCACCATGCCCGATCTGCCGCTTATGACCTTCTCTTAACAAAGCATCTTTTTCGAAAACGCCACAAAACGACAAGGGTTGAGGGAATAGGAGGTAATCACTCCGATTCCTTGCCGGTGTTGGCAAGGTTTCATCGACGCTCAAAAACGGTCTCGCCGTTGATGAGCACTCTCTCGACGCAACTTCGGGGAATGTCGAACGGATGCGCGGAGAGGATAACGATATCGGCGTCCTTTCCTTTCTCCAAGCTTCCCACCCTATCAGCGATCCCGAGAACTTCTGCCGGTGTTATTGTGATTGCTCTGAGGGCTTCAATGCTATCCATGCCTTCGCTCACAGCGAGGGCGGCGTTTAAAGTCATGTAGCGGACCGCGGACATTTCATCGGTCTGGATCGCCACCTTCACACCCGCCTTGGAGAGGAGCCCGGCGTTCTTGGGGGTCATCTCGCGCAGCTCATACTTCATGCGCGAAAAGAGGATCGGCCCGACAACGCAGGCAACGCCCCGCTTTGCCAAAAGATCGGCGACCTTGTAGCCCTCGGTGGCGTGGATCAACACGACATCGAGGCCGAACTCATCAGCGATCCGCAGCCCGGTTAGAATGTCGTCGGCGCGGTGGGCGTGGATGTGGGCGGGCATCTCTTTTTGAAGCACGCGGGAAAGCTCCTCCAACCGCAGGTCGATCTCGACCGGTTCGGGTTCTTTGGCGCCGTTTTCGCCTGCATCAAACGCGGCGAGCTTCTGTTCGTAATGGGCCTTCTTGTCGAAGTAATTCTTTGCCTTGGTGAGCCACTCACGAAGCATCCCGGCATTGCCCATGCGGGTAGACGGCGTTTTCTTTTGTTTGCCGTAGACCCGTTTGGGGTTTTCCCCCAGAGCCATCTTCATACCGGCAGGCGCCTTCACCAGCATCTCGTCGACAGTTTTACCGTAGGTCTTCACGATCGCGGCTTGCCCACCGACAAGATTGGCACTGCCTGGGCTGGTATTGATCGTAGTGATTCCGGCCTCGCGCAGATCCTTGAACGCAATGTCCTCGGGATGGACTGCGTCGATTGCCCGCAGGTGCGGGGTGATCGGATCGGTCATCTCATTGCCGTCCGAGTGGTCCCATCCTACCCCATCGGCGAATATCCCGGTGTGGCAGTGGGCATCGATCATGCCTGGCGTGATGACCTTGTCCTGCACATCGATCACCTTTGTGCCTGCAGGTATCGTGACATCCACGCCGATCTCAACGATCTTTCCGTTATCAATCAGGAGCACGCCGTTTTCGATCTGTTTGTCCGGTATGAGAAACGTTCCGCCTTTGACTGCCAGCATCTGGCCCTCCTTTTTTGTCCTCTACGGTTAAGGTCTGGAAGTTGTGCGCATCGCGGTCCCATCGTGAATTATCAGAAGACCCCATCTCCAACATGCGCCTTTGGAATGAACGCCTTCGCCGTCTTATTGGGATCGACAAGTTGAGAAATGCGGATGTCTACTACAAGGCTCGCAAGCATATAGGCCTCTTCGAATGAAAGTTCCAGCACGTCGCTTAGGAAAGCCACCGCTTCTCGGGTCGCCTCAAGGAGCGCCTCCTCGATCGATGGGAGAGAGACGAGGACGTAAAACCCTTCATCATTTTCGACCACGGGCCAGTTCTTTTGTTGCCCTTTGATGACGTCAATCTCCACCGTGATTAGCGAAGGCACCTCACAGGCTGACACACAGACCTCGCCGTCTCCCATGACAGCGTGGACGTCGCCCATTGCCAACATGGCTCCTTGCTGAGAGATAGGAAGATAGACGATCGAACCTTCTTTGATCTCCTTGGTGTCCATGTTGCCGCCGTGCCGATGAGCCGTACCGGTGGGATGGCTCTCTTTCTCTGGGGCCACACCGATAACGCCGATCATCGGCGAGACAGGCAGTTTCAGCTCGTCAAAGCACACGTGCCCATTCTCGATCGGAAGGATCTTCGTCGCGTAGGACTCAATCTCACTCCCCAGGACGCCCATCCCCTTTCCGGTCACGATTGCGCCTTGCTCAGGAAGCTCGATTCCTTGAACCTGCACGACAAGCGTGTCACCGGGTTGAGCACCCTTTATGAGAATCGGGCCCGTTGCGGGATTTATCCTGGAGAAATCAAGGTCAAACAGCTTGTCTTCTTCAGTCTGCACTTGTCCACCCATTGCATCGAGCGCCTCAAAGACAACCGTCTCCGGCGCTTCAACGGTCATCGCTGGCGCCATCTTTGGCTTGAACTCATAAACATGATGGTCAGACGAGATCGCCTTCATTCTGCAGGACCTCCTTATCGCTTTCTATGTATTGGCATCCCACTACCAGGTCATGGGAGTATATCCCTGTTGGATCGCCTCGGAGACGGGGGCGCCAATGTACGCCACGTCGCAACCCAACTTCGAGAGTTTTTCACTCACCCCGTACTTGTCCGAACACCACTTGCACGCCTGAGGGACCGTACCTTCGGAGATGATCTCTTCCACCAACTGTTGAAGGTCTGGATTGGTGGCAATGGTCACCTCCGAAGGGCCAAACAACAAAAGCTTCATGTCGTTCATCCACCCGTGCTTCACGACGTTTCGCGCGTAGATCAACCCCATCTCCAGTACCTTGGCGTTGTCATTAGCCAAGATCACAGCCAGCCTGTCGCTCATGACCAATCCCTCCTATGCGCACTTGAACGTGAGAGTTTTACCCAGTTAAGGAACGTACTCCCTACCAGACAGGAGAAACACTACTCGAATCGAGTGAAGAACGCGAACCCCTTTCATCCTCCCCCGCGCTGAAATATCCCCTTCCCTAGTGTGTCCAGTTCCGGAATGGTGTTGACACTTCAGGCCTCCTCGTGACGATG
>CAZOUO010000253.1:0-2879 GCA_964582975.1 uncultured Thermotogae bacterium | reverse complement strand
CCCTTGCACAATGCCGTAGAGGAGCTGATGAGAATTGGGAAAGGTGTCGTCGGTAAACTGGTCGAACGACCGTAGCGCGCGCTCGGCCCAGCGATGCGTTCGCTCCATTGCCTCCTTGGTGTAGGCGTAATCGTGAAGTGGCGAAGTGCACTCGTCCAGAACGAGGATGATGTCAGCGCCCAACTTCTTCTGGAGCGTGATCACGTTCTCCGGCGAAAAGAAATGCTCCGCGCCGTCGATGATCGAGCGGAAGGTGACTCCCTGCTCGCTCAGCTTAACGAGGGACTTTCCTTGCAGCTTTGAGGGATCCTGCTGCCACCCACACTCTTCATCGGGGAAGATGGAGGCGACCTTGCCCACGCCGTGCACCTTGCCAGCCCCGAGGCTGAACACCTGAAAACCGCCGGAGTCCGTCATCATTGGCCGTTCCCAGCTGGCGAAGCGGTGCAATCCTCCCAACGCGGCGACCGTCTCCTCGCCGGGGCGCAAGTGCAGGTGATAACTGTTGGCGATCACGATCTGCACGCCAATCTCTTCCAGCGCCTTTGGCTCAATTGCCTTCACCGTTCCTCGCGTGGCCACGGCGACAAACGCCGGGGTGGCTATGGTGCCATGGGCCGTCTCAAGCTGGCCCGTTCGGGCAAGGGAGTGGGTGTCTTGATGCTGTATCGTAAACATTCAAGGGATCCTAATTATTAGGAAGCCAGGAGACCAGGGAATGATTTGGCTTTCTGACATGCACTCTCTTTCCTGGGCTTGGCAGAGTCCAACAGCGATCTGTGCTCCTTTCCGATTGATCCCCAGAGCCCAAAGATCAAGCCCACGATGGCAGCGGCGATCACTTTGGAGATAAGTTCCCCGGGCTCCAGGGTCATCCCTTCCTGCACATAGCTAATACCTGACTTCTCATGGCTTCTTGGTCTCCTTATAACAAAATTGCAGACAAGTTCAACTTCACGTTTCCCCTTAAGGCGGTGAGGAGCTGCATTAGTAGAAGGTGGTGAGGGTGCGGTGATGAGGAGGCATCTTCAACTGTTGTGCGCCGTTCCACAGCAGCCAGTCAATCTCGATGGCAAGAAGATTCCTCCCGCGTCGCGAAAGTTCTTGACGGAGGAGCTCCACCGCCCAGATGGTCGCGGCACGGATTTCCACCTCAACCGCTGAGCCCGCCTGTATCCACTCCAGGTTATCCACGCGGCGCGCCAATTCTTCTGAGTAGCAAAGCACGCGCTTAGCACGAAGAAACTGGGGAAGCTTGTAGTCCGCAAACGCAGTGAGTCGATCGATGTCTCGAAATGCGCCGAACGAACGTCCCTGAAAACTCGCAAACAGGTCGCCGGCGAAGATCTGTGCGCGCTTGTAGAAGGCAACCTTCTCGTTAGCGTAGCATGCCTCATCGCGAAACGAGGGAAAGCTCTCCACCATCAACTCGACGAGCTGTTGTGTGCTTCCTGAGGCCTTGTTCGCAAGCCGGGCAGGGTCTCCCTGGTAGAGCGTGACCGTCCGCTCGCCGATCTCGCGCAGAATCCTCACCCGCTGTTCGAACAGAGGTATCTCTCCGATCCGGACGGCCCCGTGTAGGAGTGCGCGCGCCTCTTCTCCCTCAATCTGAGCCAGATGAGCAAAGTCAATATCGGGATAGCCTTTCGTAAATGCTTCTTTCAAGACGGAGGTGAGGGCAAAGTAGCCGTGTAGCCTCTCCCCGTTAACAATGACTTCCCAGCGCGGCTTGGGGAAAAAGCAAAAATTGAGCGCATCGACCAGGAGGAGATAGGCGACCGTCCTTACCGAGCCGTCGTGGAAGTGATGGACATGATTCCAGGAAGGAACGGATAGTGAAAGGAGCTCGCCGGCAAGTCGATGGAGTCCCCCATTGTCGAGTGCTACGTGACTGCTCCTATCACAGACAAAGCGAGCAGAGCCCAGAACGTCAATCATCGATTTTACCTCCGGGTGCCCACACGGATTAGTCAACCACGTCTGCGGGCTCTTCACCCGAGGAACGACTTTGTGTCAATGCGATGGTATCCAAAAGGAAAAGCGGGATAAAGAACTAATCTACTTCAAGCACCTTGTAGAGGGCTTCGTAATCGCAAGCCGGGTGCCAAAAGAGGTATCCATTGGCCCCTGAGTCTCGCGCTGCTTGAATCTGAGCTTGGATGTAGGTCTCCAGGGAAAAGCCAGGAGGAATCGCTTGGTCGAAGGCCTGCAAGAAAGGGCGAAACGGCGTGCCCACTCTGGCTTTTCCGCTTTTCATCGCCTCATTGACCACTCCGTAAGGGTCATCTTTGTAGCGCTGTTCCTTGTAGTGAGAAGGGTAGAGCATCGGTGAGACAAAATCGACGTAGGCTGCTATTTCTTCCAGCGACTGGCCGATTGGGTCGATCCGCTTCTTATTCCAGGCCCACAGCACGCGACCGAACACGTCGGCGGATAGAACAACACGGTCGGAAAGAAGCTGCCGTGCCCGTTGCAAGAATCGGTTCACGGCAGCGTAGCGGTCTTCGTAGATCGGGGAAAGCTCACCGCCGTCAGGGAATCGGAGGTAGTCGAACTGAATCTCGTCGAAGCCGAAGCAGGCGACTTCCTCAGCAATCGCCAGGTTGTAGGCGATCACCTCCTCATCGGTTGGGAGTACCCACGGGCCTTGCTGACCAAGCTGCAAAGCGAGCTTGGGGTCGTAGAAAAGTACTTGTCTCGCGATGATGTAGAATCCGTGTTCTCGCAGAGTGGGAAGCAAGGTTTTCAGGTTTAGCCGTCCGGTAGAAGCGCCGATGATTCTCGTCAGTGGTACGGCACTCTGGTAGGTCAGTTCCCCGTGCATGTTTTTGACGTTGATCACGATTGCGTTTAGCTTTCCTTCGTCTGCTACTCTAATA
>CAZOUO010000252.1:0-2955 GCA_964582975.1 uncultured Thermotogae bacterium | reverse complement strand
CTATAATACCGTACTTTTGCGGTGGCTGAGTGAAGGGTTTCTCTCGCTCCTTTTTCCTCCCCGTTGCCTTCAGTGTGGGGTTCCAACTGTTGGGCTAGAGGTTCTCTGCAAGACATGTGAAGCACAGCTACCGATCCTTGAAGGCGTGCGTTGCAGGCAATGCCAGGACCTTCTAGACGACCCTCGTGTTGACCTGTGCCGTGCGTGCGGTACGCGCGATCGCGGTTTTGATCTCGCACGCTTTCTTGGGCCGTACGAAGGAGGGTGGAGTATGCTTGTGCAGGCACTCAAGTTCGATCGCGAACAGGCGGTGGCTCGCTTTCTCGCCGAGCGACTCGCGGCATATCTTGCTGCCGAGACTCCGTTTAAAGATTTCGGGTTGATCACTTTCGTGCCGATGAGCCGGCGCGATCGCCGCAACCGAGGGTTCAACCAAGCGCAGTCACTGGCAAGAGGCCTCGGAAAGAACATTGGGATTCCGCCTTACAGGACGCTTGCCAAGGTGCGAGAAACAACTCCGCAGGCCGCCCTCCCCGCCCGAGAGCGTCGAAGGAACTTGCATGGTGCCTTTCAACTGATAAGATCAGGAAAAGAGAAAGTTCTCCTTGTGGATGACATATACACCACCGGTTCGACGGTGGAGGAGTGTGCTCGCACACTCAAGCGGGGTGGGTATGAGGCGGTCTTTGTGTTGACCGTGGCGCGTGCCTGAAGGGGGTGTAATGCGGATTGAATCCATCTGCCTAGGATCGCTTGCCACCAATTGCTATCTGGTGAGCGTGGATGGGACCACCATCATCATCGACCCTGCTGAGCCCTCCGAATCGCTTCACGCGTTTATTGGGAAACGAACGATTGATCTAGTCGTGAATACCCACGGACACTTTGACCATGTGGGCGGCAACTGGGTGCTTCAGGAGCAGGGGGCGCGTGTCCGCATCCATCCAGCAGACATTCCTTACGTCGACCATTTCTATCCCGACCATCCCGCGATTGATTCGCCTTTGGAAGAGGGAGAGGAAATTGCGGGAATCCTGAGGGTTCTCCACATTCCTGGACACTCGCCAGGAAGTATCGCGCTTAAAGGAGATGGAGTCATCTTCTCGGGTGACCTTCTGTTTGCCGGCTCGATCGGAAGGACGGACCTACCTGGTGGCTCCGCGGAGGCGATGAGGAAATCCCTCGAGCGAATTCTCTCCCTTCCCGGTGATGTTCATGTCTACCCGGGCCACGGCGAGGCCACCACCGTCGGGAAAGAGCGGCAGACGAACCCGTTTTTGCGCTGTCTTTGAGGTGATCGATGAAGAACGACCGGGCTGACATCCAGGCGATCAAGGAGCGAATCGATATCATCACAGTAATTTCCCGCTACCTCTCTTTGGCAAAATCCGGAGCAAACTTCAAGGGACGTTGTCCGTTCCACAAGGACGACACGCCCTCATTCGTGGTCAGTCCACAAAAGGGGTTGTGGCACTGCTTCGGCTGCGGCGCGGGTGGGGACCTGTTCGGCTTTCTTATGAAGATCGAACGGATCTCCTTTCCGGAGGCGGCAAAACGGCTTGCCGCTGAAGCGGGCCTGTCCTTGAAGCAGCGGGTTGATGGACAGCGTGAGCGGCTCCTCGCGATCAATGCCGAAGTGGCGGCCTACTTCACTCACAACCTCACCGAAGCCGCCACGGGGAAGGAGGCCCGGGAGTATTTGCTTCGCCGCGGCTATCAAGAAGAAAGCTGGAGGCAGTTTGGCTTGGGGTACGCTTTCCCGGGCTGGGACCATCTCAAAGCGAGGTATGCCAAGCGTTTCGGGATCAAGCCCCTCGTCAACCTCGGCTTGCTGGTGCAGGGGAAGGAAGGGGTATACGATAGATTCCGCGACCGGGTGATCTTCCCCATTCACGACCTCTCCGGCAGGCCGATCGCCTTCGGGGGTCGCGCCATGCACGGCGAGCCAAAGTACCTCAACTCGCCTAAAACGGATCTATTCGACAAGGGAAGGCATCTCTATGGCCTGTTCTGGGTACGAGAGGAACTGGCCACGCGGCGCTCGGCGATCCTTGTCGAAGGCTATACCGATGTTCTCTCTTTGCAACTTGCTGGGATTCCTCATGCAGTCGGGAGCATGGGCACCGCGCTGACTCAGAGTCAGGCCAATCTCCTTCGCCGGTTCGTGGAGGAAGTGGTGATCGCGTACGACCGCGACGCCGCAGGAGGAGCGGCCTCTTTGCGAGGGATGAGTATCCTGCACAACAGCGGTCTGTTCGTGCGGGTGGCTCGCCTTCCAGAAGGAGATGATCCTGACAGTCTGGTCCGTCGCGATGGGCCCGAAAGAATGCTCGAGCTCGCTGCAACTGCACTCCCATTTCACATCTTCTACGTTGAGACAATAAAAACCGGACACGACTTAAAGACGTTCAGAGGCAAAGAGCGGGTGCTGGAAGAGGCGCGCAGCTTCTATTCACAAATCACCAGCATTCCATTGAGAGGTGCCATCGTCGTGACATTGGCGGAAGCACTCAAGATGGGAGAAAGCGATGTGAAGCGATTTCTTGGTGGGAAACAACCCCATTACTTAGCAGCGGACGAGGGGTCAAGCCTGGAGCTTGGAACCCCTGAAGACGTCGTTCTGGCCCTACTGTTGCAAGGGAAGGTAACCTGGGAACAAGCCGCTGAACTTGCCTCGCCGGACGATTTCTCTCAAAACTACCATCCAATCGTCGAGGCGTTGGCACGCGAGAACGGGCCATCTGATCTCTCCGGACTGGTGCAGCACCTGGATGAGGAGTCGGCGCGCTTAGCGAGCTATCTCGCCTTGGCTCCGGTCACGTTCAGCAACCCAGAGAAAGCCTTGCAAGATGCGCTGACTAAGCTAGTAAAGCTGCCGACGATCGAAAAAAAGCTAACGGAGATGAAAAAAGAGATGGTTGAAGTCGAGAAATCTGGGGATCGCAATAGGATCGA
>CAZOUO010000251.1:0-2958 GCA_964582975.1 uncultured Thermotogae bacterium | reverse complement strand
AGATCGGGCAGTGCCTTGCGAGCCTTGCCCGGCAGACCTTTGGGGACTTTGTGGTCATTGTAGTGGAAAATGGCTCCAAAGATGCTGCCGTTTCGATCGCACGCACCTTTGGAGCCCTGGTCGTCCACGAACCCAGACAGGGTATCTCCTACGCGAGAGAGACAGGCTTCCACGCAGCGAGGTCTGACATCATCGTGTCTACTGATGCCGACACAGAGGTTCCGCAAAACTGGCTGCAGCGTATCCACAGAACCTTCGTTGAAGACCAAAATGCCGTGGCTGTATTTGGCCCGTATTGGTACAAACCGTTCTTTCCCCGTAGCGGTCTAGCTAGCGCACTCATCCCCCATTTATCGAGAGCGCTTATGTTTGGGCAGCGGATGAGCTGGAAGTTTGGGCATCCGTATTTCTCTGCGGCCAATTTCGCTGGCCGTCGCGAAGCTTTCCTCAAAGCCGGTGGATTCCGTTCTTCTAAAGATGGACAGATCTACTCGGATTGGGAGGACGTCCAGTTAGGCATGAAACTGCATCGGATTGGCAAGGTCTGTTATCTGCCGGATCTTGTTGTCCTGACCTCTGCCCGCAATCTCAAGCTAGATGCTCGAGACATTCTTTTCGGTACTCCAAAGAAGGCATTGCGTGTGCAAGTCATGGGAAAAGATCTGTAGGCTGCGCGCTTTATTTAGACGTAAGGGGGTGAAGAGGCATGGCGGAACTAGAAACCGGCACAGTTAAGTGGTTCAGCGCCAGTAAAGGGTATGGCTTTATTGCGCGTGACAGCGGAGGGGATGTGTTCGTGCACTTTACCGGCATTCGCGGTGAGCGGCGTGACATGTTGAAAGAAGGCCAACGCGTGAAATTCATGGTCGTGAAAACCATAGAGAGGACTTCAGGCAAAGGACGTGGGTGTTTCAGACTGAACCGAGGAATGAGAGAAAAGACAGGGCGAAACTCAAGCGGCCTCTCGTCCTGGGAGTATGAGCTAGCCGCTTAGGCTGAGGGGGTATCGGTGTGGCTCAGATGTCCTAATTAGCGACATCGCTAGAAGGCATTTTGATTGCTTGTCAAGTTCATGATACTATGAGTGCCTTCTTATCGGAGTCGGAATGGTGAGGCAGTTCAACAAGCCTTGATGGGGGGTGAATCAAATCCCACAGCGGAAGGAAATCCTAGACAAGCTCTCCATCTATATTCCACAGCCTAAGATGGCCGAGAAGCCCGTTGAGCGGTTAATGAAACTAGGTGAGAAGAAGGACCGTTCGATTAACTGCCTGGTTGTGGAAGCGATCCTGGAGTATCTGAAGCGCGAAGAGAAGAAGCAGTGACGCGTCAAACAGGCACGTGTCCAGCCAGAGAATCGTGAAAGAAAAAAGTAGCCAACGGCCTAAATAGCAAGCTGTGAGATTAGGCAAGGAGGAAGAGATGCAAGAGAATCGGAATCCAAGGAATTGGAAGAGGTCAATCACTATAGTCCTGGCGGTTATCGTGGCGATCGGAGTGGCCTACGTCATCGGCGCGTTTTTTGTTGGCCCCAACAGCGTCAGGGCCCCAGGGGGGGTTATCTCTACGGCAGTGCTGGACATGCCCAGCGGGATTCTCCCCGCAACGGATACCAACGGAAACGCAGTCACTCTCTTGGTGAAGATTGCAGAGACCACCGAGGCGAGGAAAGCGGGCCTAACCAACGTAGGCGCCAAGGCCCTTGACACAACGGTGCTTCTTTACGCCCATCCGAGGCTCCAGACTTCACGAGTCACGTATGATATGACTGGTATCCGTGCTCCCCTTGAGCTTGCTGTCATTGATGAAACAGGAAGTGTCGTTGCGGTCAAAAAAGCCAGCACAACTGCAAAGTCAATTTCCGTGAGTGAAAAACACCAATGGGTACTAGCCGCTAAAGAGGGGCTCCTTGGCAAGCTTGGGATCGCAAAGGGGTCACTGGTGACTCCGGGCGATATTAGGAGGATCGGCTAAGGCTCAAACTTCTCTGCAATGCTTGAAGCGTGAGGAGAAGGAGGCAGTCACCGGCTACCAAAAAAACCCAGAGGGCCGCTTTTGACAGGGGATCTGAAGGGGGCCAGGATCGATCGGGGACCTAGCTTTTTGGGTTCTTTGATTGCTCCTCATAATCGCGAGCGAGCCACCCTTGCCTTGCTCGTTGTCGGTGCCGTCTTTCCTCTTGCGCATCACGAAACTTTCGCGTCTTGAGAAGCACCTGGATCTCATGCTCATTAATGAGCGCCGCCGCCCTCTTCCCTTGGTCCTCTGTCTTATGCAGGTGCAGCTCGACCACCTGCCAGCGGGCGATCATCTCCTGGGTCTCCTTAGCAGTTGGTAGTGATTTCATTGCGTCGATCTCAGCGATCATGTTCCGCAAGCACAGGACACTGGCTGACGGAATCCCAGCCAGATTGCTCATCCCTCCTCCTTTTCTCCTAGCACGATCACCAACGGGCCGCCGCCCTCTCTTGTAATTTCTTGGTTGGCTGGCGCATCCAACCCTAGTAATCCGGCCCGACGCTCCATGATACCCAATATCCGATTACCGGCCAACGTGTCCTCGCCTTTTGCCTTCTCCCAAATGGCTTCACACGTGCTGCGGGCTAGGCTCTTGGGCGCTCGGTTCTTGTTCCATTGTCACTACTCCTTACAGTGGTTGATGATCGTGGCATCGAGGCAATCTGCGCCGCCCAACAATGACTATCGTGCAACTCCGCAACTAGAGCAAATTGATCCCGGCTCTTCCGTGCCGGCAATAGCTACGCTATCATGGATGGGCCATTGACAGGGGAAAGGAGGGCGAAGCGATGCTGATCGATGAGATCAAGAGATTTGTCGAGGGAATCCCGGCGACTCTGAAAGAGAAGCGGGGCATCTACAGCGTGGAGTTCACCGTCGCCGAGAGGAGAGTCTTTCTTTCAAAGAAGAAGCTCACCTATAGCGCGAAGTTCCGCATCG
>CAZOUO010000250.1:0-2969 GCA_964582975.1 uncultured Thermotogae bacterium | reverse complement strand
TTTCTTCCTCCTGCCTCAACCTGCCACCTGTAAACAGTACTACGAAACTCGATACGCTAGGGTTGGACAGCTGTGCCTCTATCATTGTAGGGTAATTCCGGGGACGTAATACTTATTTCGTGCGTTTTGGCTTACGTCCTGGTTTCCGCTTCTTAAGGGCTCGTCCCGTTATTCGCTCGGCTCTCGTGATAAACGTCGCGGTTCCACATGGTCGGCCTGTTCTTGTGTGCTCCCGAAGGATATCGATGTCTTCTGGATCATTCGCAAGGAAATCCTCCCAGACATCGATTTCCGCTAATGGTCCTAGATCATTCACAAGCAGATCTTGCGACGCCATACCAAGGTACCACCTGGCACTGGACCACAAGTAGTCTCCTGATTTCGCTACAAGGCCGGCTCGAACTGGATTTCTAAGGATATATCTGGCCGCAGCCAATAACCGCTTTCTGTCCAAAGGACAGGAAAAGAACCTTCCCTGGAAGAAATAGCCTCTCACGCCATCCCTGAAGTTGATCAGACGGGTGTATTGCCTGTGCGCTTCGCCTATGCCTCGAGAAAGGCTGTGCGTTTCTTCGGGAACTGCAATCAAGTGAACATGATTGCTCATCAGGCACCAAGCCAAAAAGGTCAGGCCGTGCTTTTGCCCTTGCTTTGCCAATAGATGCAGGTAGTCCAATCGATCATTGTCTGAAGAGAAGATGGGCATCGATCGAACTCCACGTTGAGTCACGTGATGCGGAATGCCCGGTAGTACGACGCGCGCGATTCTACCCATGTCATTATTCTGCAAAAGCAGCACACCTTTTTCAAGTTAGCGTATGAGGTTCAAAGCTAATCATCAACACTGGTTGTGATTAGGTATTGTGTCACCGGGTTTGACGGCAAATTCCGAAATAGGTATTATGTCCCCGAATTTTGGAAAACGGTGGAGCGCCATGCGAACAAGTAGACTTGCGCCTGCGGTAGTGGCCGTGTTGATCCTGTGTGTTGTGGGAACTCACGCTGACACAATCAAGATCGCATTCTGGAATGCTCTTCGTTTCGGACATGGAAAGGGGTATTGCAAAAACATCGAGCAGATCGCTGATATCATCGAGAACTACGATGTCATTGCTCTAGCCGAGGGCATGCACAACTCAAAGAAAGACTCGAAAGAGAGTCCATGTGCAGCGGTATACGGTACTGGTGCCCTTGGCCATGTGGAAGCTCTGGTTGCTGAGCTTAACTCCCGCGGTCAGACATGGTCATATATCATTTCCCCTGAAGCTCGAGGCCGATCTGACAGTTACAAGGAATACTACGTCTTTCTCCACAACCACAGAGTCCAGCATCCCGAATGCGGATGCTTCTTCCCCGACTCTACGGATATCTTCGAACGAGAGCCGTTCTTTGCCTCGTTCCTAGCCGGAGAGTTCGACTTCACACTGATCGTCCACCACGCCATTGGCCCAAAGAAGGTAACGAAACTCAAACGGGAAATCCAGTTCTTGGACGACGTTTTCCTCTCTGTGCGAGGACTGGATCCTTTCGAGGATGACATCATCCTACTCGGGGATTTCAACGTGAAATCATCTCGATATGGGTGGTGGAATGAGTTGCGTTCGATCTCCGGACTAACCGCTGTGGTTGATGAACCTACTTCCCTCGGTCAGGACGGTCTTGCGAATCCCTACGACAAAATCTGGATCGACACTGACCACACAGGGCCGGAGCATGAGTTTACAGGTCAATCCGGTATCCTTAAATTCTGGGATCTCGTGTTTTCAGAGTCCTCCGAAAGCGAGCGCTACAGCTTCGCGTACGAGAACAAGGGCTCGTTCTCAGACCACGTCCTCATCTGGGCAGAGTTCAGTATCGATCTGGATGACGACCCTCCTGGCAACAAATCGACTGCTCAGCAGCCCGCCAGCGATTCTGGGACCCCCTAGAACCCCAAGCTTGGATGAAGCCAAATCCGGTATCTGTGAATTGATGACTCACGCTTTGGCTTAGAAGTGCACGACCTACTCTACCAGTAACACCACGGCCTCTCTTTGCAAGATCACGTCCGCTCGTCAGGTGGAGTCGAAAAGGGCATCCCTTTTCTAAGGACCATCACCTGCAGGTCGGCCTCGGCACCCCCGATCTTCAATGCGTGGTGCTGTAGTTGCGTGTCGAGGGAAGAGCGTGGGTAGCTTGCTTTGTAGCCGGCCTTCATCTGGGTTAGCCAATCTCCCGTCATGGCGCGCTTTCAGAGATTCCCCCGATTTTCCTGTGAGGAATGTCTTCGGACAACACATTTTCGCTTCCCGAAACAGGCTCTTGCACTGCGAGCAAGCGAGGTCTGAGGGGTAGCGTTAATAGGTACAATCAGATTTGGAAGATATTTAGATACGTGTTTATTGGCGCACCTTGCATCTGTCACGCATTTTGTCTAACACACCGCACGGATAAGACCATAGGCGACCTTGATGGAGGCGAAAGATAAATGAAGAGGTGACCGAATGAAGATCAGTCCGCGCACGGCAACGCTTCTTACCAGCATAGCTATCGGTCTTTTTGTCGCGTCGATTGGCCCACTTGCGCTTGCGGACTCCGCAACGTATTGCGGAGCAAGCTTTCCCAATGCTGATCGCTCCTTTGCCGACCGCGTCGTCGCCTATTGTGCGGCGAGCTGCGTCCGAGGAGCGTACGGCAATCCCAGCGAGGCGCTCGGTCCTCCCGACTGCGGTGACGAAGACTGTAGCGGTGGATGCGTCGGATGGTACGGGTGCGACACGTGTGCCGTCTCTCTCGGATTCAGGGTTAGCGCCTTGGACAATCGCGGCTACCTGGTCTTGGAGTTCGTGGACAACCGTCTGATCGACGTTCCAGGAGACGACCTGTTTGTCTATGTCACCAACGATCGTCCATGCCTGGTGGAGATCAGCGCCGACGGCGTCACCTTCGTGGCCGTGGGCGAAGTTCACGAGTACCCGGGAGCGATCGAT
>CAZOUO010000249.1:0-2978 GCA_964582975.1 uncultured Thermotogae bacterium | reverse complement strand
TCTGTAAGCTGTTGAACAAGAACGATGTGGTGGCGATAGTCGCCGCCATCGCGCCCTATCGCGAGTATCGCGAGCTGGTACGCGAGATGGTTGAAGAGGCCGGTAGGTTCGTCCTCATTTTCGTCGAATGTCCTGTTGAAGTATGCAAGTCGCGCGACCCCAAAGGGCTCTACGAGAAGGCCGAGCGGGGGGAGATAAAAAACTTCACCGGTGTCAATGACCCATTCGAAGCACCGCAGGAAGGGGAATACCAAATCAAGATCGACACCTCGGAGCAATCGGTCGAACAGAGCACGCAAGCGGTGATCGACGGGTTGGAGCGGCTGGGACTGGTTGATCCCAGATCCGCAAGTGGACTCACCACTGAAGAAGAGGAGGCGGTGAAAGGACGGCTTCGCAACTTGGGCTATCTCGACTGAGCGCATGTGGCCAAAGCTGACGGGCACAAGCCGTGCTTGCCGCAAATGCTCACCGTTCAAGCAGGTCGCTTAAGGTAAGTGAGTCAAGGAGTGCCTTGAATCGCTGGTCGAGCTTCACCCACGCTGATTTGGTCGGGCAAATCGGGGTCAGCCGACAGTCCGAATCACGGCCGAGGCAGCCCACCAGGTCCAGCGGTTCATCGAGGGCCTCCAGGATGAGTAGGACCGAGGTGCTTGCTGGGGCAACAGCAAGGGCGTAGCCACCGCCTCGTCCCTTTTTGGCCTTCACCAAGCCGGCCAACTTGAGCTGGTGGAGGATCTTCTCGATAAACGGGGTAGGAAGGGCATACTTATCAGCAATCGCCGAAGCGGAAAGCGGACTTTCCGAGACGTTTGCTGCCAATTCCAGCGCGGCGATCAGCCCGTAGCTTGACTTTTTGGTGAGGGACACGGGATCTTCCTTTCGGTCTAAGTCTTGGGGGAGGAACCCTCCTTTTCCCCGAGGAAGGCCTGGTACCTCTTCTCGAGTGAGTCCATCTCCTTGGCGAGTCGTTCGTGCCGCTGTTGTAAGACCGGAGGAACTTCCCGTCCAGCACCGGTGAGGTACTCATAGATTGCCTCATTCAACGCGTCGGCGGCCAGTGCAGAGCAGTGCATCTTCACCGGTGGGAGGCCACCCAACTCCTCGGCCACGTCGCGATTGGTGATCTTGATCGCCTCTTCGAGAGTTTTCCCCTTGGCGAGATCGGAAACCATCGAGGACGTAGCGATCGCTGCTGTACATCCGAACGTCTCCCACGAGATGTCCGCGATTACCTCGCGCTCCTGCTCATCCTTGTCGACCTTGATGTATAGCCACATCACGTCACCACAGATAATGTTACCTACCTTGCCGACGGCCGAGTAATCCTCAAGCTTTCCCATGTTGTGCGGGTGGCGAAAATGCTCGATGACTTTCTCTGCATACATCTTTATGCACCTACCTTAAACGGTGACATCGCGCGCAATTCTTTCACAACGCGCGGAAGCTCTTCAAGCAGTTTGTCGATCTCCGCGTCGGTCGTTTGACGGCCCGTGCTGATGCGCAGACTCCCGTGGGCCATCGAGAGTGGGACCCCAATTGCCACGAGAACGTGGCTCGGTTCGAGATTGGGGGAAGAACAGGCCGAGCCGGTGGAGACGGCAATCCCGTGTTCGTCAAGCTTCATCACCAGGCTTTCGCCCTCAATCGCCTGAAAGCTGAAGTTCACGATGTGAGGCAGGCCTTTCGTCTCGTCGCCGTTCAGTTGCGTTCCTGGGAGGTTAGAAATGGCCGCAATCAGTCGTTGACGATACCGCCGCATCCGTGCAGTGGTCGTTTCCATTTCGCGGAACGCCAGCCGGGCCGCAGCGGCGAGACCGACGATTCCCGGAGTGTTCTCCGTGCCACTGCGGCGGCCCCTCTCATGGCCACCGCCGTGGAGCAGGGGGGTGATTGCAACCCCTCGGCGCACGTAGAGAAATCCGACGCCCTTGGGGCCGTGCAACTTGTGAGCGGAGACCGAAAGCAGGTCAATCGTCTCCATCGGCAGTGGGATCTTGCCGTAGGCCTGTACGGCATCGGTGTGGAAGAAGACCCCTCGCGCTCGGCAGATTTCGCCGATTTGCTCAATAGGCTGTAACGTTCCGATCTCGTTGTTTCCGGCTATCACGGACACGAGGAGCGTGTCGTCACGGATTGCCTCATCCAGTTCTCCCGGGTCGACTCGCCCGAAGCGGTCAACGTCAAGAGCGGTTACTTCGTAGCCGCGCTCCTCCATCCACTGGCAAGTGTGGAGGACCGCATGATGCTCGACCTTGGAAGTGATCAGGTGTCGCTTGTCGGGATGGGCGAAGGCAAGCCCTTTGATCGCCAGGTTGTTCGCCTCGGTGGCCCCTGAGGTGAACACGATTTCGGTCGGCGTCACTCCGAGGGTCTGGGAAATTTCGCCGCGAGATTCCTCGATCGCTTTTCGCGCCTCCCTCCCCAAGTTGTGCAGACTGGAGGCATTTCCGTAGTCCTGTTGAAGGTACGGAGTCATGGCTTCAACGACCTCGGGGGCCACCGGGGTCGTTGCGCTGTTATCAAGGTACACTTGTTTGCCCATGCGTCTCACCAACTAAAAGCTTACCAAATTGGTCGGATTTTTCAAGGTAGGCGCGTGCCGCAACGACTCGCGGCACCGGGAGATGTGGTTTACTTCCGAGTCGTGCCGAAGTAAAGTACCAGTATTCCTTCACTTGGGGAGGTCGTTTTGTCCGGTCAAGAAACAGAGCCGAAGGGAAACCGCATCTGTCAGATGCTTGGTGTTCGCTATCCCATCTTCTTGGGAGGGATGGCACATGTGTCACGTGCGCCGCTTGTTGCTGCTGTGTCAAAGGCTGGCGGGTTGGGAATCATCGGCTCCGGAGGGATGGCACCGGAGACGCTAGCCGAGCAGATTGCCGAGGTTTGCGAGCTGACCGCACAACCGTTTGGCGTGAACCTGATGCTGCTTGATCCGAACATCGACGAGCAGGTGGAAGTGGTGGTGCGGGAAC
>CAZOUO010000248.1:0-2997 GCA_964582975.1 uncultured Thermotogae bacterium | reverse complement strand
GTAGCGCGCCTGCTTTGGGAGCAGGAAGTCGCTGGTTCAAATCCAGTCTCCCCGATAGGGAATGGTGATCAAAGGGTGAGTGAAACGTTTGCCTACATTTCCCTCTACCGTCGCTTCAGGCCGCAGCGTTTCTCCGAAGTGGTCGGTCAGGAGGAGATCGTCCGCACGCTGCAAAATGCGGTGGTTGCCGATGAAGTGGCGCACGCGTACCTGTTTGCTGGCGAACGGGGGATCGGCAAGACCTCGATTGCCCGCATTCTCGCCCGCGCGGTCAACTGCATCTCCCCGGAGGGAGGAGAACCGTGCAACTCGTGCGGCAACTGCAAGACGATCCTTTCAAACCGCTCTTTGGACATTTTGGAGATCGACGGTGCCTCCAACCGCGGGATCGATCACATCCGTCGCCTGCGCGAGGAGGTGAACTTTGTCCCTACCGACCTTAACACAAAGGTCTACATCATCGATGAAGTCCACATGCTCACCAATGAGGCGTTCAACGCCCTATTGAAGACCCTGGAAGAGCCGCCCCCACATGTGGTCTTCATCTTCGCCACCACAGAGCCACACAAAGTTCCGCGCACGATTCTTTCACGATGTCAGGCGTTCGATTTCCGAAAGATCCCGACGGAAAAGATCGCCGCGCGGCTTGTCGAGATCGCTGGCGCTGAAGAGATTGTCATCGCCAAGGGGGGCCTCGATCTTGTCGCCCGTAGGGCGAATGGAGCGATGCGCGACGCCATCGTTATGCTGGAACAGGCCGCGAGCTTTGAGAGTGGCGAGATCACCGAGGAGCGGGTGTTAGAGATGCTGGGGCTCGTCGGCCGCGAGGGACACCAGGCTTTCCTTTCCGCGCTCGAAGAGGGTGATCGCAAGGCGGTTCTTGAGACCATCGACTCGCTTGTTGAACGAGGGAAAGACCTCGAGGTCTTTCTCGCCGACTTGGTCGAAATCTTGCGCGACCGGATCGCTTACGAAATCCACACAGAGGATCGAGACCTTCGCCTCTGCCGAGGATTGCTCGACATCAAACAGGAACTCTTCCGCTCGCTTGATCGGCGGATTCTCCTTGAGGTGGGTCTGCTTGCCCTGATGACCGACCTTGAGCCACGCCCATCGTCTCCAGTCGAGGTAGCAAGCCCCTCGGAGAAGGGCAAGAGCCCTGCAGCCAATCTGGAGAGTGTCCCACAAACCCCTGTTGCGGAGACGGACACGCCGCTGCTCACAGAACAAGGGAATGCTTCACCCTCTTCTCTGCAAGGAGAGCTCGAAACAAAAGCTGAGCAGGAGGTGGAAGCTCCGCCTCCCCAAAACGAGCCTGCTCCGTCTGAACCTGTGGAAAAGTCCACTACCTCCACCGAAGAAATGAACTTCGCCTCCCGCTGGAAGAAGATGATCGAGGTGATTGAACAGGAGCGGATAGCCATTGCCGCCTTTCTTGCTGAAGGGATCCCGCGTCTTTCGCGTGACACGGTGACGATCTCCTTTCACCCCGATTACACGTTCCACAAGGAGAGCCTGGAGATGTCTGAGAACCTGCAGTACTTGGCAGGGATGGTGCACCGCCACCTGGGAGACCAGTTCCACGTGGACATCCAGTTTGATGATGGGGGCAAGCGAAATCCCTCTGCTCGCGAGCGGCTGCGGGAGAAGGCCCAGCTTATCTGCCAAGTGTTCGATGGAACGATTGTGAAGGAGGAATGATGAAAGGGTTGGGAAACCTAGGGAACATAATGAAGCAAGCAAAAAAGCTCCAAGAGGAACTTGCGAAGAAACAAGCCGAGATTGAGGAGATGAAAGTTGAGGCAAGCTCCGGTGGTGGGATGGTCACTGCTACCGTTAACGGTCGTGGTGAGTTGCTCAATCTTGCCATCGAGAAGGAAGTCGTTGACCCGGATGATGTAGAGATGCTTGTCGATTTGGTGATTGCCGCGGTGCAGGAGGCGCAGAAGAACGCCAAGGAACAAGCCCAGGAGAAGTTGGGGCCGCTCACTCAGGGAATGAATCTCCCTGAGATGCCCGGACTATGATTATGATCCCCCCACTGGACGAGCTGATCGAGCGGCTCAAGGCCCTTCCGGGGATTGGCCGCAAGAGCGCCGAGCGAGTCACCTTCTACCTGTTGAACGCACCGAATGAGGAAGTGACGCGCCTTGCTGAAGCGATCGGCCGCATCAAAAAGGCAGTTCAACACTGTCGCCGTTGTTACAACTTCGCCACCGGAGAGCTTTGCAATATCTGTACTAACCCCAAGCGCGACCAACAGACGATCTGTGTGGTCGGACAACCGTGGGAGATCCTCAAAATCGAGCGAACCGGAGAGTACCGTGGGCTTTACCACGTTCTCGGAGGGTTGATCTCGCCGATGGACGAGGTCAGCGCGACCGATCTTCGGATCGACGAGCTGCTGGAGCGGATCAAGTCGGAAGAGACCAAGGAAGTAATTCTCGCTCTGGAGCCCAAACTTGAGGGTGAGATCACCGGCATGCACATCGTCTCACTAGCAAAACCTTTGGGGGTGCGAATCTCCCAGATTGCACAAGGAATCCCGGTCGGTCGCGATCTCGAGTTCGCTGACGAGGTCACCCTCGGCCGCGCCCTGCGCGGGCGAATTGCTCTGTAGGAGCCGGTCCCAGTCTGTGCAATTCTAAAGCCAATTTGGCAGTGCTTTTCTAGCCAAGGGATCAGACGTTTCTCGCCGCTTTACCAAATGTCCGTTCCAAACGCTTGAACGCTCGGAGCTCCTCGGGTTGATTGAGTTTGGCACGGCGGATCGCTCGGCCCAAGATGTCGATCGACCGGTCGTAGAGAGCGCGGTCAACCGGATACGGGATTCCATCCTTGCCACCATGGGCGAAGCTGTAGCGGGCAGGATCGTCGAAGCTCGGTGTCTTCCCGTAGATCAGCTCCGCGATCAAAGACAAAGCACGCAGGGTCTTCGCCCCAACGCCTACGAGCGTCAGCAAAGTTTCGAAGCCCTCGGGCTGGGCAGCATACGTC
>CAZOUO010000247.1:0-3014 GCA_964582975.1 uncultured Thermotogae bacterium | reverse complement strand
CTTTCTTCCTCCTGCCTCAACCTGCCACCTGTAAACAGTACTACGAAACTCGATATACTAGCAACGAGCGAACCTGAGATCAAGTGGGAAGTGGCGGCCAGAAACTTCATCGGCAAGAGAGCTCTAGTAAGCTACCTGGCTGTTCCGACAAAGCGGATTGATCAGAATCAGAGTCGCGAGATGGTTGAACAACTTCGAGAGACGGCGGGAATGAGGATACCTTTCGACAAGGTTCAAGAATACAAAGGCCACTTTATCTTTACCTCTAGTGACGATTCCTCGGCTGTCTTTGATGTAGATTCAGCTACCGGTGCCTTTCTCTTTAACGCCGGTTTGAGAGATTACTCGGGGGATGGGTCAACGCGCGGCCTGCCTTCGTCAAAGGAAGCCCCAGCCTTGGCCCTTGAGTATCTCGCCAAACTGCGCTACCTGCCGGAAAACGAAGAAGAGTTGGTTCTAGCTCGAGTTGGCGGTTTGGGCATGACCGTAGCCAAGGATGGAAGAAGTTCCGGGAATTACGAAAAGCTGGTCACGGTCTTCTTCCGTCGGGTTCTGCAGGAACTGCAAGTCCAGGGTCCCGGATCGCGGATATTGGTTCACCTAGGTGAACGGTCCGCCTTAGTCAGTATGATTCGGAATTGGCCTGACGTTAGAGCTGAAGAGATTTCAGAAAAGCAAGTAAAGAACGATGAGATGATTCGTCAGGAAATAGAAAGGCGATTGCTGGAAATGGCAGGGCAAGCTAAGGACATCATTGTGCAAAAGGCCGAACTAGTCCTTTTTGACGATAGCCGCGGCGTGATTGAACCGGCCATCTACGTCGTTGCCGCCGCCCGGTATCAAGGCCCGGAACGAGCCGAAGGCCTAGTTGAAATACCAGTTGATTTCTACGTCCCTGTTTTGTTGGAACCGAAGGGATACTATCCCTTCCACCAGGACGCCGAAGTCAAGGGACCTGGTTCGGACAGGAGGTAGTAATCGGAGATGTGATGAAGAAATCTTTCTCAAGACGGGGGCGTGTCACAAAGCAGATTCTGGACAACCTCTCTATTTGCATTCCTCAATTGCGAATACCTGACAAGCATTGCGAGCGGTTGACGGAACCGGTAGACGAGAAAGATCGCTCGATCAATTATCCGGTTGTGTAACTCATCCTTGAGTGCCTGAAGCGTGAGGAAAAGAAGGCAAAGGCGCCGCCTTGTCAGTAGTTCCTCCTTGTGGGCGGCCCTCTTCTATCCAGGCAAGAGGGCCGCTCGCCTTCTACGGGAATTCACGCATCGAAAGCAATCTTCTGTTGCATCAAGCAAGCGAGCGTCAATCCCCTAGACGGCATACGGTTGAAGTATTGTCTTTGGGAGTCTGTTCACGGAGAATGGAATCAGCTTTTTCACAAGAGGAGGTGTATCATGCTCTTCGTTGCGACACTGAAGGCTGTGGCGGGTACCCCGCAGGATAGGATGGCTCGGCGTCTTAAGTGGAAGCATCCAGAGGGAATGCGGTCAATTGCAGAGTACTGGTTGCAAGGCAATCAACCCAACGTAGTTGCCATCTTCGAGGCAGACAGCGTGGCTCCAATCTTTCAAACACTAGGCGAATGGGGCGATCTGTTTGAGTTCAACGTTGTACCAGCAATCACCGCTGAAGAGGGACTACGACTGGCAGAACAGATGACTGGAGGAGGAGGGTAACGCGGCCAATGAGGCCAAACTGAATATCCGTCCTGGATGTCTCATAGATAGAAGCCTCCTGTTGCAACAGGAGGCTTTCTTTTGTTGCATGACTCAGGAGCACATTCACAGCTATTGACCTTCAGCCCGAGAACTGGACCAAGGATAGGGTGACGACTCACTCCATTTGACCTCTATGCACACCGTGGAGTGAACCACAAGGCAGCTCACCAACGTCAATACACACCGCAACGTCTGCAACACGCCGTATTCCCCAATGTGATGTACATCACGTGACCTTAGGGGATTCGAACCTCAAAACCAAAACAGCAAGAGCATTCCGGAGATCGCTCCATCATGTCGTTTCTATAGCAAGCGTGGATGTGCCCATCAGGACTGCGATATCACATTTCTGTGGAGCCTAGGGGATTTGAACCCCTCACCTCTTGCATGCCATGCAAGCGCTCTCCCAACTGAGCTAAGGCCCCGAATTCAGCCTCATTGATACCCGATTTCGAGACGCCCTTCAAGTATGCGCTGACCTCAACACGGGATAGCTTCGAGAGAATCCTCCTCTGCAAGGATCAGGTCGACAGCGGCCGTGAGGTCACAAACGGTGAAGTCTGGCTTGGCGATCACCTTTCCATCCTTTCCGCCGAGACCCGTTTCCACGAGGATAGTGCGACAGCTGGCGCGGATGCCGGCGAGGATATCGGTGGTCGCATCTCCAACGAGGACAGACTTGTGCAGATTGACGCCCAGTTCATCTCGCGCCTTCTCCAGCATTCCAATTCCGGGTTTCCGGCAAGAGCAGTCGAGGAGGTAGCCCGTGACTTCTGCCTGTGGATGGTGGGGGCAGTAATACACGGCGTCCACGTGAGCGTCTGCTTTTGCAAGGAGGACCTTCATCCTTGCGTGGATTCTGGCCAGCGTCTCTTCGGTCAGATGCCCCATGGCGATTCCGCCTTGGTTGGTGATAACAACTACGGGAAAATGTGCCCGATTCAATCGCGCAATTGCCTCGCTTGACCCGTCGATGAGGACAAGGTCCTCGGGGCGGTTGACAAAAGCTGCCTGCTTGCAGATCACTCCGTCACGATCCAGGAAGACGGCTCCTTCTGCAGCGATGATGGGAAGGTCGGTTTTCCGGTCGCGCATCGCTAGCGGACGACGATGCTGACCATCTTCTCCGGAATGGCGATGACCTTGACAAGCTCCTTGTTTTCGATCCTTTGGGCCACCTCTGGTGCCGCTAGAACGGTCTCCTTCAGCGCCTCGGGGTCGCCCGGCTGGCCGGCGGCCTCCGCGGCCAACCTGTGGACGGATAACGCGATGGACGCTATCGAC
>CAZOUO010000246.1:0-3038 GCA_964582975.1 uncultured Thermotogae bacterium | reverse complement strand
CGAGATACGGTGGTGCTTAAGAACGGGAGGTCGATCGATGGCTCGGGCAAGGGGTTTTCTGGCTCTTCTCTTCCTCCTACTTGGATTCACTTTTGGCCCCCTCATCGATGGCCAGGCAGTCAGCGAGACCAGCTCGTCCGAAGCCTCAACGGACTTGGATCTATCGGGAGTTTGGGCGATGGTTCAGATTACATCTGAAATCGTACGAATACCGATCGTTGGCGAACGAACCCGCACGACAACGACACACCTCCGATTGATCATTGAGCAGGCTGACGACGCCTTCTCAGTTCTGGAAACCCACTGCGCAACGAACATCGACGATGGCACCATGATGGTGAACACAATCATTCCTGATGCGTTCCTGCGCTCTTTGGGTGTGACGGAACGCGCAGCCCATCTTGAGCTCGTATCGGATGAAGATCAATCTACAGGGGACCCCTCTCCCGAACGTCGCATCGTCTTTCCATGGAACACCCAGCTGCTGGGTGCACGGCTCGAAGACCCAGACAACGACGCCCTTCCCACGGATGTGGCCGATCCGCGCGTGTTCGACCAGGACAACGATGGCCACCCGGGGATGACCGTGCGGGTGGAGATCATGGGACTGATCAGCGGAGAAGTGTACGTGGTCCAACGCAATCGCAATCGACTGATTGGAACGGTTATCTCCTCCGGGTTCATCCGGGGAACGATCGAATGGGAGACCGAACAGGTCATACTGGGAGCGAGTAGTCCGTTTCTCGCAAGCGGGGGGCAGGGAACTCCAGATCTTGACCCTGAGCGTAATTTCTTCCTTGCCAGGCGGATCGACCCGATGCTTGACTGCGCAGACGTCCAACAGATGGACCTTCTCCTATTGGGAGACTGATGCAACCGCAACAGCATGTACGAAACGACTCAGTGCGTTATCTGGAGCGTTATTTCGTTGCGCCGCCGTCATCGGCTGGCCACAGGGGCCGATCTTTCCACGTGCCACGACCCAGAGCATGCCAGATCACTGAGCGGGCGGCGATGAAGAGCAGCAATAACATCGTAACTGGGTGAAGGGCGGCTTGGATCAATGGGATTCGGAAGCGAAGGTTGCTGATCACCCACAGCAGAAGGCTGAGACCTGTTGCTAACGCAGCCGGTATGACAATCTCCGCCGATATCGACAGGGCTCGTGTGGCCCGTAACACCACCAGAAGTGGAGGCTCCCAGGCCACCCAGAACAACCATGCCCAAACGAAGCAAAAAAACGGCAGATTGCAGCCGAAAACGGCGAACAGATTCTTTGAGAGGCCATCCCTCACTTCTTTGAAGGTTCGATACATCCGGACTGAGATCCGCGCCTTGCCGTCCATTAGGGACCACGGCAGACCGGCTTTCACCACTTGTTGCGCTAGCGATACGTCATCCACCACCGATCCTCGTACACCTTCGTGGCCGCCAATCACAGCGTAGGCTTTTTTTCGGAACAGCATAAACTGGCCCGCCGCGGTCGCCAGGGCGCGCAGGCGCAACCGCCGAGCAAGGGCCATAGGAAAGAAGGTGTGGAGACTCCAGGGAAGCACAGGAATGACCAGGCGCTCTGCCCACGTGTGAAGCTCTTGGCGAGGAATGGCGCTCAAGAAAGCTAGCCTTTTCGCAAGAAGTGCTGTCACCGCGTCGCGCAGCATCGAAGGATGGTGATGGGTGTCCGCGTCGGTGAAGAGGAGAAGCTGACCCGTGGCTGCATTCGCCAGTTGATGACACGCCCAGCTCTTGCCGATCCATCCGGGTGGAAGCGGTCTGCCTGTTAAGAGGTGCAATGTACTATCCGAAGCGAGGGATCGAAGAATGTCAGGTGTCCGATCCTCTGAATCATCGAGCACGATGATTTCGAAATCCGGATATTCTTGAGTCAATAGAGACCGTATGCATCGTTCAACGTTGCATTCTTCATTCCTGGTTGGGATGAGGACGGACACCCTCGGTGGCTTCTCGGCTTTGGCATCAAGCTGGTTCCTTCGCTTCCCGAATCGACGGCCTCCGAGGCGATGCATTGCCACAAGGTTGGAAAGGGAAATGACCAGAATCGCGCTTAAGAATCCCACGATGCTGTATTGGTGCTGAACAAGGAAGCTCAACTGTCTCCCTTTCCTTTCCTGCCTGAGAAATCGCGTAATTTCGGAGCGGAGCGGAGTTCCTTTCGATGGGTCCAGGCCAACAGCGCGAGGTTGAGAACAAAGGCGATGACGAGATAGGTCTCCAGTCGGAGAATGAGAAGGGTAATCAAGGTCGCCAGTGCTGCCATCATTACCGTCCACGCTGGGACAGCCTGAAACGCCATGATTACTGCCATGAACAACCCCAGCGTCGTCGGCACAACCCAGTACGTCAGGGTGCTCCAAACGCCGAAGCTTGCTGCAATTCCCTTGCCACCGCGAAATCGAAGCCAAGGCGAAACAACGTGGCCGAAAACCGGGGAGAGCGCGACGGGGATAAGAGACCAACTTTCAAGCTCGAAGACGAATCGCGCAAGGGCTACAGGAAGTCCTCCTTTGACCACATCCAATAAGAGCACGGGAACTCCCACGCGCCACCCTCCGGCCCGCCACGCGTTGATCGCCCCGGGATTACCATCACCGAACGTGCGGACATCGTTGTGCACCCACCACTTCACAAGCCATGCCGAGAACGGCAATGAGCCCATCAAAAAGCCAATTGCCGTTGAAACCACTATCAGCAACAACGCCTCCCTGTCCAATCTACTTTCCAGACGTGCACTACCTACGATCCTGAACAGCTCTAACGTATCAGTGTAGGTTGGGGCATGAAAAGGCACAAACGCCCGCTTTCTCCTATCCTGTGGTTCCCCATGACACTTCGGCTCGATCCCTGAGTCCATCAAGAACCTGTTCTAGCACCTTGTGCACGAGATCGTTTGTCCTCATTGCAGGACAGGAGACCCTTCCTATTCCGCGTAATGCATTGTTCAAGAAAAGAAAGATGCGTGGCCCTAGGGTATCGAGTTTCGTAGTACTGTTTACAGGTGGCAGGTTGAGGCAGGAGGA
>CAZOUO010000245.1:0-3103 GCA_964582975.1 uncultured Thermotogae bacterium | reverse complement strand
AGGTTGGGGTAAAGTTCCTTGATCAGTCCCACGTGCCTCAGTTCAGCCTGGTGGTTCACTAATGTAAGCGCGTCTTCTATCACCTTGTTGATGTCGACGTCGCCCAGCTTCGGCTCCGATGGCCTGGCAAAATCGAGTAGGTTGCGAATGATGCGGGAGCTGCGATCGACCTCCGAGGCCATTTTGCCGAGATACTCGAGGCCCACCTGTTTGGTTAGCGTGTCCCTGGATAGCTTCTTGGCCAGAAGCTGCGCGTAGACGAGCACCCCGGCGAGCGGGTTGTTGATTTCGTGAGCGATCGAGGCGGACATCTGCCCCAGCGAGCTGAGCTTCTCCGCCTGGATCAGCTGCTCCTGGGACTCCTGCAACTGCACCACCGACTCGGCCAGTTCGTTGTACACCGCGGACAGGTCTTCCCGTGCCTTTTTCGCCCGCTCGATCTGATCGAGCAACGCGGCGATCAACAGGCTGATCAACGTGGCCGGCACGAAGAAGACGATGGCGCGAGGCACCGGGTGTGGATAGGCAGAGAAGAATAAAGCACGAGGGAGCATGACGCCAAGGAACGCCAAACACGAGATGAGTCCGCCGCGCACGTGAAAGATCAGGCTAGCGTAGATGATGGGGATGAAGAATAGGGCGCGGTGCAGATCGTGCACGGTGGTAAAGAAGCCCGCACATCCGGGAAGACACCGGACAAGACCGAGTTGTTCTGCGTAGTAGATGATGGTGAATCCCGCAAACAGTAAGGCGATGATCCAAAAATGCGGACTGCGAAGCACCCTTCGCTCGGGGCCGCGCAGCGACCAGTTGACAATCCACGCCTGGATGCGCGCGAAGCAGGAAAAAGGGTACCGAGTTTTCGACCTTCGTTTGGCCATCGCCGCTCCCACACGATTTCACATTCGTGCACCGTAGTTTACCGGCTGGTTTGAGCGCAGCCGACTTGTTTCAGTCGAAGTCCATTGGCCAGTTGCTTAGCCTTGTTCGCTTTAGAGAGTATGGGAACTCTGTTGGGCAGCCTCACAAAGTTGAACAAACCTCTTCTCGGCCTGCTCTGCGCTATGCGAGAGGTGAGGCATGCCGCAGGGCAGGGTGATGAGATCTCCGGGCTGGAAATCTTTGACATCCTGCGGCTTTTCCACACCCCAGGCGAGCCGTTTTCCGTTTCGCGCGGTGTAGTAGCGCGTGATGTCGTACTTGGAAGCGTCGAAGCTAATGATGTCAATCTTCGCGTCAAACAGTTGATCCCACTGCATGTTGCCGCAGATGTGTACGCCGCGAATCACGGAAAAGCTTGCAAACAGCGGCTCCCACAGACGCTCGTAGTCAAAGCCCACGTACCCGAGGGCGGGCTCGTCCAAGAACAGAATGATCTCGTCGGCTTCAAGGCCGTCAAGGATCCGCTCGATGTGTTGGTAGATCCTGGAAATCGCGTCGTCCTCCTCGTAGCCGCTCTGAATCACGGTCGCCGGGCCGATGCACTGGACCTTAACCGTATCGAATTGATGGCGCTTGAACGCCTCCAGGCAGCTCAAATGTCCGGGGTGCTTGACGTAGTCGAGCATGGCATCGCCCAGGGCCGTGAGCTCTGGCAAAAACGGAATCTCGTGGCGAAGGCTGTAGGCAACCGCCGTCTCCACCTCCCGAAAAGGAAGAGACCCAATTTGCGTGATGCATTTTCCGGTTTGCTCGTAGCGATACATGCGTCAAAGTGTACTCTCGCACTGGTAGGACCACAACGCCACGAGGCGAGCTTCAAGTTGACATTTGCCCGACTCTTGCGTGAACACCCAGCGTCGATCTTTTTCAAACCTTCTATGAGGAAGGCAGGAATCCATGAGGAATGAAAGATTGAAATCCTAATACAGTAGAAAGGGAGCGGACACAGCCTGGGTCTGAGCTTTGCGAGGTTCGCCTTGGGCGCAAAGCACCTCATCTTCAAAAGAACTTGCCTTTTTCCTAAACTCCTGGGTTCCTAAGAGGTTCGAAAGACTGCAGCTTACGTGGCCAAACCAAACAGGTTGGCTCATACAAAATGGCGAAGAGCCAAATCTTTGAAGAAGTAAGTGTGCTGCGGGGCGAGGGCGGAGACGGGAAGCCCCCTCAAGCTCCCGCGCCTCCGTTCGCCCCACGCTTTGAACTAGAAAAGGCCAACGATCTCGCCGTTTTCGTCCAGGTCGATGTCCATGAACGCCGGATGGGTGGCCAAGCCGGGCATGGTGCTCATTGTGCCAATGAGCGGGTAGATGAAGCCGGCCCCCACGCTGGCGCGCACTTCGCGCACCGGAACGGTGAAACCGGTCGGTGCCCCTTTCAGGTTCGGGTCGTGCGACAGCGACAGATGCGTCTTGGCCATGCAGATCGGCAGGTTCCCGAAGCCGGCGAGCTCGTAGCTTTCGATCTGTTTTTCGGCCAGCGGTTCGTAGGTCACGCCGTCCGCGCCGTAGATGTCCACCGAGATCTTTTCTATCTTCTGCTTGATCGACCAGTCGAGCAGATAGAGGAACTCGAAATTGGACGGCTTCTCGCAGGCGGCCACGACGGCCTCGGCCAGCTTGGCCGCGCCTTTGCCGCCGTTTGCCCAATGGGTGGTGACCACGGAGTCCTCCGCGCCCTGGCTGACCGCGTATTCGCGGATCATCTCCAGTTCGGCCGGCGTGTCCTCCTTGAATGCGTTCACCGCCACGACAACCGGGATGCCGAACTTAAGCGCATTCTTGATGTGAACGCCGAGGTTGCACAGCCCTTTTCCCAAAAGCGGGAGGTTCTCTTCCATGTAGGCTTCATCCAACGGGATGCCGGGCCGTACCGCCGGGCCGCCGCCGTGCATCTTGAGCGCCCGTACCGTCGCCACGAGCACGACCGCGTTGGGGATCAGGCCGGAGGTGCGGCATTTGATGTTGAAGAACTTCTCCATGCCGATGTCCGCGCCGAAGCCGCTTTCCGTGACCACGTAGTCGGCGAGCTTGACCGCGATCTTGTCGGCGATGATCGAGCTGTTGCCGTGCGCGATGTTGGCGAACGGTCCGGCGTGCACGAACGCGGGCTGTCCTTCCAACGTCTGCATCAGGTTGGGCATGAGTGCTTCCTTCATCAGGAC
>CAZOUO010000244.1:0-3108 GCA_964582975.1 uncultured Thermotogae bacterium | reverse complement strand
ACTCATCTGTCTGTGTCTTAAAGGGTGTGATCCAAATGGGGAAAACAAGTCCCCCGAGGATGCCGTGAAGGCGACGAAACGCGTTCTGGAATCGGTCGGCGTTCCCCTGATCATCTGGGGTTGTGGCAACGTAGACAAGGACAACGAGGTCTTTCCGCCGGTCGCGGAAGCGGCTTCCGGGGAGAACTGCGTTCTGGGAACGATCATCGAGGACAACTACAAGACGCTCACCGCCCTTGGCACGGCGTATAAGCACAAACTGATCGCCGAATCGCCGGTGGACATCAACATGGCCAAGCAGGTAAACATCCTCGCGATGGATGTTGGCTTTCCACCCGAAAACATCCTGATCTACCCGAGCACCGGCGCACTCGGATACGGAATCGAGTACGTCTACTCGATCATGGAGCGGCTTCGCATTGCGGGCTTGAAAGGAGACAAGGTTGTTGCCATGCCGATCCTCTGCGACATCGGGATCGAAGTCTGGGGAGTGAAGGAAGCCAAGGCCCCCGAAACCGAGGTCCCGGAATGGGGCGACGGAAAACGCCGCGGACCCCTATGGGAGGCGGCCACCGCTTATGTCTATCTCCTAGCTGGTGCGGACATCTTAGTCATGCGCCATCCAGAGGCTGTGCGAATGACCAAGGAGACAATTGGCCGTTTAATGGGAGGTGGAGCATGATTCTGATTGGCGAACGCGTCAACGCGGGGTTCAAGGACATCGCCCGTGCCATCCAAGAGAAGGACCCAGAGCCAGTGAAAGCCTGGGCCAAGAAGCAAGCCGAGCGCGGTGCTGACTACCTCGACGTCAATATCGGTGCCGCGTCCAAAAAGCCCGAGGACATGGCCTGGTTGGTCCAGACGGTCAAAGAGGCCGTGCCCACCAAGATCTCGGTGGACTCTACCCACGTGGAGATCATGGAAGCCGGCCTGGAGATGCTGGACGGCCGCAGCGCGTTGATCAACTCTACCACCGCCGATTCCGGCAAGCTGGAGCGGCTTGTGCCGTTGGCGGCCAAGTATAACACGAGCCTGCTTGGCGTGGCGATGGACGAGCGGGGGAGTCCGCCGGATGCCGATCGCCGCGTGGAAAACGGGGCGACGATCTTCGCTGCGGCGATGGAAGGGGGTCTTGAGCCCGAACGGATCATCCTCGACCCGATCCTGATGCCGATAAAATTCATGCAGGAGCAGGTTTCCCATGTGCTCGAGGCAATCGCTCAGTACACGCTCCTCTCCGACCCCCCGCCCCATATCTCGGTCGGTCTCTCCAACATCGCCTCCAAGGTCACCGAGCGAAGATTGATCGTTCGTACTTTTCTTGTGATGGCGATGGCGCAAGGGCTCGATGCAGCGATCTGCAACGTCATGGATGAGGAGATGATTGCTGCAATTGCCACTGCAGAGCTGATTTTAAACAAAGAGATCTATAGCGACTCCTACGTGCGCGCCTTTCAGGCACGGCGGGGACTTTAAGAAGGGGGAAAAGGTGACGCAGGAAAGACCAAGAAGCATCGACAAAGCCTCCCAAGAAATGCTGAAGGTGGCAAAAGAAAGCGAACGCGAGACCGCCTGGGACCGCTGGGAGGGGATGCAGCCCCAGTGCAAGTTTGGTAGTCAAGGCTTCTGCTGTCGGATCTGCAGCATGGGGCCCTGCCGGATCATCCCCGGCCGGACCGACCGCGGGGTGTGCGGGGCCGACGTGGATACGATCGCCGCGCGAAACCTTGTCCGCATGATCGCGGGTGGTGCTGCTGCCCACTCCGATCACGGCCGCGACGTCGCCCACGCACTCCTGCTCGCGGCCAGGGATGAGCAAAGCGACTACACGATCAAGGATCCGGTTAAGTTGCGCGAGGTCGCGACGGCCTACGGCATCGGTCTTGACGGCGCGAGCGATCGAGAGATCGCGGTCGCGCTGGCGGAGAAGGCGCTAGCCAACTTCGGCCAACAGGAAGGGGAGCTGGAGCTCGCCCATCGTGCGCCGATCAAGCGTGTCCACCGCTGGCAGGACCAGGGGATCATCCCGCGTGGCGTCGACCGCGAGATCGTGGAGATCATGCACCGCACCCACATGGGTGTCGACACGGAGTACAAGAACATCATCCAGCAAGGATTGCGCTGTGCCCTCGCCGACGGCTGGGGTGGCTCGATGATCGGTACCGAGTTGCAGGACGTTCTGTTTGGCACCCCTAATCCGCTGCGGGCTAAGGTGAACCTCGGCGTCCTTGATGAAGAGCAAGTGAACATTGTCGTCCACGGCCACGAGCCGGTCCTCTCCGAAATGGCCGTTTCAGCAGCGCAGGATCCGGAGTTGCTCAAGCTTGCCGAGGAGAAGGGAGCAAAGGGGATCAACATCTCGGGGATCTGCTGTACGGCAAACGAAATCCTCATGCGCCACGGGGTCCCCATTGCTGGGAACTTCCTCCAACAGGAGCTGGCGATGATGACCGGCGCGGTCGACTTGATGATGGTCGACGTCCAGTGCATCATGCCGGCGCTGGCAGATCTGTCTACGCACTTCCATACTAAGCTTGTGACCACGTCGCCGAAGGCGAAGTTCCCGGGAGTGGAACACGTCGAGTTCTCCGAAGAGCGGGCTCTGGAAGTCGCCAAGCAGATTGTGTGCGCGGCGGTGGAGAACTTCGAAAAGCGCGACCGAAAGCCGTTCATCCCGAATGAGACGATGGACCTCATTGCCGGATTTACCGCGGAGTCGGTGTTCAACTTCCTCGGTGGAACCTATCGAGCGACCTACCGACCCCTGAACGACGCGATCATCGATGGGCGATTGCGCGGCGCCGCTGGTGTGGTTGGCTGCAACAATCCCAGGATCACCCACGATTGGGCCCACGTGGAGATGGCCAAGGAGCTCATCAAGAACGACGTGTTGGTCGTGACCACCGGCTGCTCGGCGATCGCCGATGCCAAGCACGGTCTGCTTCGGCCAGAGGTGGCCTTCGAGTTTGCCGGGAAAGGTCTGCAGGAGATCTGTGAAGCGGTGGGAATCCCGCCGGTGCTTCACGTTGGCTCCTGTGTTGACAACTCGCGCTTCCTGATCACGCTCACGCACATGGTGAACGATGGCGGCTTAGGCGAGGACATCTC
>CAZOUO010000243.1:0-3112 GCA_964582975.1 uncultured Thermotogae bacterium | reverse complement strand
CACTTAGGATTATTGACGGGCTGGAAATGCACGAGTTTCCTGAGCTGCTGGTTTGGGACGGAGAGAGACTCACGGCAGGAGGGTGCGATCTTCAGCTTTGGTCTGCTGCTTACCCCAAAGCGATTTGCGCCTTGCTTGCAAGGGATTTGGCACGATAGCGCTTTCGCTAGTAATATCTATCTCTGCAAAGCGCTTTGGTGCGACGAAAGGAAAGAAGATGGCAGAAGTAACATTAACGAAGATCACAAAGCGATTTGGTGACTTCACAGCTGTTAAGGAGTTGACGATGGAGATCGAGGACGGGAAGTTCACCGTCCTCGTTGGCCCCTCAGGATGTGGGAAGACCACCACCTTGCGCATGGTCGCTGGACTTGAGGAGGTCACAGAGGGCGAGATTTGCATCGGAGACCGCGTGGTCAACCGAGTTCCGCCCAAGGATCGTGACATTGCGATGGTCTTCCAAAATTACGCACTCTACCCGCACATGGACGTGTACAACAACATGGCCTTCGGACTCAAGCTCCGCAAAGTCCCCAAGTCCGAGATCAAAGATCGCGTGAAAGAGGCGGCGGACCTTCTGGGGATCAAGGACAAACTTAAGAGCAAGCCGCGGGAGCTCTCAGGTGGACAGCGCCAGCGAGTGGCCGTGGGCCGAGCAATTGTGCGCAAACCGAAGGTCTTCCTGTTCGATGAACCGCTGTCAAATCTGGACGCGAAGCTGCGGGTTCAGATGCGCACTGAGCTGGAACAGCTCCACCACAAGCTGAAGACTACGACAGTCTACGTCACTCATGACCAGGTGGAAGCGATGACTCTTGGCGACAAGATCGCGGTGATGCGAGATGGTGTCGTGCACCAATACGCCGCACCACAGGAGACGTACGACCGTCCGGTGAACCAGTTTGTGGCTGGCTTCATTGGTAGCCCGGCGATGAACTTTCTGTCAGCGCAAATCGTAACCGACGACACCACAACGAAAGTGCGAGCGGAGGGGTTCACTTTGTCGATCCCGCCGGAGCGGGTGACGGAGTTCCCCGAGCATGTGATTGTTGGGATTCGACCGGAGGATCTGGACGGCCCGGTGAGTGACAAAGAGAACGTGGTCACCCTGCATGTTGCTGTGACGGAACAGCTCGGTCACTCGCTTCTCGTGCACGGGGACTGCGGTGGTCAGCAGATTGTGGCGAGCCTTGACCCCCACCGCAGCATCTCGATCGACTCAACAGTGCATCTCTCAGTGAACCTGGATACCCTGCATCTCTTTGATCCCGAGTCCGGGGAAACCTTGGTCTAGGTCGCAAGCTTCAGCGCGAGGCGTTCAGTGCTTGAGTCGCTCTTTTCGGTCCCGATAGACTGTAACGACTGTGAGCGACAGCCGTCCTTGACGTGGCGACGCTCACGGCGGGTGGGTGCAAGCTTTAATTTCGGTCGGCTACGTACTCCCAAGTGATCTGTACCCTGCTTAGAGGACACTTGTCGGTACACGCAGAAGACACGTTTTCTTGACTGTTGGATTGGCACGGGTATGATTTCTCCCGCTGTTTTATAGGGGGAGATAGATGGAGAGAAAGCTTTCCGATTACGAGCAGGTAGCAAACACAGGAACGATAGCAGAACTCAATAGGCTGGCAGAAGGGCTTCAGGGAATGTCTCTGGTGCACGTGAGCGCCACCCTTGTCGGGGGAGGTGTGGCGGAAATGTTGCATTCGTTGGTTCCCCTGTTCAACGACTTGGGAATTGACACCGATTGGCAGGTCATTAAGGGAACCCCGCTCTTCTTCAAAACCACCAAGAACATCCACAAGGCGCTCCAGGGGAATCATGTCGAGATTGCTGAGGAGATGTTTGACCGGTACAGAGAGATCAACAAGCGAAACGAAGAGATTCTCGATCTGTCCGGCGATGTGGTCGTCATTCATGATCCCCAGCCGTTGCCTTTGATTGAGCGGCGGCCTTCCGGCTGCAACCGCTGGATTTGGCGCTGTCACATCGACCTTAGTAGCCCAAACAAAAACGTTTGGGCCTTACTTTATGACTACATCAAACGATACGATGTTGTGGTGCTATCCATGCCGGAGTTTGCCCAGTATCTTCCCATCCCTCAGGATATCATTCCTCCTTCTATTGATCCGTTGAGCGAGAAGAACAAGGACCTCCCGCAGGAGCGCATTGATGAAGTCTACGAGAAGTACGGCATCCCAAGAGACAAGCCCGTAATCCTGCAGGTGTCTCGGTTCGATCCGTTCAAGGATCCGATCGGTGTCATCGAGGCCTGTGCACTGGTTAGGCGTGAGATCGAGTGCAGCCTCGTCTTTGCCGGTGGGATTGCCTCGGATGATCCTGAAAGCTCCGATGTGTTGGGTCGACTGGAAGAAAGGGCCAACAACGAGCCGGATATCTACATCGTTGCTCCCCGGACAGAGCCAATCCCTGCGGAGGATGTGAACGCGCTGCAGCGAGGGGCGGATATCATCGTCCAAAAGTCGCTCCGAGAGGGGTTTGCCCTTACCGTGACCGAGGCGATGTGGAAAGCGAAGCCGGTCGTCGGGGCGGATGTCGGAGGGATCAAACTGCAAGTGAAAGATGGAATCACGGGATTCCTCGTTCGTTCGATCGAGGAGACTGCAGAACGGATTACCTTCCTCCTCCGCAATCCCGACCTGGCTAAAGAGATGGGAGAGGTGGGAAAGGAACAGGTGAGAAAGAATTTCCTCATCACTCGGCATCTCCGCGACTACCTCCGGCTCCTGCGCATCGCCGCTCCGAGTGGTCCCCCGAGCTTGTGCTAAATCTTAGCACTACTGTATTTAACGCTTTGATTTCAGAGGAAAAGGCATTGGTGAACAGACCTATCCGCGCGACTCAATTTCCCTCGTAGACGAGCTTCCCGCCGACAAAGGTCATGTCTACTTGGAGGTCGGCGAGCCTTTCCGGAACTCGGCCCGGGTCCTGGTCGAGGATCACAAGATCAGCGAGCATTCCGACTTCGAGTGAGCCTTTTTGGGCTTCCTCAAATGAGAAGGTTGCCCCCATCTTGGTATAGCAGGTGATCGCTTCCTCAACGCTCACCCGTTGGTTCGGGTGGGGCGCGTTCACTGCCCAGTGGAGGCCG
>CAZOUO010000242.1:0-3118 GCA_964582975.1 uncultured Thermotogae bacterium | reverse complement strand
GTGTAACCTTGCACTTCCCGAAGAAGCTGGAGCCGGGTGAAGACCTGGCCGGGGTGACGGGCAAGAAACGCGAGAAGATCAAACTCAGTCGGGGTGAGCTCGACCAGTCTCCCAGCAACAGTCACTTCCCTGGTTTTCTGGTCGATCACGAGTTCTCCGATCGTGACCTGCTCTACTGTGCTTGCTTCCCCCTCGATCCGCCGAAGCACCGCACGAACCCGCGCGACGAGTTCCCTGGGGCTGAACGGCTTGACCACGTAGTCGTCGGCCCCGAGTTCCAAGCCAACGACGCGATCGGCCTCAGCGGCCTTGGCGGTTAACATAATAATCGGCACGTTTGATTGGGCCCGGATCCTCTTCGTGACCTCAATTCCACTCAGACTGGGGAGCATCAGATCGAGCACGATCAGGTCCGGCCCTTTCTCTTCAAAGGCGCGCAATGCCGCCTCACCATCTGTCGCGGTGTAGGTCTTGAACCCCTCCCGATCCAGGTAGGCCTTGACCGTTTTTACGATCATCTCTTCATCGTCCACGATCAGGATACGTTTCATTACGTCCATTATTATATGCGATGGAACTACTTCTCGTCTTGGGGAGTGCCAGGGTGGCCGACCTCCGCAGTAGTCATCTCCTATGAGCTGATCGGACTCACCCTGAAGTCTCCCCATTTGGGAGGTGTCGGTGGGGCCTCAAAGCCCATCACCTTTGTACGTCCGCGCTTGCTGATTCTAGTCCTCGATTGTGAACCGGATGTGAGTAGAGTATGAAGATCTTATGAACAGCGGGGAACGGCTTTAGCAAACTGTCGCTTTCACTTTGCTACTGCTCACACCATAGGAGAGTTCGTTCTTTTGGCAATATAGCAATGGAAAGAAAATTTGGCGAAAAGCGATTGAATAGGGGTGTCGTTTTTTTGCCACTACCCCACAGCGCACCTAGAAGTTGTTCGATTACTGCTCCGGCACAATTATGGCCTCCGAAGTAATCTCGGTTACCCCAGCAAGGGTGTTGGTAATAGGGCAGTACTTACCCAAGGAGAGTTCGATCGCTTTCTTTAAGTTTGCTTCCGGAACGGCTCCAGCCACCCGGTAGATTATGTGAAGCTTGGTGATCACCTTGGGATATTCTGAGGCCCGCTCGTCCTGGATTTCAATGCGAAGGGAGCTGGGCTCGGTCTTCATCTTGCGCAAGATGGAGACGATGTCCATCCCCGTGCAACCGCCGAGCGCACAGAACAGTACCTCGAGCGGCCTAGCTGCGGAGTCTCTCCCACCAACCTCGGGGGAGGCATCCATGTGCACCCCGTGTCCACTATTCCCCTTGCCGATAAATTGCATCCCTTCAACAAGCGTGACCGTGGTCTTCCCCATCTTGCCTCCAATCATTTAAGTATTTAAATACTTGACAGGCCTTGCCGTCAAAAAATATTATTTTAGGTGAGACCTCGATGAGGAGCAATCGATGTTGGACGATGGAGCCCGAAAGCAGTGGGTGGAAGTTTTCTCCGCACTGGCAAGTGAACCTCGGTTAAAGATCGTGGAGATGTTGGCCGAAGGTCAGGTGGAGTGTCAGGAGATCCTGGGCCGGCTTGACTTGAGCCAGCCGGCGATCTCCTATCACCTTGCGAAACTGGAACGGGCTAGGGTTCTCCTCAAAGAGAAGAAAGGCCCGCGAAACTGCTACCGCATAAACCGTCGCATTCGTGGCCTCATCAAGATGCTGAAACAGGAGGAGAGATTATGACCCATCAAGTGACGATATACACTACGCCGACCTGCTCGTGGTGCCAGGCAGTAAAGGACTACCTTTCCGCCCGTGAGATCGACTTTGAGGAGGTCGATGTCGCTGCCGATGTGAACCGAGCTCGTGAATTGGTGGAGAAAACCGGTCAGTACGGCGTGCCGGTCATCGATATCGATGGAGAAATGGTGGTTGGATTTGACCGGCCGCGAATCGACGCGTTATTGCAGCTCACCTAGGAGGAACCGATGCCCCTGATCGGAGAAAAGGATCGGGAAACGCTGAGCAGGGAGTTCGCCAAACTAGGCCGGCCAGTGAAGCTTGCGATGTTCACCCAGGAGTTTGAATGTCCCTCTTGTCGCAATACCCGGGAATTGCTGGAAGAGACCGCTTCCCTGTCCGAGAAGATCGATCTTGCCATCTACGACCTGGTGAAGGACGAAGACAAGGCGAAAGCTTACGGCGTCCAGCTTGTCCCAACAGTGATCGTTGAGGGCGAGAAGGACTATGGGATCCGATTCTTCGGTGCTCCCGCCGGCTACGAATTTTCAACGCTGGTTGAGGACATCATTGCTGTGGGAACTGGAACGCTTCCCATCTCAGAGGCCAGCAAAGAAAAACTTGCCCAATTGACCAAGTCGGCGTACATTCAGGTTTTTGTCACCCCATCGTGTCCCTACTGCCCACGGGCAGTACACACCGCCCATATGTTGGCTCTGGCGTCGGACAAGATCACCGCCGCCATGGTAATGGCCCCTGAGTTTCCGCACCTCGCCAACCGCTACGGCGTGATGGCTGTACCCAAGGTTATCATCAATGAAAAGGTCAACTTCGAAGGAGCAGTCCCCGAGGAGGAATTCGTCAACTTCCTGATCCAAGCAGCAGGGTAGTCGGTAACGTCAGGCTCTGTGGAAAACAGCGAACCGTCTGGATCACCATCGATGAGGTGCGGACATTTCCGATCACGTGAATCCACAAAACCAAAAAAGAGAGGGGAAACAACACATGCTTCCCCTAGGTGTCGACTTGTTATGTTCCTTGCTTGTTAACGCCTTACCGTTTCTTTGCCTTCTTGGCAACGGTATCTTTCAGGTTCTTCCCGGGCTTAAACGCGGGGACTACCTTTGCGGGAGCCGTGAACTTCCTCCCAGTCTGAGGGTTGATACGGCTCGTTGCCTTGCGTTTCCTTGCCTCGAACTTGCCAAACCCCGTCAGAAGAACCGATTCGTTCTTTGCCAACGCGCCTGTAACTAAATCCAGCATCACGTTGGTCGCTCTGTTCGCGTCCTTCTTGGATAGGCCTGCCTTCTTCGCCAACGGGCGATCTTGGCATGATCGCCGGAGATGTGCACAAAGTCGATATCGGGATACTTGGCCG
>CAZOUO010000241.1:0-3135 GCA_964582975.1 uncultured Thermotogae bacterium | reverse complement strand
GTCTATTTCTGGGTCGTGCTGAGCGGCGATGAGAACGACCGAAGCGCGCTTGGGGCGCGAATCTTCATACTCGATGGTAACCTGGGATTTTCCATCCGGACGCAAGCAGGGTAGGGTCCCAGCTTTGCGCACGGCCGCCAGGCGCTTGGTCAAGCGGTGGGCTAACATGATCGGAAGCGGCATCAATTCAGACGTTTCGGTGCAGGCGTACCCGTACATGATTCCCTGATCCCCGGCGCCGATAACGGCATAGCGATCCTTCCAAGCCCCATCTCGCGCTTCCTGAGCCTTGCCTACAGCGGCGGCGATGTCAGGCGATTGCTCTTTAATCGTTGAAAGAATGGCACAGTCCTGATGATTGAATCCGTAAACGGCTTTATCATAGCCCACATCGGCGATGACCCGGCGCACGACGCGGTCGACGTCAACGTAGGTCTTGGTGGTGATTTCGCCCCCGACAAGGGCCAGCCCGGAGGTGAGGAAGGTTTCACAGGCGACGTGGGCTTGCTGGTCGTCAGCGATGATGGCGTCGAGAATTGCGTCAGAGATCCGATCGGCCATCTTGTCCGGGTGCCCTTCGGTCACCGACTCCGATGTAAGAAAAGCTCTTTGCATGTTTACTCCTTTGTGATGTGGGTACCGAAATCCTACCTGCGATGGCCACGCTTTCGCAAGGGTTGAGCCATTCTCAACCTCCTGCTAGAATTGCGTTACACAACGTGAGATGGCACATGTAGAAGTTTCCTACGGTAGCGGAACATTGGAACTTACCCTTCCCGATTCCAATTTGATTGGCGTCTTGGAGGGAAAGGCCGCGCCGACGATTGACTTGGAAGAAGCGTTCGACCGGGCGTGGCGGAATCCGATCGGGATTAAGTATCCGGCAGAGATCATCCGGCCTGGAGAGAAAGTCGTGTTCATCGTCACCGACCATACACGGCCTACCCCGACACAAAGGATCTTCCCGTTGCTGTGGGAACGGATTTGTGGGAAGGTGCGTCCAGAGGATGTCACGATCCTTGTTGGCACGGGGACGCATCGGGCACCCACCGAAGCAGAGGTCGAGCAGATGCTCGGGGAGTTCCGCCGCGAGTTTCACGTATCCATCCATGATTGTGATCGAGACTTGGTGAAGGTGGGAGAGAGTTCTCGAGGGACACCGATTCTCGTCAATCGTCTCGTACCAGAAGCCGATAGGGTGGTGACGATTGGTCACATCGGCATGCACTACTACGCAGGCTACACCGGCGGGCGCAAGAACATTCTCCCAGGCGTGGCCGGAAGGACGACGATCGAGGCTAATCACGCCCAACTCACCGATTCTCGCTGTGAAGGATGTGTCTATGAGGGAAACCCGATCAGCGAGGAGATGAGCGAAGCGGCACGGCTGGTTGGGATCGACTACATTATCGACGTCGTCCTTGACTCGCACGGGCAGGTAGGTAAAGTGGTAATTGGGGATGTGGAAGGGGCGCACGCTGTGGGGCGAGCCTTCTGGGATACGCTTCATCAAATTAAGGTATCCACGCGGGCCGACTTGGTCATCGTATCGGCGGGCGGGCACCCTCACGACATCAATCTCTACCAGGCCTACAAGGGACTGTACAACGCGGCGAAAGTAGTGAAGGACGGTGGGATGATTCTCTGGATCGCTGCTTGCCCTGACAGCATCGGGCACTCGGTGTTCAGCGAATGGATGCTTCGCTGTTGTGATTCACCCGACGAGGTGTTCGGCATCCTTCAACGGGACGGATTCAAGCTCGGTGGGCATAAGGCGTTCTATTTGGCGAAGGATCTGCAACGGGCTGAGATTTACCTTCATTCCGAGATGGAGGAAGAGCTTGTTCGCCGGTTCTTCCTAAGACCGGCTTCAGATCCAAACGGAATCTTATCAATCGCCCGAAAGCAATTCGGAGAGGAATTTCGTATCCTCGTGATGCCCAACGGTGGAGCTACATTCCCCATTCTGGATGGGGATGCGTCCTTATGAGGGAAGAGGCAAGTTTCCCAATCCGTCACTTCGGACGTATTTCCTCGACTCAGGATATCGCTAAAGAACTTGTCTCCTCTGGCGTGAAAGTAGGTACCGTAATTGTCGCTGACGAGCAAGAGCACGGTCGAGGACGATTCGGGAGGATCTGGCTTTCCCCAAAGGGCGGACTGTACGCCTCGCTTATCCTCGATTCATCACCACTTCTTCCCCTTCACGTGGGGATTGCGGTAGCTGAAGCGCTGAGAGCTGTTGGGATTAACGCGATGCTCAAGTGGCCGAATGACGTCCTGGTTGGTGAGAAGAAGATCGCAGGGATTCTTATCGAAATCGTCGACGAACGCGCTATCGTGGGAATAGGGGTGAACCTCGCCACAAGCCCAATGAAAACGGCAACAAGCGTTGCCCAAGAGACGTCGGTAGAGGTTAGCCGCGATGACCTGTTGGAACTAATTCTACAGCGTTTTACTTCGACGCCTCCTGACACAATCCTTGATCGATATCGGGCTCTGTCCGCGACGATCGGACAGGCTGTCCGTGTGGAGGTCGCTGGGTCAGCTGGCCCCGGCCTGATTGTCGGAAGGGCGGTGGGGCTCGATTCCACCGGTCGGCTTCTTGTCACGGCGGGGGAGGCGGTTTATTCTGTCACCGCTGGCGAGTGCATTCACCAGAAGATCACTTGAAAAAAACAACAACCACATGGCAACTAGAGAATCCGTCCTCTCCTAACAGGTGGACCAAATGTCAGATTTCTTGAGCATTGATACGGTTGACCCTAGAAAAAGTGGGTGCTAATTTAATTGTGATCCCATTGAGAGAGGTAAGGAGAGGAAAGACATGGGTCTATGGAAAAAGCAAAAGGCGATTGAGGAGTTAGTTCTCAGACATGTTCAATGCGTTGACGAGTCCGTCGGCCATTTCCACGAAGCTTTCTCCGCTTTTCTCGATGAGGGCGATGTAGAGAGAGCGGGTCAGTTGGCCTTGGAGACGCACAAAGCAGAGGGCCGTGCCGATGACGTAAGACGCGAGGTGGAGATCGAGCTCTTACGGGGTGCCCTGCTGGCGCATTCTCGACGCGACATTCTAGAGGGCATTGAAGGGGTGGACAGACTCGCCAACTCTGGCGAGGCCGTGCTCGACTACCT
>CAZOUO010000240.1:0-3158 GCA_964582975.1 uncultured Thermotogae bacterium | reverse complement strand
TGCACGAGCGCCCCGCTTGTGGACGGCGTATCCCAGATCTCGCTCAGTACGTCCTCGAAGTTGTCTGGCGGTGGAGTCCCCGCCTCTTGAGGAGGGGACTCTACTGGCTGACCCGATTGCTCTAGGGGTACCGGCACAGATTGCTCCGGGGAGAGGGCCGCCGTGCGTTTTTCTGCGGCCACGGGTGGCTCAGCGGAAAGAGACTCGGCAAGGCCAGCCGATGGAGAAGGCGCAAATGCGATAACCATGTAGGCTCCAACCAAAACGAGCGCTCCGGTAGCAAAGGGAACCAGGCACGTAAGGCCAACGGGGAACCCCTTCTTCCAAGGCAGCGGTCGATCTTGAAGGTGCTGCTCGATGCGGCGTCGGAACACCCCTCCACCACCGCGTTGGCGTAGCTCGTACAGCGAGCTCAAACGCTCGGAGGTGCCAAGTGCTTGGTCAATCCGCAGCAAAAGGCGCGGAAGGGACGCCTTCGGCCTTCGAACGAGGAAGTACGCGAAGAGAGAAGCCAAAATAGGTAGGGCGAGCACACCACTAAGCACAGGCCAGTTAAGAGACAACAAGTCGAGACGATGACATACCGCGATGCCCAGCGGCACAACAACGAACACACTAAAGACGATCCCTGCACGACGAAGCCCCCGCAGGCGGCGAGCCCGCCGCTCGATCGCACGCAGCAAGCGAGAAAGGTCAAACACTCGCATCACCCCTCAGTCGGCGGTGAAGAAGGAGTAAGACCACTGTAGCCAAAACAAGCGGGACCCCGTACGCAACAAGCAAAAGAGCAATTTCCTCTCCGTTTAGAATCTGCAGTACCGCTCCCAAAGGACTCAAAATGGGAACGCCGAGGAGAGGAACCACACAGTAGATCGTGTACAGCGCATACTTCAGTAGGAAACCACGTGGCGTGGCTTGCGGCTTTTGCCCTTCGATCAGCCGGCTTGTGATCGCACAAAGGAGGCAAACGATCGTCGTATAGAGAATGATCAGTACAAATGCCACTTCCCGCCCCGGATACAGCGCCCGGGCGAACACGAAATAGGGGAAAACGAGGCATTGGGCAAGAAAAATCCTTCCCGTAAGCAACGGGATCACTACCCAACCCCGTTCCCCTCGCGCCGCACTCGTCGCACCGAGGTTGAGCCCGAGGATCCCCATGAATACAGCGTACGCATAAAGATAAATCGGAACGCCAGGTAAAAACGCGATCCTGTCAAAGTCGCGTACGTATCGGGCGGGAGGAATCGTGACAAGAAGTCCTATTCCGCAGAACAGAAGCAAGCTGAAGAACGGTTGCCAGCTTTCGCGATCGATGAGTCCGTATCGTCGTCTAGTCACGCCTCCCCTCCCGCAATCACGACAAGCACGAGATCCCTCACGTTCACTCGTGTATTCGCACAACGCTCCGCCCTTTGCTCCTCCCACGTCCCAACGAGCCAGATTCCCTCGGCCAGGGAGAAATCCTCCACCAGTGTACGAAAAAGCGTCGTGAGATGCTCAACGCCCAGCGCGGCATCCTCCAGTGGGACCCCGCCTCGCAGGGCATAGAATTCCTCTCCTACCCGTACCTCGTCAATGGGAAACGCAGTCCCACTTTTGATCAAGAGCGCTGCACGCAGCGGCCCATCGAGACCGTTTTTAACCCTCACTTTTTTGCCTTCGAGGGACGAGACCATTATCGGGAGCGTCTTCGCCGAAAGACCGTGCAGGAACCGACTCTCTCCCCGTGCCAACGACAGCCGCGTCCCTTCGTCCACGTCGATATCGAAATTGTGTCCTTGTAGATTGCGCGGAAGCTCCTGGATCAGTGTGAGGGGATCCTTCACGTGCACCAGCGACGGGCCAACTGTCGTGCTGAATAAACCGTAATAATTAATGTGACTTCCGAAATAGGCTTGGAGATATAGGTTCGTATTTATGCTATAGATATCTATTATAGTCTTTGTCCGGTTTGTATACAAACCGGACAAAACACAAAATAACCCGCTTGCGGCAAGGAGCAATATTAGCGTTGCTTTGGCACTTCTCGCGCGAGAGGCAACTAGGGTAAAGCTGGTGAGGGTGCCAAGCACGAGCAGGGACGCTGCCAGGTAACCCGGCCGCTGCAGCGTGGTCTCTTCGAGCAGCGCCGCTACGTCGGACCTGAATGAAATAAGCTTGGCAGTCGGGACGTGGACCTTGATCGCCGAAAAGTCAGTCTCCACCAGGTCAAATGCACTCGCAGTGACCAAGAGAACCGTCCCCACCCCGACACGCCGCGCAAGGAGTAACGATGTTTCTCCGCGAGTCAAGATGGTGCGGGTCCCCGCCCGTGCCTCCCCGTGCAAAGTGGCAACGCCGTTTGTATCGACCAGGCGTGGATCTTCAAGGGGTAACAGCTCACGCAGGACGGGAGAATCGACGAGGAAAAAGTCGGTCCCAGAGAACAAAACGAGGGTCCCTCCCGCCAACACCCACTGCCCAATCGCCTGCCACTGGTCTTTTGAGATTCCACCGGTAGTCCGCCCGACCCACAGGCTGCTTGTCGCTTCATACGCCGCCCACTGACGGGGAAGCGTTTTGGAATCGATGACAACAGACATTTCATCGAGGCGAACAGGAAATGCTCCCACGACGAGTGGAAATGGCTCCTCCTGTCGATACGCCCGCAGCTCGAGCACCTCTTCGGCAAGGATCTTTTCTTCCTCACCGAGGAGAGCCACGTGCAGCGGATGGATAAAATCGTAGATGGGGACTGCGTATTCCAGCTCTTCCGCACCGCTCAAGCGCAGAGGAAACTCTGTTCGGCTTTCCGCCTCACCGCGCCACGGGTTTCCAACCCGCTGGGTGATTACTAGAGTGCCAGTAAACGACGCTCCGATGTTGGAGATCTCGACACGGAGCGGAGCGAAGCGTTCCGGGACGAACCGGCCGGCAAATCCAGCCGTTGCTGCAAGTCGCGGTGCGGCGGTGGTGCACAGTGTAGATAGTAGAAGAGCAAATACAATCAGCGTCCCAGCTTGCGATCCCTTGTTCATCCCTTCAATAGCCGGGGGACCTTGTGAGTGATGCGACTCTAGCACGGGGGCCTGGTGTTGTCAAATCAATTACTGGGGAAGATTATTCACGGCGATGGCCGCATCTTCGCTCAGCACATCGGCGTAGATCTGTGTGGT
>CAZOUO010000239.1:0-3199 GCA_964582975.1 uncultured Thermotogae bacterium | reverse complement strand
CCGTGCCGCCGTTCTCGTACGCCTTCTTCACTCGGTAAAATGTGTCCCGACTGTAACCCATCACCCGGCACACATCAGGCACGTCCTTCCGATATGCTGCCAGGTCGAGCAGATTCATCTTCGGTTTGATAAGCTTCTCTGCGGTGGTCATGCCTCTGCGTTTCGGGGTCCAATTCGGGAATACTGGAGAGCACTTCTAACAGTCCAAGATCTGCGAGAGTTTCTTTCGTGGGAAGACCGTCTTTGTTCCAACCGTGGAGCGCGTAGTTCTCGCGCAGCATCGCGGCAAAGCGTTCTCGATCGAGCGATTCCCCTTTGTAGGGCCCCGACTTTATCGGCTCGTCAAAAAATCGCTTTGGCGGAACATCGTCCTTGTGATCGAACCCCGCGTGAACGAAGTTGAACAGGCGCTCAAGATTGTGGATTCTTTCTCCAGCCCTCATTAGATCTTGCTCGTCCCAATCCCATCCCGTGGCGGTTGAGACCAAATTAACAAGATCCGACTCTCGGAGAAGATCCCTTCCCTCCCATACGGAAACAAAGAAGCAGATGCCGAGGCTGTTCAACACGCTGTGCAATTGCTCGTGGCGATAAACTAGCTTCGCCTTGCCCTCATACGTGGAAGGATCACCAGCGTTCCTCGTCCCGTACAGCTCTTCCGAAGCCTCGGGCGTGAGCGCCTCCTCGCCGGATTTGTGTCCTGCGAATTCTGTGATCGGAGAACCACTGCAATGCCCGCCTCCCCGCGTGGCTAGAGCGACACCCAACGCCCAACCTTTGGGGACGCGGATCTCTTCATACAAATCTTGTCCCTTCATGGTCATCGCCAACTCTTCTGTCCCGCGCCCGACACGCTGTGCCGCCTGGAGCACTCCCTCCGCAAGCGTGTCGCCGAAGCCTCTTCTGAAAGCGACACGTTCGATCAGCGTGATGAGCACCTGGTCGTTTCCCCACTCGAGTTTTAGCCCATCTGCGTCCTTGGCTCTTAAGAGCCCCCTTTCGGAGCATTCGACCGCCCACGCGATTGACTCAGCAACCGTGTCAATGTCCATTCCATACTCGTTGCACAGAAGATGCGCCTTAATGATCGCGGGAGGGTAGCGGATTCCCAACTTGACACCGAAATCCTGCACCGTGTTTGCCTGAACCCCTTCGCCCAATGTCCCGGCGTAACGTCCGGTCTTGACACAGTACGTCTGGCGACAAAGAACGGGGCAATGGGGTATCCCGAATCTCTGGAATTGGTACTGCGCAAAAGACCGCTCATCGAGTCCTTCCAGGCTTTCCAGGTGACCGTCCGAAAAGTGGTTGACCGGTATAGCACAGATTGCGTTCTTTGCCTTCACCGCCGTTATTGAGCCCTGGGTACTCATGCGTCGGCTCGTGTAGGCACCGAGAATTTTCGTCCACGCTTGCCTGGCAACCTTGCTGAATTCATCCGGGTTGGCAACAGTTGGAGGGGAGGATCCTCTGACCACGATCGCCTTTAGATGCTTTGACCCCATAAGGCGACCAACCCCACACTTGGCCGCTGCTCGACTCCCATTCACCATGACGCACGCGCCTCTGACAAGATTCTCGCCAGCTGGGCCGATACAGGCGATGTGAACGTCGGTGCCGTGCTTTCTCCTCAGGATTTCCACCGTTTCGGAGGTCGTCTTTCCCCACAGCTCGTCCGCGTTTTCCAACGAGGTGTGGCCTCGGTCAACCCATAAGTAGACGGGGCCTTTCGCTTTCCCCGAGACGATGATGTTCCCGTATCCCGCGAGCTTGAGCGCATGCGCAAAACCTTCTCCGCCATTGGCTGAGGCCATACCGCGCGAGAATTGGTTCCTGCCATCGATGCTCAGGCGAGAGGCGGCAGGCGCGATGGTGCCCGCCAGCAGTCCCGCACCGATCATGATCGGGTTTTTTGAGCCCGTAACTGATCCGTGGGGTTGTAGATGCTGATATAGGTAGAATTGATTGAGTCCCCTTCCTCCTAAGAATAATTCATAGGGCTTGGGTTCTTCTTGAAACGAAATGATGTCATCGCTTTCAAGTTCGATTCTCAGGATCTTTCCGACCAACGCGTCTATTCCGCTCATTGTTCTCCTTCCGTTTGACAGTCAATGAGTTGTACGACTTCTCTCTATTCGGCGCTAAGCCGTGTCGCGCAAATAACACCACAGGTCTCACGAATTCAGGTGAGACAAGACCAACCTTGCACGGTGTTCTTTTCGATTCTAGCCTATCCGGGCCCAAACTACACCCGCTCAGTCTTTCAAGGCCGATCCCCTACCTTGTGGATGAACATTGAGACGGGAGCATACCCACTGGATAAGGCGAATGGAAACATCGGCGAATTTCTCCTCGCCCGATTGCAACCTAGGCCAGACTGGTAAGAATGCAAGGGCAATCGGCAATATTTACACAAGGAGGCATCATGGCACACTCTTGAGACAATGATGGCGAGCTTGCTGCCGCGGCTTACAAGCATGCGACTCCCCGCTTACATGATTTGTTGACCAACATATCATGAAGTCCCTGGCTCGCACAAGTGGTGGCTCTTGCGTGGTGACGAGTTCAAGGCGCAAGAGTAAATAGCTAATACAAGGCGCTTTCGGGAGATAGAGATAGACGGACGCCGCGCACGTTTTGTCACCCGGTAAATATGATAAAGTGATCAGTAAAGAACCCCGCAGCAAGTTGCGGGGCATTAGAAGGCGAAAGACAAAACCTACAGATCTAAGCGGAGTTGATCCTCATGTTGCAGTTTGATGTAGAGAGCTCTGAAAAAGCTCTCCTTCTAGGCTAGTATTTTCTTAGGTCCAGGTTTGTTTTGAAACTTCTAAAAATGCTACACTGGAGGTAATTGAATAAGACATGGAGGCGGGAGAACAATGTTGGGAAAGCAAAATGGTCGTAAGGACTTCTTTGACGGTTACGTGGAGCAACGACTACTTTCCAAGGAATACGAACTGCTGGACATTGACAAGCGGATTGACTTCTCGTTCGTGGAAGAAGAGGTGAAAGATCTCTACTGCGCTGGCAATGGGCGCCCTTGCTATCCACTGGAGCAGATGTTCCGCATCCTCTTTCTGGAGTACTACTACAACCTCTCCGACGTAGACGTGATCAAGCAACTGCAGGTGGATATCCTGTTTTGAACCGCCCCGGGATTGCCGGAGAGTGTTTTTGTTGAGAGGATGGAGTTATG
>CAZOUO010000238.1:0-3319 GCA_964582975.1 uncultured Thermotogae bacterium | reverse complement strand
CCGTAGCATAGCGTGAGAATGGCTAGGATGAGGACGATAAAAAGCCCCTCTGACTCACCGTGGATAACACGAGAAACAACGTGGAAGGCGATGCCAAGGACTATTCCAAGCAGGATTGCGCCCCCAATCCCGAGAAAAGGAACAAACAGAGAAGAAGCATGGACGGATACGTGACTTGTCAGTATCGTCGCGAGCATTACTGCGATGCTGAAGTTGATGAGCCCAAGCGCGTCGTCGAGGGCAGCAGCGGCCATGATGCTAAACGACACAGGGCCCTTTGCCCTGTACTGGTGCATGACAGCGAGCGTTGCGGAGGGGTCAGTCGGTGCGGCAAGTGATCCCAACAGGAGCGAAAGCGGAAGAAACGTAGCGAGGAAACTGGCGTTCTCTATGTGAATGAGAAAGGGCAACGTGGCCAACGTTCCCAAGGTGACCGCCAGTGCCGACAGCTCCGCCTCTCCTACGGCGATGAAAGCGATCCCCCTTCCCAGTTCTCGCAAGGGTCCTAAAGAGAGGGTACCCCCTACTGCAAAAGTCAAGATGGCAAGTGCAATATTCGTGACGGGCTCGGTGGCTTCTACAAACTGGATAGGGACGATGTGGAACACCCCTGGATTGAGAAGAACTCCGGCGAGAATATATCCCGTGACCCGGGGAAGTCCGAGCTTCTCAACAAGTTCTCCGAGGGCAAAACCGGAAGCGATCAGAACTCCTATAACTAATAGCGTATTCATCGTCCTTTGATGGATTGAAGTGTAAAGCTTGCCAAGCGTATGAGCAATGTCATGTAGTGTGACGTGTCTATCGCCTGACAACTTAATTATCTTCTCCTTCTAAGGCGGTGGTACAAAGGTTGCGGCCAATCCATCGTATGTACCCTGGCCTGTTATGGAGAATAAATCGAGCGGGACTCCTACAGCAGCTACGAGGGCAAATCGGTTTATCGCTGATCTTCGTTTCTTTAACTGATGCAAGCCTCTTTCTATCTCCGGGTTGACACTGAGCACAGTTCAGAGTATCATGAGTTATAAGATCGGACTATGTCAGCAGAAAGCTGACAAGAAAAAAATGATAAAAGGAGGAGAGGATGCGAAAAAGAGGCTATTGGACCATTGGACTAGCGATAGTTGTCTCCACACTACTAGTGGGGCCGCTTGCTGTTTCCGAAACGCTGGTGATTAACGAGATAGCGTGGGCAGGGAGCGCAGCAAGCAGCACCGATGAGTGGATCGAACTGTGTAACGTCTCGGACGAGGCCGTCGACCTTACCGACTGGACCATCGTCTTCGGCGAGGTAGTCATTCACCTGGGAGAGGTTGATGGGGCCACCAAGGAGGTGCGGCGAGTCAGCGTGGAGCCCAGTGGTTTCTTTCTACTTGAACGGACTGACGATGACACAATCTCCAACATCGAGGCAGACCTGATCTACGCAGGGGCCCTCTCCAACGCTGGAATGGCTTTGCGACTCGTCAATCCGAACGGCGTCGAGGTCGATACGGCAAACACGGAGTCGGAGGGATGGGCTGCCGGGAATGCTTCTGGCGGTGACCTTCCCTACGCCACTATGGAACGGATAGACCCGGTTGGATTGGACGTTCCTGAGAACTGGCGCAGTAACAACGGGGTGATCCGCTGCGGCTCCGACGCGAACGGCGAGACCCTCAATGGAACTCCCGGTGCAAAGAATTCGGCGACCATTGTTGCGGAGACCGTCCCCGTGGTAGAGATCCTTTCTCCTTTGGAAGGGGAGGAAGTGCGCGGGAAATTGGCCATCACCTGGACGGCGATCGATCCAGACGGCCGCCCCGAGCAGCTGCGGATCGATATCGCCGTATCGAGCGACCAAGGCGCAAGCTGGGAGCCTCTGATCGAGAGGTTAGCCAACAGCGGAACCTATACTTGGGAGACAGCGGCCTTCCCCGAGGGAGAGACCTATCGGCTGAAGGTGATCGCCACCGACAGTGATGGGCTTTCTGGTGAGGGGATAAGCCCGATCTTCAAGATGGTTGGCGAATCCTAGGGGGTTATTCGCGGATTCTGCACAGGTTTCTGATTTCAGACATGCGAGCCAGCGCCTCGTCCTTGCCAGCGCGCACGGCATCGGAAAGGTGCTCAAACGCGAACAGGGTGATCCAAGCCACGTCTGGTTGAAGGAGGATCAGGCGGCCATCGAGCCGTTTGCGTGCTCGTTCAAGCTGCAGCGCGGTCAAGCTTTGTGAGGTAATCCGTTGCGATTGGAAGAGTAGATCAAAGCTGCTGTCGACGCGGCCCGTGAGTTGTGCGCCGGTGTCAACAGCAATGACGATCTCGGCCCCCATGTCGATTATCGTCTCAGCCGGGACCTTCTCAATGACGCCTCCATCGATCAAGTAGCGCCCGCAGTGGGCAACCGGGGCAAAGATCCCGGGAACGGCCGCACTGGCGGTGACCGCTTGATACAGTTTCCCTTCTCTCAACACGACGCGCTCTCCGCTCTCAACATCGGCCGCAACGACGGCGAATGGGATCTGGACATCGGAGAAGTTTTTCTTGGCGGTTAGAAGTGAAAAGAGCTCGTACATCCGGGCGAGATTCTCCGGGGTGGTCTCCTTGCGCCAACTCGTTCCACGTACGTACTCCACCATCCCTCGAGCGATGGCCCGCTGGACTTCGCGCATGGTGTTCTCAGAGACCTGGAGCAGTTCGTTGAGATCGAGACAGGAAAGGAGTTGAGCCAGTTTCCCGAGATCCATCCCCAGTGCCTTGGCCGCCCCCATCGCTGCCCCCATGCTGGTTCCCGCGATCACATCAACAGGAATGTTGTTCTCTTCCAGCGCGATGAGAACACCGAGGTGGGCAAATCCCCGGGCCCCACCGCCACCGAGTGCAAGGCCGATCTTCCGTCGTTTGCGCAAAGAAAAACCCCCTTGCCCGATCATAGTCGGGCAAAGGGGGTGGAACAAGTGCTTGATCAGTAGGGCATCGGCGGCTGAGGCATTGCCGGTGTCTTTTCCTCTTCCTTGATCTCTGCGACCAAGGCACCGGTGGTGAGAAGCATCCCCGCGATCGAAACCGCATTCTGCAGCGCCGAGCGGGTCACCTTGGTCGGGTCGATGATGCCCGCCTCAAACATGTTGCGGTAGTCCTCTGCAATCACGTCGAAGCCCACCTTGGGCTTCTCCGCCTTGACACGCTCAACCACGATCGCCCCTTCGAACCCGGCGTTGTCCGCCAACTGTCGAAGGGGCTCCTCAAGGGCCTTGCGAAGAATCTTGACGCCAACGGCTTCATCTTCCTCCAGTTTGAGGTCGTTCAGTGCCTTTGCGCCAGTGATTAGCGC
>CAZOUO010000237.1:0-3348 GCA_964582975.1 uncultured Thermotogae bacterium | reverse complement strand
AGGATCCCCCCTCGCGGTTGCTGGAGACCAATAATGACACCCTCATTGGATCACAGGAAACGACCAGCTATGCTCGCAACCGGTACCACTTGCATGGACTGATTTCGAACCCGATCGTTCGAAGATCAGCCACTGAGTACACGATCCTTCCAGGTGACGGAACGGTTCTTCGACGCAGGGTGTGATGCAGTTACCAAGCACAACTACGGATCAAGTATCTGGTATCAGGAATGCAACAACTGGTGCTCTGCGAACTTGGAGCAGTACGAATAAATTTGGAAGACCCCGGTGTTGATAACTTCCGTTGCTGGAATCGAAGCGGTAGTTGGAGCTATGGTTGGACCAAAGGGGAGTGCGAAGGAGGATGGCCAGAGGGCTGGCCACCACATCCACCTCATCTGTTTGAGCACTGAGCTGATCAGGTTTCGGTTGGCGCAATCTACCAGCGGCCTTGCCAGAAGCACAACTGACATAGAACCAACAAAGGTCTCGCACAGCTGCCGTAGCGTTTGAACTAATCACCTACACTACGATCTGAGGAGTAGTCAGAAGGTATGCATATACGCTGATAATGCAGAGCCAAAGCGCACCGAGAATAGCAGGAAGAACAAAGCTAACTACGCAGAATGTCCCCCATTGCTGCCCCATCTGGCAACACCCCTTGGGCAATTTCATGTCGAGCAAGAGGCTGCACAGCTCACGCCATAAGTTGTTCTGTTCTCGATAGCGACGGAACGCTGTGAAGAGGTCCTCTTCCACTTCTTCGCCCTCTTCGAGGCGCTTCACTCTGTCGCTCAAGTACTGCACTGCATTAGCACGATCTAGTGACAATAAGGCCCAAAGAATGGTGGTGGCCACTCCCACTGCGGCAATCGCAAAGAACAAGAACTGCGTATACCATGCCGGGCGATTTCCCACATGGATTACAATCACGGCACTCAAAAAGAGAGCGGCTTGGAAAACAAGGAACTTACCTGCGTATGAATGTAGGATTGTTTCCTCAACGGCCCACAGTCTTAAGGCTCGATCATAGAGGGTATTTCGTGATTGATCGTTGCCGTTCATTAGCAGTATTCACCTCCCAACCGGCTTTCGTGTTTGTATCCTACCGTTTTCTCCGTGCTGCACAAAAACGCTTTGCTCCATACAGATTGTTTCTTGCACACCATAGTGCATATCACTCCGCAACAGTGAAGTACGTTTCCAGCCTAGCTACCTCCTCGTTTAGCCTGCTAGTTACGTAGATAAGCCAGGTACCAGGTGTTGCCTCAGGTCCAACATACCATGTCCAACTTACCCCGCCATGTCCGTCAGCCTGTTTTGAATAAAGCCCGGCTGCGGTACACCAGCCGCTTTGGTACCTTACTCTAATCGTGCACTCTGCTCCTGGGAGCGTCTTCACTGCTACAGTGGCCTCCTCGCCTATTTCTACAGGGGAAGTAACGCTTACCAAATCGAGGAACAATTCCTGCCCCAGAGGATGCGAAGCCGTCTGACTGCCTAGAGCCACCAAAGCACTAAAGAACTCATTTGTATACTCCCACGCAATTTCTGGACATTCGATGAATATAACGTTCTCAAAATTGTCCTCATCCGCACTTGCAGTCCAGTTGTAAGAACCGGTGACGGTGAGCTTGGTATCGATAACTACAAACGCGTGGTGCATAAGGCCAACCACATGTTCAATCGAGACCGGGATCCCAGCAGCAACCAGTTTAGGCCACTCTCTTCCTTGTGTCCCACTCTCCTGAGCTTCGTCCAGCAAAATGCGCACATCGACGCCGCGCTTATATGCTCGCACTACAGCAGCACCTAGTTCATCATCTGTGAAAGAGTACATTGCAATTATGATGCTGCCTTCTGCCTGGTCGATTGCCTCGATGAGCCTGCGCTCAATGACCTGATCAACCGTTGGTGTCACAAAGAACGGCTCAACCAAGCAGTGTTCCTGCTTCGCGCTACCAACGGCTGCAAAACATGCCAACATGACCGCAATCAAGAGCCCTAATTTACGCATAGAGTCCCCTCTCGCACTATGTCGCTGCTACTTCTCCTCCTCCCTCTTCAGATGATTAAGGATCGCCTCGACGACCAGATAGTTGATCGAGCGGTCCCTTTTCTCAGCCAGCTTCGTGAGCCGTTCTACAAGCTGCTCCGGCATCTTGTTCTGTGGAATGTAGATACTTAGTTTGTCGAGGATTTGCTTCTTGGCCATCTGATTCCCCCCTCACAAACAGTCACTATATCTGAAAGGATAAGGTTGGTAAAGTTTAACAATGACTGGGCTGAGAAGCCAATTTACTAGCTGTTTGTAGACGCCGTCTTCACATCGGGTGACGAAGTCCCCACACGATTTCTCTGTGCCTTCCATTGCGCACTTCAAAACCTTCCTCTTGTAGCATCAGCGCCCGAATTCTCCAAGTGATCGCTGACTGATGGAGATCCAAACAGTATGCGTAGCTTTACAGTCTTTCTCTTGACACGACTATGTGACATCCTAGTAACCGGTCCAAGATGCCTTATACACCGTCGAGAACTACGTTTTGGTAGATATCGGTCCGGTGAGACGATCACCGGGCCTCTTTTCTCCGTAGGAGGCAAGACACGTGGGTGTTCACTGGGCTCTACATGACGGTGAAGTGATCGATCACAGCCTTCTCCGCGCATTAGCCAGCCTTGCCGAAGCCAATCATCGATCTGTCGTGGAAGAACGAAACCCCGCGGTCCCCCCTATGTCGAACACCATCTCCCCTGAAGCTAGGAAAGGATGGCTTTGCTTTCTTCCGCGAAGTGATGTGGGAAGAGACTGCTTGACGTAGGACATGCCTTCCCTCTCGGTACAACCGTACCTGTCTTATCCCCCCTGAAATCAGTCGGAGTCAAAGCGTGAATTTCAATCGGTAAAAGGAGGAATGCCTAGCTCTCGAAGGTGGTGAGCATTGAACGCACTGCCTCTGCGCTCGGCCACTCAATGGTTCCGAGATTATCCCTTTGAGGTGCTAAGCTCCCCTCTAACTCGTGGGTGCCCTCCTAAATGCGATCTCCCTGACGCCTTGACACACCAAAGGTCTTGTCATATCAGAACTTTAGCCCGAAGGTTCTCGTTGCAGTTATACTGAGTATTGTCTAGCAGCTATCCAGCGTAGGAAGAATAGTAACGGAGATAATGGCGGAGACACAGCCCTCCTTGCGGTACCTCCAGTGTGGGCCTCGATCTCTTTTGCCAGGTGGTGAAAAAGGGGGTCGGGGCTTTTTTATGCACGGTGCCAACCTAGCAAGTGTAAGTCGATAAGGCTGAAGTTACCCCGACTTCGCGGATAGTGTAGCGCTTGACATCTATGGCATTCC
>CAZOUO010000236.1:0-3375 GCA_964582975.1 uncultured Thermotogae bacterium | reverse complement strand
TCTCCAACCTGATGGAGAAATACCCCTACAAGGCACATCACCGTGAGGGACTCTCCGAGCGGCGATGGGTCGTCATTGACTATGGGGACATCGTCATCCACGTTTTCCTGCGCGAGGCGAGAGAGTTCTACGATATTGAATCCCTGTGGGCTGACCGGATTGTCGAATTAGATGCTTTCTCCTAACACCCCTCTAGCTGAATCAAGATCCTGTTGAAGCTGTCAAGCTTTGCTCTTCTGGCCTAACACACTACCGTCTCGGAGCGGATTCTTTGTTGAAGGACGTTAAGAGCGCTGGGGTTTGTAGTGATTTCGCAGCCGCTATACAGTGCCATCATGCATACTTTTGGCGCCCTGTTACTGATCTTCCTCTACGAGGTGGGGGCGGCAGTGATTCTGCCAACGCCGAGCGAAATTCCTGTCTTTGGATATACCTGGATACCACTCGGCTTGATCTTTGCCTTCGCCGTTGCTGGCAAGACAGTGGGTTCCTACCTCATCTTCTTCCTCGGGGACCGAATGAAGGAGACCGAGCGGTTTCAACGGTATGCCCAGCGTCATCGTTGTATTCGCTGGGTGTTGGACGTTAGCGAGCGTTTTGTCCGGCGCTACGGGGTCTTCGCAGTCTTCGTACTACTCAGCATCCCCGGATTCCCAGACACAATCTCCCTCTACCTGTTCGCTCTTGTAGGAAATCGTCCCGTTCTGTTCTCCCTTGCCTCTGGGTTAGGAACAGCCGTCCGCATGGGGCTGGTCCTCCTCGGCGTCCATGGAATCGTATCCGTTGTGTTCTAGACGTGATAAGGAAAGGCGAACGCTTGTGATGCTATCAATGAACTCTTCCTTGCGTTCAAAAGAAATTTAAGTGCAATGATTATCGCTTTTCGTCACCAAAAAAGAGCGGAACGCCTGGGCAACAACGCAACACCTAAGGAGACACTGGACCTGGTCCTGAAAAGTTGCTAGCTTTTTGTGTTTGCGCACACCAAGTTAACCACAGCATTTGCTACTGGGACCCTTCCGTGTTGATACAGCCACTGATCGGCTTCATCGAGTGCCTTTGAGAAATCTGCAGATGTCGCTGGATTCCATGTCGCAATACCTATTCTCACCGCAAGGCTTGGGGAAATCCCGAAATCATGTCCCCTTATACATTCCTTTATCCGATTGGCAATCTGGTGGGCCCTCTTTTCTCTTGTATCAGGCATGAAAACTAAGAACTCATCACCACCGTATCGGATGACTGAATCGTTCTTGCGGACGTTTCCCCGTACGGCCTCTGCGGCCTCCTTCAACACGCGGTCTCCGACAAGATGGCCAAATCGCGTGTTTATGTTGTGGAAATCCACGAAATCCATCATGAGGAGCGAAATAGGATTGCCGGTACGTTCCGCTCGTGCTTTCTCCTTCTCAATCAGGTCAATTAAGTAATGTCGGTTGTAGAGCCCAGTCAGAGGGTCAGAAATTGCCATTTCCGTAAGCAGAGCAACCGTTTTGCCAAGTTCATCCTTTCTCCTTGCTTCCTGCAATCCGAGTGCTGCCAGGTTGACAAACATCTCAACGGGCTCAAGTACTTCTTCACTAGGAGGCGCCTCAGAAGCTCCGGAGTTGGCGATCAGTAATCCAATGAGCCGAGCCACTCCCACAAACATAGGAAGGATGAGGAAGTGGGTATTGTCTTCCGCCTTGTGTTCAAAAGCACTGCTGATAAGTTCTTGAAGTCCGTTGCCAGATAGTTCCGAGTGGGAAACGTAGTAGGAACGGCTTATCTTTGGGACCGCAATAAGGAGTTCACGCAACTTGGTTGTGGACAAAGTGGACCCGCTCAAAGTCGATACACCTTGGCCGTCTTGGTTGGAAAAGGCAATCTTGCTAACCTTGAGTCTTCGCCGGCTTTTCAAACCAACTGCTTCCTCGAAGAGAACGAGCACTGCTTCGTTCAGTGGGGTGTAGAAAACGATGGCTGAGACAACTTCCTGTAAGATATCCTCAACTTTCCGTTCGAAAAGAATGTCTTCTGCGATCTTCAGAAAAGCCTCCCGCAGTTTGAGATAGGAGAACTCCCCAGTGATCCATTCAGCAGTCTGCGGGGTGTCCTTGTCCCTCTCTTTTACCGCCGCTGTAATTGCCTCAACAATCTTTTCATCGAACTGAGATCCCGCGTTTTCTTGCAGCTCCTGGAGTGCACTCTCCACGCTGCGAGCCTTACGATAGGGTCTATCGTTTATCATGGCATCAAACGCATCGACCGCCGCGAGGATCTTGGCTTCGATCATGATTTCGTCACCTTTTAGGCCCCGCGGATAGCCCTTGCCATCAACGCGTTCGTGCGTCTGCTCAACCACAACGGCAACGTCCTTGAGGAAGTCTTTTGTCTCAAGTATCTCCTTGCCCCAAGTGGCATGCCTTTTAACGAGTCCCCATTCCGTCTTGGTCAGCTTCTTTGGCTTTTGAAGGATCCTTCTTGGCACCTTAGATTTCCCGATGTCGTGAAAGAACGCAGCGTAGCTAAGTTTGCCGAGCTGCTCACCACTTAACCCCAACTTCTCCCCAGCGCTGAGGGCAACCGTCTCCAGACGCTTGCAGTGCCCGTCCAGATACTCATCCGCTTCGACTTTGCTTGCCATTTCGAAGAACCCGTCGATTTCTTCCCGCATGAGCTCGAAAGCTGCAGGAGAACATATGTGTAGCAAAACCACTGGCGTATCGGTCTCAAAATAGGATCTTTCTTTGGCAAGATGGCGAACGATGTAATCGCCGGGACCAAGGGGCGTTGGGGAGTCATCCCCGAGATAGCGCAGGTGGCCATCCAGGATATAGATGAATTCAAAACCAGGCCATTCAGTTCCCGAATCAACATAAAACACGACTTTGGGCGGTATAGCCTCCGAGAAAACGTCAAGCCCACTCCCTTTGGCCAGTAGCAGAGCCTCGTAGCCTCCCCGGGTAATGCTATCGACAAAATCCTCCGAACGGCACACAAAGCTTTTCTTCATGACTATTCCTTCACCCACCAATGATGAAGCGAACAAGGCCCCTCAACTTGGACACTCGTCCGCTTCCAGAAACGACTTGATCTCATCTTCTGCTACTTCCTCCTTTACCTCCCCCCACAGATGTGGACCGGATCGACAATGTTTATGTTCCCTGAGTTCCCGCACGAAACAATCTTGTCAACCATCTCGTACGTGTGGCGATTCTTTTCATGGCCGGTATTGCCTCTGAGTCCTGGGGGATCGATGTACTTTGTTTCCCCGAACAGAGGTGCAGCCGCCAACACAACTGCCAGGAACAACACTACACCAACTGCTAGCACACGGTACCTCTTCATCGCAATCTCTCACCTTCCTTGATGACTGGCCTCTCCTTTCAGAAA
>CAZOUO010000235.1:0-3404 GCA_964582975.1 uncultured Thermotogae bacterium | reverse complement strand
TCTCCGCTTCCCATCGTCTCTTCGCTACCCTCATCCCTCGCCGTGGCGAAAGTTGAGTCAAAGTCGGAACTGAGAGGGTTGCCGCCGACTTTCGATTCAGGTTGGCAATATCTGACTTCCAGGACGCGTACGCTTTTCTAGCGTGGAATGACCTCCTTTACCAGATCTTAAGTATCCTAAGGACAGCAGTTAATACCCATGTGTACGCTGATCGAAAGCGAGCAACACGGCGCGCAACTCCTTGCGGTGGGCTGGAGCACCTTTACGTACGGTTGGCAAAGCGGGACGCCGCAAGGGCAGGAGCGCGGTTGCGGATAACAACAGCACCTTCTACAGCAACAGGGCGCCGCACCGATGTGGATATGATTCTCGAATTCGCCGGCTGAGGTCGTTTGCACAACAATCTTGTAGAAACCCGGCGAAACCTTGATACACCAGGCACCTTTCTGGTCCCAACTCATGACGTACCAATGACCTTTGGGAACGTCTGTGAACGTTTCCTCGTAGATGATCGTGCCTTCCAGGGTCTCCACCCGCCAGCCAGTGACCAAGGGCGCCTCACAACTTTCGCAGCAGAAGAAAAAATCGGCCGGAACGACGAGTTTAAAGCGCACCTCTTCGCTGGACCAAAAGGCGGTATAACACGCGGGCCTTCCAGTAGCTTCCCCAGTACAACCGCACTGCGCCAGTGCAAGACCGCTTGCCAAGCCTACAGATACCACAACCAGCAGCACCGCTTTTCGCATCTCGCCACCTCCCTATGAACGTTAGAATCTATCTTTTCGCCCCATTAACCGGAAAGCCGTCCGCCAATACGTTTCCCGCACAAATCAGTAGGTCGTAGCTTTTTAACTACACTCGGGAAGCGAGTTTGTTCCCAAGTTTGCTATTGGATTAGAGAAGTTGGCCGATGACTTCCGCACTGGTACCGGGAATCCAGCGAAGAGATCCTCGTTCTTTGGGAACACCCCGGTTGCAGGACCGACTTGGAACAGCTCAGGGAGCGATCACCTCGTTCTTCTCGGTGAATGAAACACCCATCTGCGACAGCTCTGCAAGGATCGGCTCGTAGAGCGCAGGAGTGACCGGAATTTGCATGCCGACAAGGTCGATCGAGCCCAGGAGGATCAGCTTTGTTGCGATTGCCGCTGGAAGTCCCACAAGCCGGGACATGGAGGAGTCGCCATGTGGGACGCCGTAATCGATCAGGGTAGCGGTGATCTTCTCTGCACGATCGGGATACCGGGTGATAAACTCGTGCTGCATGATGAGCATGTCCCGCTCGCCGGGGGCATAGCGCATGGCCTCATGCATCCGCGTGGCTAAGACGTCGAGAAGGGACTGGGCTTTTTGGGGGAGCGGATCGTCGCCCAGCAGGCCAAGCCACTCTAAATTGGAAATGACCTTCGAGTCTTCATCGATCTTGAGAAACGCGGCAAGATCTCTCTTGAGTGTAGTACCAGACCCTCCTGCCAGTTTGGCAGTAAGCTTCCGAAATGTAAGGTCAGCTAGATCATCGCGAGCACTCTCATCGAGTAGCCCCAGTTCGGCGACTTTTTTCATCGTCTCGCACCAGCCTGGATAGCGGAGCGTCCCACGGAACATGCTTCTGACGGAGGGAATCTCGTAGGTCTCGATGTAGGAGAGGGAGTCCCGATTGGGGTATCCCTCTAGGGTGCCAAAGCCTTCGATCTCTACCGGCCAGTGGTGAGCAAACAGCTCATCGCCGGGGACATTTACGATCTTGCCATCTTTGAGATAGCGGGCTGGGTTCTTACCGGCGAGGAGCACTCCCTGCGGGCTCCAGGAGAACTTGTAACCGAACGGGTTATCGTTGGCCTCTGGTGCAGGAAGCCCTCCACAATAGGAGGAGAAGCTCACGAGCTCACCATCGCTTTTCTTGATCCGGCGGATGACCTGCATCGCCGACATGTGGTCAATCCCCGGATCCACACCGATCTCATTTAGGAGGATGCTGCCGGCCTTCTTTGCACTTGAATCGAGGGCCCTCATCTCGTCTTTCGCGTAGGAGGTGGTGACCATGGGCCTGCAATGTTTCACGCACAATCGCGCGATAAGCGGATGATACGTATAAGGAAGAAGGCTAATCGCCAGATCCGCCTTGCTGACGAGGTGTTCCAAGGTGGCTGTATCGTTCACATTGAGTTGCTCCGCCGATCCGTTTTTCGCCTCGCCGATGAGTTGCTGCGCTTTGCTTAACGTACGGCTTGCCACCTTGACCTCAAACCCATCTTGCTCAAGCAGATAACGGACCAACGGCCTCGCGACAAGCCCGGCACCGAGCACGAGAATTTGTTTCACGTTTGCAACTCCTTTCGTCTTGCTTCTAGTCCTGTTAGGGGATTCTCTCCAAATGCTCTTCGATGTATCGATACGTTGGAGTGAGTTCACCCCGATAGGAGATCACCGCTCTCTTGATCGGCGCGGACAACTGGCATGTGTCAAAGTCACGTAAGAAATCGGCCCGAGCGATTGGGGGAACATAGGTCTTCAGGACTCCACTGAAGTATGTGGAGGCCTCGCGGGGCAGCTCGCTTGGGAGAATATCCACCGCCAAGATTACTGGGCCGTTTCCAGCCACCCCTGTGATGGCACGATCGGTGGCAGGATCGTAAACGTAGACAGGATCGTCCGACTCAGTCGTCTTGACCGTGCACTCGATTGCGCCCTCTACGTCGCAGCTAATGTCTCCGATCAGACGCAGACTAGGCTGACCCTCCGCGAATAGCCGCATGACCGTTTCCTTGGTGAGCAATCGCGGATAGATCGGCTTCCAGTAGATGGCGTTGACAAGAACGCTTAGGTAAGGGAGATAGCGTTCGAAGGTGCTGCGGTAGCGCTCGGGGTGCTCGTAGTACTCTCGCAGATCAAACCGCCCTCCTGGGTCTATCGGCTCAACGGTATCTTCTTCTTTGAACACGACCTTGTAGCACACGTTTCGCGAAGCCGCCACCCTTTTGCTGATCAAGGGGAGCTCTTTCGGCGTGAGCGCTTGTACTGGTAGAAGGTCAAGAATCTCTTGAGCCCCGCGGGAAACGTTTCCGTATCCAACAAGTCCTATAACAAGTGGGACGATCGCCTGGGGCAACCCTTCATCCTTAATTCGCTTACCCACAATCCGGATTGCTTCCTTTGCAGCTGCAAGGTTCGCGTATTCAAGTGCACGATCAACAGCTTCAAACGGAGTGGAAATCCCTTCCCAAGTAAAGCGCTTCCCGAGGGCCCATAAGGTATCGAACATGCCGGCAAGGCCGGCGTAGCGGCCAAAGAAGATCAGGCGTCGACCGTTCTCGTCGGTCACCTTCTCGTAATCGATCAGAGTGCAACCAAGCTTGAGCATCTGCCTCAACATCGGCATATTGGAGGGCTGCCCCTTGGTGGTG
>CAZOUO010000234.1:0-3434 GCA_964582975.1 uncultured Thermotogae bacterium | reverse complement strand
TCCTCCTGCCTCAACCTGCCACCTGTAAACAGTACTACGAAACTCGATACCCTAGAGAGAGGGCACAGGAAAGAAGTTTTGTAAGGAACTCTGTCCGATTCGCGCGGAGTCCCATCAGGCATCCTAAAAAGTCAAAAAGATTACAAGACGAAGAATGGTGTTCCCCTCTTGTTTTTCGCGCTAATTTGTAGTAGAATATGAGTTAAAAGACATTTTAATTTTTAAGAAGGAGATGAAATGTCACAGTTCATGCGAGTATTGGCGGATGATCCCCAGTATGAAGGGAAGAAGACCTACATGTACATTGCGGCACACTCGATCGCAAAGGTCGTCCCTGTGTTTGCGATCAAAGGCGATAATGGCATCCTCTGGATTTGTCATCAGGATGACGAAGGTGCAGTCCACGTGAGCAACCTACTATTCGATTCCTCTGGCCGTCAGTACTCGTGCGGTGATAAGAGCGAGCTGTGCAAACTGGGTATAGACGCTTCAGAAAATCGCGAGATCGGTTTCCTACAAAGCGATGCTGAGAAGACAGCGTTCGATATTGATACGGAAGTCTAGTAATAAAGATCCGATTGCGGTGGTTTCCATGTATACGAAACTGTATTGGATAGGGATTGCGTTAGCTGCGATTGGAACAGCCATCAGTATATGGCTACTGGACCCGTCGAAGGTTCTTTTTCCCGGGCTTATGGCACTGTTCAGTTTCTGCCTACTATGGACAACCCAATACTCCAGGTTGAGGAGAGAGAACCCGGATGTATTGGTTCACGTTGGATCCATAGGTCTAACCAGTCCAAGTGACCGGAAAGGCTGTCCGTATGTCGTTTGTGTCAGCAACCCAGGGGTATTGGCCGGCTCCCTAAGAAAGATCGATTGGCTGAAAGATAAAAAAACAGATTCCAGGGCGAAGTGGGAATGGCAATCCCTCTACCCAGTGCTCGGTTCACGCAACGGTGTAGCATCCATAAGTGACCTACCAGCCCCCCTTTTACCTGGGGGCCTCATTGTCCTATACACACCTGGCTCATCTGATCCTCGGCCAGATAGTGGTTATCTAAGGCTCACATTTCAGTTCGGTGGCTACAAAGAGAAAACCGTGAAGTACCCAGCTAAAGATCTCAAGGGCCTAGAGGAAAACTAACGAGGTATATTATAGGGTAGCCCTTCTGTGGCGCGGAGAAAAAAGCAACAAAAGAAGCCTCCTGTTGCCGTAATGGGTTCCTCCTATTAAGCCAGAACAGCCGCCAAGGGCTTGCGCAGTCTCCATCTGAGAGGGTGAGCCGAAGTACCCTTTCTACAAACCGAGGAAGCCAACGGCCTAGCGCACAAAGGAGCTGAGAGAGTTGTTTCCGAAATCTTTCTTTTCAGACTGCCGGAACGACTTGCTCACAAGCACACCGCTTCGGTCTTCACTGCTTCCACGCGAATGGTCGCGGCTTTGGCTTGGGGCCTTGGGGTTTCCGGCCTTCTTTTTGCTGAGTTAGCTGCAGTTGCTCCAGCGCTGTTTCGATTTCTTCCTGCGTCGGATCTCGGCCGAGCCTTCTGGCAAGCTGACGTTTGATTCGTTCTCGCATTCTGCGTTCTTCTCGTCCCATCGGCTCTACTCCCTTTTGAATTCGCTCATCCCTTAAATACGAATCTTAACGCTATAGCGGGTAGATTTCCCCTCGAAGCAGCGTGACTCCAACCAGAGACCGTCGCTTCTGGCTTGCCCATTAATAGACTTGACCGACCTAGCAATGACAGTCTAGACTGCGACCATGAGAATCGTTGTTACATTCTTGGTCTTGGCGCTAGCTGTTACTGTCGTTGGCGTGGCCCAAGAGGCCCCTCAAGTGTGGCTGCTCAAAATCGACGGCGAGATCGGCCGGGGGACGGTCTCCTACCTGCGAAAGGGCCTTTCTGAAGTCTCCCAATCTGGTGCGGATGCGGCGGTGATCGAGTTGGCGACTCCGGGTGGCTATCTCGACGCCGCCGTCGCCGCCCGGACTGTCATCCTAGATTCAGAGGTTACTACCTTCGCCTACGTCCATCGGGAGGCGTTTTCCGCCGGTGCCCTTCTTGCCCTGGCATGCGAACGCATCTACTTCGATCCCGCTGGGGTAATGGGTGCCGCTACGCCGGTGAAACTGGGGACGGGCCAACCAGCCTCAGAGAAGGTCATCTCGGCGACGCGAACGCTGTTTCGCGCCACAGCGGAGGCGCGCGGCCGGCCGCCTGAGGTGGCCGAAGCGATGGTCGATCCGGACGTCGTAATTGAAGGCTTGGTCGAAGCGGGAAAGCTCCTCACCCTCACCGCTGAGGAAGCTACAACGTGGGGTGTGTCCGATGGCGTGGTCGCAAGCCTTGAGGAGCTGTTGCAGGCCGAAGGCCTTTCCGGCGCCGTGATCGTTCCGTTTGCCCCGCGATGGATCGATACAGCAGTGGATGTGCTCACCGAGACGTGGTTGGCTGCACTCTTAATCACGCTGGGGATCCTGGGAGTGATCGTCGAGATGCTCGTCCCCGGCTTCGGGATTCCCGGGATCCTCGGGATCGCTTGCCTCGGCGTCTTCTTCTGGGCGCACGTCTTCGTCGGCCTTGCCGGCTGGGAGTCGATCGTCTTCTTCCTCGGCGGTTTGGTGGCAATCCTGCTCGAGGTGTTCGTGTTCACCGCGGTAGACTTCGGCGTGGCTGGGCTCGCAGGGTTGGTGCTGGTCGGGCTTGGCTTCTACACCGCGATGGTGGGGCCGTTCACCCGGCCGGATCAGGTGGTACAGGCCGTGGCGGCCGTGTCCGGAGGACTCGTCGTCGCGGTGGTGGGAACGATTGTCCTGCTGACCCAGCTTCCCAAAAGCCGGTTGCGCTTCGGTGGGGTGATCCTCTCCTCGGCGATCACCGGCCGGGCATTCGACAAAGGCGAAACAGAGACCGTGGAGAGCCCGTGGGTTGGTCGGCAGGGTGCTGCAGCAACCGACCTCCACCCAGTAGGGGCAGGAGATTTTGCCGGCGAGCGGGTGGACGTGACCTGCGAGGAAGGGTTCCTGCCCCAGGGAACGGCGATCGTGGTGATCAAGGACGAGGGCTACCGAAAGGTCGTACGACAAGTAAAGGAGGAAAACTCAAGATGAATATCCTGGTCTACATCATCCCCATTCTGGCGGTGATCCTAATCTGGCTGTTCTTTTATTTCGTGCCGGTGGGCCTGTGGATCTCCGCCCTGGCAGCCGGAGTACCGGTGGGGCCGATGACGCTTATTGGAATGCGCCTTCGAAAGGTGAATCCCCACAAGGTGATCGTTCCCATGATCGCGGCGTGGAAGGCGGGTCTGAAGCTCTCCATCGCTGAGCTTGAGGCTCACTATCTTGCTGGAGGAAACGTGGATCGGGTGGCGCGGGCGCTCATCTCTGCCGACAAGGCGAACATCGCGCTCGACTTCCAGCGGGCAG
>CAZOUO010000233.1:0-3440 GCA_964582975.1 uncultured Thermotogae bacterium | reverse complement strand
TTTTCGTAAATGTCCGTCCTGCCGTATCGTTGACCGAAATCGAAGCCGAGGTCAGCAAAGTCACCGAAAAAATCGTCCATTAATCGAGAGAGCCCACTCTCAAATAGGAAAGACCATCTCAACAACTCAGGACGTCTTTCAACCATCTCAGGGCCCTCCTATTCTTCGCTTGGAAGTTGGTATTTCTTGCTGTCCGTACATAGGCAGCCTCTGCTTGGGGGGAGCCCTCAACGGGCTGGGTGGTCACAGAGGCTGCCTTTCCAACCTAGCTACTTGCTACACCGCTCTTCGGTTTCTTTGGGGTCTTCTTAGTAGGCTTCTTTGTCGTTTGAGCTCGCATCTGTTCCACCTCCTTTGCCAAAATGGCGACAGCCCCACGGATATCTCTCGGGAGAAATCCGCTAGGCTTGGCGTATCCGTTGTGGTTTCCTGGTCATGCCCTTCCCGTTCTTGTTCGAGAACCATCACTTTCAACGGCCTTTCTCCAGCAACCTGCAGTAGGGAGTGACACGCTGGACAGACTATGAGACTAAACAGCTTGAGGTCCACGTTTTTGACGTTGGTTTGCCTGTAACAGGCTGGGCAAACAACCTTAGGCATGTCTCCTCTCCTTCGCTGTGCTCTTGCGCTTCGTTCTTCGGCGCGCAATGGGTCTTGACTCATCTGTTCTCTGCACCCTCCTGGATGCTGACCCGCCCACTACTTCCTCGTAGGTCCAGTCCTGAAGTATCCAGTCGGGATACGACCAGTTCTCGGGAACCCACTCGGCTACTAGCGGGTGCTCGGTGATGATCTCCATCAGCACGCCGCAGGCATCGCATCGCAGGCGTTTGGAGAGCCAGACATCTTCTTGGACTGAACTGTTCGGCGCATCGCAGGCCGGACACCTAAACACTGTCATTGTTTCCCCCTCGCACGGTCGCTTTGTATTCACGGCCACCTTCCATTCACCAACGGCCTCGGCCGTTAGCTGATCCTCTTGATGTCAACAGGGCTCACGCTCACCCCTTTAACGATGCCGAGTTTGCCCAGCACACCCCCCTTGCCTGCAAGCATGTACCGGTGCCTTTCGGTGATGGCAATTGACTTGGCGTTCGCTTCGACCTTCTTGATTGCAACGATGTTTCCTAACTCCCCAATGACAGCCAGCTCAAGAGGAGCGCGAATACCGCTCATGGAGTATGTTACGCGACCAGTCGTAATCTTGGGCTGAGCGTAAAGAAGCACCGTAGCGTCTAGAGCTTTGATCCCAACGTTAGCCAGGCCAGCTTTCCTTGCCTCAGGCGTCTCTGCAATCCTCACTAGCAGAGTCAACACATTCCCATCGGCGGTTCTCGCGGGGAGATGTCCAACGGGCATGTTCAGCACTACAGAGGGAAGATATCCTCCCCCGGCTTTGGCGCGGTTTGGTCCAACCGCAAACGCCCCGATCACGAACGCTACTCCGATGGCTGCAACAACGATGATGCCGAGACCGATCGCCTTGGTTGTACTTCGCCGGGTAGTGTTGTCGGCCATCTTATTCTCCTTGCGCAGTTTTCTAGTTTCGCATCTTTACACTTGACTTATTGCGCAGCAAGCATTATACTCAGGCAGATGGGTTTGTCAAGAGGTTGAGTCAAGACGCAAAAGGAGGAGAAATGTCAATAACTCATGCGGCTTTCTTCAAGATGCTGTCCGCGCGATCGCGGGTTCGAATCCTTCAAGTGCTGGCTGAAAAGGGGGAGATCTCCGTCGATGAGCTCAGCTCGCAGCTCAGTGTGACCTCGACCACCGTGTCGCGTCACCTCCAACTACTGCGGATGCACGGGTTAGTAACTGTGCGCCAGGAGGCGCAAAACCGTTTTTATTCGCTCAACAGGGGATACATTGCCGAGCAGATCGCCTTGTTTCTTAATAATTTGGCGATCGAACTGCCGGAGAAGGCGCGGCAAGTCTAGAAGTCTGACAGCGCAAAACAAGTGAGCAAATTGAAAAGTAGCGGACAGCGTGCGGAGAAAGGAGGCTCGAAATGAGGACTTGGACGAGGCTGGTAGTAGTTGCGATTTCGTTTCAGGCACTGGGCGTTGTCTTGGTCGTCGCAGCTTCCGGGCAACCCGCAGCTTGGGAAGCAAGCTTTGGTGGCACGTACATCGACAAGGGGTACTCCGTCCAGCAGACCGTGGACGGTGGGTACATCCTTCTTGGAGTTACGATGTCGAAAGGTGCCGGCCAAACGGATTTCTGGCTGATCAAGACGAACAGTGCCGGTGAGATGGAGTGGGACCAAACCTTTGGCGGCACTATGGATGACTGGGGCCGGGGCGTCAAGCAGACAAGGGATGGTGGCTACATCCTTGTAGGGAGCACGTTCTCTTTCGGCGCGGGGAAAGCCGACGTCTGGCTCATCAAGACCGATGCCACTGGCATCAAGAAATGGGCACGGGTCTTTGGCGGCGCTGAAGTGGACCTAGGTTGCTCTGTCCAACAGACAACCGACGGCGGGTACATCCTCGTTGGGCATACTCAATCGAAAGGCGCTGGACGTGCCGACGTCTGGCTCATCAAGACCAACTCCACTGGTATCAAAGAGTGGGAAAGGACCTTCGGAGGCAATCGGTGGGATGCGGGGTATTCCGTCCAGCAAACCCGCGACGGGGGCTACATCGTTGTTGGGCACACCAAATCGAAAGGCGAAGGCGAATCGGATGTTTGGCTGATCAAGGCCGATGCTAGTGGAAACAAGTTGTGGGAAAAGACTTATGGAGGAAGGCAGGAGGACGTTGGTCGGTGGGTGGAGCAAACCCAGGACGGCGGGTACATCCTAGTCGGGTGGACCAAATCGAAGGGGTCAGGGGGAGCAGACATCTGGCTGATCAAAACGAACGCCAATGGAGTCAAACAATGGGAGAAGACCTTCGGCGGTAACGGGAATGACTGGAGCCGGTGTGTGCAACAGACACAAGATGGGGGATACATTCTTCTTGGCAGTACAGCTTCCTTCACCGCTGAGCAGTCCTACGACTTCTGGCTGATCAAAACCGATGCTACCGGAAATAGGCAGTGGGACAGGATGTATGGGACACCGTACTGGGACCGTGGGCGTTTCCTCCAGCAGACACGAGACGGAGGCTACGTCCTCATCGGTTACAAATTCACGGTCAAAGAGCAACGAGACCACCAACTGTGGTTAATAAAGACAGACTCCAGCGGCAATTGAAGACAAAAGCGCAGTCTTCATGGTGGAACCCACAAGGAGGTGAAGAATGCTACCCTTTAAGAAGATCCTGTGTCCAACAGATTTCAGCGAGCCCTCAATGGAAGCAGTGCGCGCGGCCAATGAACTCACCCTGCATTTTGCCGCGAAGCTATACCTCGCTCACGTCATTCGCGGGACGCCCGGTGTTGGGCTAGGACTATTCGGTGAAGGTCTCTATGCGTATGAAATAGTCGGATATGAT
>CAZOUO010000232.1:0-3453 GCA_964582975.1 uncultured Thermotogae bacterium | reverse complement strand
CTCACCACGTTTTCATCGAGATACTCAGCGGCGTATCGCTGGACAGGTGTGGCCACCACCCGTGCCGCGCGATGCTCCGCCTCCTCCTTCGCCCGCCGTTCTACCTCCTCCACCTTGCGCGAGAAGAACCGCTGCGATTCAGCCTCAACCAGCCTCATCAGGTGTTCCTGCGCCTGCTGCTGGCTCCACCCAGCAATCCTTTCCAGCTGGGCCTTACCCTCAGCAATCAGGCTGGCTCCAGTCGCTTTCAATTGCTCCAACGCCTCTTCATCTTTACGTAGCGAATCCTCTATTCTTTCTAAGTAGTTCGATTTTTTTCCGAGACGGTCCTCTCGCCGAAGGATCCTCTCCTCCGTTCGAGCCAACTCCTCTTCGCGCCGCTTGGAACGCTCTTCAAGCTCCTCGCGAAGCTCCTGAATCTGCTGACGTGCTTCGAGAAGTTTCTCTTTTTTCAACTGCTCGGCTTCTTCTTGTGCCACGGCCAGGAGTTCTTCCACCCGCTTTTTCCGAAAAATGCTGCCCACGAGATAGCCAAGCGCACCGGCCGCCACAAGGCTGACCCCAATTCCAATGTATCCTATCATTCTAAGTCACTTCCCTTCCTTGGATGAACCTCACAGGAGGGTCAAACTCACCACCAACCATTATACCCTTTTCCCTCCCTCCACTCGGATGGCCGCTGGGAGAAAGAGGAGACTGAATACAAGAGCAAACCCGATCCCAAGTAGTGCGGATGTCCCCAACAGGCGCAAGCCCGGTGTGCGAGCCAGCAAAAGGCTCCCGAAGACAAGCATCGTCGTCAAAGAAGTGACGATCACCGCGACCGCCGTCAACCTTCCGCCCCGCTCGATTGCCCCCTCCGAATTGATTGCTCTCTCCTCTGCGTAACGGTGGAGGATATGAATTCCGTTGTCTACGCCAATCCCAATTAGAAGAGGCGAGATTGTGATATTGATGAAATTGAAGTCAATCTGCAAAAGCTTCATCCCGCCAAGCATCCATACATAACCAAGGATAAGCGGCGTAGCAGCAAGCAGGGCCCGAATTCCCCCCCTCAATGTGCCCCACAGAATGAAGATGATCAAGGCTGCGGCTATGAGCGTGGAGACGAAGAAATCCCGCTTCATGTAGTCTTCCAATTGCTTGCCCACAAGAGGTATACCGAAGTACTTGTCGGAAATTGAGGTCGCAAAAGCATCAAACTCTCGAAGATTGTCCCGTTCATAGATCTCTTGCTTCACCCGCGCCTGAATCACGTACTCCCCGGCGGAGGTGAGGTAACTGGAGCGTATCCCCTCTGGAACACCTTGGAGAATATCCCTCAATAGGGCATTGAGAGGAGGAAGCTCACGGATTTGCAGGAGGTTACGATCGAGGTTCAGGAGAGCCTCTTGAAGATCAACAATCCACGCGTGCGCAGTGTTGACATCAAGACGCTTCACCTCACTCTGAATCGCTCGCAACTGCTGCTGGATCTCCATAGTGGCAAGGGAAATTTCCACTTCACCATTCAACGCAGCGCCGTACTGCAAGAGGCCGAACTGCGTGAGCAAGTTGCGGATTTGAGCAAGTGCCGAAGCACGGCCGGCCAAGCTCCGATCAAAAAGATCGAGTTGCTCAATGTAAGACGCAATATTCAGGCTGTTTAAGATTCGTTGTTGGTCGGAGAGGTTGACCGGAAGAAGATCTTGGGGAGACTGTACTTCCTCCACTAGATCGTTTTGCTTGAGGTGTTCGACTATTTCTGCAAGCTGCTCCTCTGAAGAGGCGAAGAAGGTAAAATAATTCCCAATCCGGGTTTTGCTGGCACCAAAGTGAGTGAGGATCTCATTGAGCACGTCCTGACTTGCCACGTGCGGAACCAGATCAGCGCTTGAGAAGACGAACGATATGCGAGCCGCCTGAAATGCGACGAAGAAGGTCAAAATAAGAACGATGGCGAAGATTACCCTACCCTTCTCGGTCACAAAACGAAAGAATGGGGATAGGTGCGGAGTGTAGTTTGCCACCCGCTCTCTGTGGCGAAAGCGAAACAAAAAGTGCGCCAGAGTAATTAGAGCGGGTAGGAGGAATATCGTGGCCAGAAAGGCGAGGAGCACCCCGACCGCGGTAATCGCTCCCATCTCAAACAGAGCGCGTGAGCGAGCAGAAAGGAGGCCGAGGAAGACAAGCGCCGTGGTCGCGGCAGCCAAGAACGAGGCCTCGCCTTTTCGCAGCACCGCAGTACAAAGCGCCCGATTTAGGGGACGCCCTTTGGACCTCTCCTCGGCATAGCGGGAGATGAAGTGGATGCCATAGTCAATCCCTAACCCAAGGACCAGCGCTGGAAGGAACGAAGTGATTAGATTGAACCCCCCTACGGCAAACTTCGCCCAAGCCATTGTCAACACCAGGCTAATCAGAAGAGGAATCACAGCGATGACGCTGTAAAAGATGGATCCAAAAGCAAGATAGAAGATCAAGAGCACGCCCACCGACGCAATGATCGTCGTCCGCCGCATATTCGCGTTGATCACGGCGTTGGTCTCAGCGCTGTACGCGTACGTTCCCGTAACCCCAATCCGCACTCCCAACTCGGTCAAGTCGACTAGAGCCAAGTTGGCGTCGAGAGCCTCCATCACGTTGGTGCAATAGGCGACTCCTTGTTGAGAGGGACAGCACGGCCGAACGCTCATCAAGAGCCTTGTACGGTCACGCGAGAAGACACCTTCTGGAGTCCGGGAGACCCTCCCTTCAGCTGGGGTGAAAATCTCAGACAGAGCCAGCACGGCCTCCGTCACAGACGGCAGGGTTTCGATGCCATCAACGGCACCAAGGACGGCTTCGTTGAACGCGGTCATCTCTGCAAGGCTTGCCTCGATGGCCATCGCACTCGGGGACCCTTCGGTACTCAAACCGTCGGACAGGGCTTGCCCAATCGTTTCTCCCACTTGTCGATACACGTCACTGAGGTCGCCGGTAGTGGGAAGGAGTGAGAGCGCGCCACCAGCAATTGACTGGCGCGCTAGAGCAACACTCGACTCGATACGGGCAAGCTGCTCTGCATCTAGCGTATAGAGAAGGAGATACTGATCTGGAATCTTTGGCGATGGGTCAAGGAGGTAGGTGGCTTCGGTAAATTCGGGGTCTTCTCTTAAAACCTCCGCGATCACTTCTGCTGCTCCGAGGAGTAGGCGTTCCCGCTCCTGTTGCGTCTTGTCTTCTGCGTCAACTAGCGTCAGTAGAAGAGCGAGGTAGTCTGTCTGGGCAAGGTATTCTTCACTACTGCGGTACTCATCAATCAGTGGATCGTCTTGAGGCAGCAAATCAAAGTAGGAACTACGAATCGGAAGCTCGCGCACGTAGTAGATCGCAACAGCAGTAAGAACAAGAACAAAGGTTAGGACTAGCCAGGCGTAATACCGACTGATGCGGAAGATGGCCCAGAAAATCTTGTCTTTGATCGATCTATCC
>CAZOUO010000231.1:0-3506 GCA_964582975.1 uncultured Thermotogae bacterium | reverse complement strand
GAGCGTACCACCGCCTTTTTGAGCAACGAGCACGGCTGCAATGGCCGCCTCGTCACCTATACCTCCACCCAGGTGCACTCGTCCGTCGAGAAAGCGGTGAAGATCGCGGGCCTCGGGCGGGAGAACCTCCACTTCATCAAAGTCGACGACCAATTTGCTATGTGTCCGGATGACCTGGCTCAGCAAATGAACAACGATCGCCAGGCTGGCTTGGTTCCCTTCTTCGTCTGCGCCACCGTGGGGACGACTTCCTCGAACGCCATCGATCCACTGCCTAGGATCGGTCAGATCTGTCGCCAGGAGGGCCTCTGGCTCCACGTGGACGCAGCGATGTCCGGCACGGCTACTCTTTGCCCAGAGTTTCGATTCATTCACGACGGAATGGCGTTGGCCGACAGCTACTGCTTTAATCCCCACAAGTGGATGTTCACCAATTTCGATTGTGACTGCTTCTACGTGGCCGATCGGGCAACTCTGATCAAGACCCTGAGTGTGCTGCCCGAATACTTGCGTAACAAAGCCACTGAGTCAGGCGCCGTCATCGACTATCGGGATTGGCAAATCCCCCTTGGCCGGCGTTTCCGAGCACTCAAGCTCTGGTTTGTCATTCGCCACTACGGGGTGGAGGGCCTATGCTTCCACATCCGTCGCCACGTGAAGTTGGCTCAAGAGTTTGCCTCATGGGTTCAAGAGGACGACCGGTTCGAACTGGCAGCACCGGCACTTTTGAACCTGGTCTGTTTCCGCCACAAGGGAGGAGATGCCCTCAACCAGAGATTGTTGGACAGCTTGAACCAGAGCGGTGACCTCTACTTGACCCACACGCGCCTGAACGATCGACTCACGCTTCGGCTCTGCATCGGCCAGACTCATACCGAGTTCCACCACGTGGCTTCCGCCTGGAAGCGGATTCAGGAAGAAACGAACAAGATAGGCTAAACGACGGATTCACGGAAAGAAACACTACCGCACCTCACCCTCAGAGAAGTTGTCCTTGATGGCCTCCCACAAGGTGTGAAGTTCGCCTTCCGAAAGGGCAACCTTCCCCCTCCAGCTTGGGTCAACGAGATCCTTTTCGTGAGGTGCGACAAACCGTTGTAGGATGTATCGCTTTGCCCCGGAGACAAGCGCAGCTGTCGCTTCAATATCTCGAAGGGTCATTGTCGGCGCGACGGTGGTCCGGAACTCGTAGTCGGGCGCCTGCTCCATGATCAGGCGAATCGATTGCTCGATTGCATCAAGATCAACACGGACTCCGGCCAGCTCGTCATACCGCGCTGGGGGACCCTTGAGATCCATCGCCACGTAATTAAGAAGCTGTGCCTCAAGTAACTGCTCGAGTACCTCCGGTCGTGAACCATTGGTGTCGAGCTTAACAAGGTAGTTAAGCTTCTTTGCCCGTCCGATGAATCGAGCAAGATCTGGCTGAATCGCCGGTTCTCCACCGGTAATGACTACGCCATCGAGAAAACCCTGCTGTTCCTTGAAGAGCTTGAAAACCTCTTCCTCCGAAATGAACGGAAGTTTTCGAATCTTTTCGGGCAGAACGAGCTCGGCATTGTGGCAAAACGGACAACGATAATTGCATCCGGCCGTGTAGACCAGCGCTGCCACCCGGTCTGGGTAATCGATCAGAGTTGTTGGCGAAACGGAAGCTATCTTCATGATTCAACGCAAAATTCCTCGCGAGCGGACTTCTCGCACAACTACGTTGCAGGTTGAGGCATCCTGCTTCTTTCTACCCTACACAGGGGCAATCGCTTCCCGGTTGTAGACTGCGCGGTCAGCGAATTCGGCGCGCTTGCCGTCGTTCCACTGCTCGATCGGGCGCAAGTAGCCAACGATACGCGAGTAGACCTCGGCCTGCTGTCCACACACCGGACAATTGGCGTGTTCGCCAGCGACGTAGCCGTGCTCTGGACAAATCGAAAACGTCGGCGTAACTGTGTAATAGGGCAAATGAAAGTTCGTGGCGATCTTGCGCACCAGCCGCTTGGTGGCCTGCGGAGAAGGCATCCGCTCTCCCAGAAAAGCGTGGAAGACCGTCCCACCTGTGTAGCGAGTCTGCAAAGGATCCTGAAGATGCAGCGCTTCGAACAGATCCTCCGCCAACCCAACCGGAGGATGCGTCGAGTTCGTGTAATAGGGCGTGCTGCCTCCGTATTGCTCCAGGTTGTGGATGCGAATATCGGGATAGCGTTCCAGGTCTCTTTTGGCCAACCGATAGCTTGCACCTTCAGCCGGCGTCGCCTCCAGGTTGAAAATTTCTCCGGACTCCGCTTGAAATTCGCTCAGCCGCGTCCGCATAAAGTCAAGCACCTTCACGGCGAAGGCTTGGCCATCCGGTTCGGCAATAGTGACCCCAAACAGGTTTAGCAGGGCCTCGTTCATCCCGATCAGCCCGATCGTGGAAAAGTGGTTCTTCCAGTAGCCGCCCGCGCTGTCCTTGATCCCCTGCAGATAGAACTTCGAATAGGGATAGAGGCCGCGTTCTGTGAGATTCTCCAGCGCCTTTCTCTTGATGGCGAGCGATTCTTTTGCAAGCTCCATCAACCCCCCCAAATGACCGAAGAACTCCTTCTCGGTTTTTGACAAGTAACCAAGCCGAGGCAGGTTGATCGTCACCACACCAACCGAACCGGTCAGCGGATTGGACCCGAACAACCCGCCTCCCCGCTTTTTCAGTTCGCGATTGTCGATCCGCAGGCGGCAGCACATGCTGCGGGCATCTTCGGGGCTCATGTCGCTTCCGATGAAGTTGGAGAAATAGGGAATGCCGTATTTGGCCGTCATCTCCCAAATCGGGGCCAAAGCCTCGTTTTCCCAATCGAAATCCTCCGTGATGTTGTACGTGGGGATGGGAAACGTGAACGGTCGCTCGCCCATGTCTCCCGCGATCATCACTTCAGCAAACGCGCGGTTGAACAGATCCATCTCGTATTGATAGTCACCGTATACCGACTCCAGCAGCTTTCCTCCAACAATAACGGGATCGTTGCGGATGTAGCTTGGAACCTTGAGGTCGAGTGTGACGTTAGTAAATGGCGTCTGGAACCCGACTCGTGTCGGAACGTTCATGTTGTACAAAAACTCCTGGAGGTGCTGTTTTACCTCCTCATAGGAGAGGGCGTCTGACCGGATAAACGGAGCAAGATACGTGTCAACATTAGAGAAGGCCTGTGCGCCGGCCGATTCACCCTGGAGGGTGTACAGAAAGTTCACTATTTGCAACAAGGCCACACGGAAGTGCTTGGCCGGCCGGGCTTCGATCTTCCCACGCACCCCACAAAACCCGCGCAACAGCAGGCCACGTAAATCCCAACCTACACAATAGGCGCCCAGGGTTCCCAAATCGTGAATATGAAAATCTCCGTTTTCGTGTCTCTCGCAGATCTCCTGGGGGTAAATCTTGGTCAGCCAATACCGGGAGATGATCTTGTCGGTGATGTGCGTGTTCAGTCCCTGAAGCGAATAAGTCATGTTGCTGTTCTCACGCACTCGCCAAT
>CAZOUO010000230.1:0-3510 GCA_964582975.1 uncultured Thermotogae bacterium | reverse complement strand
GTCTACTACGTCGATTTGACGAAAGGCAAATGCTGGCGGGAAGACGTGACGCCGGAGACGATCTCTCCGTATCTTGGGGGCTCTGGTTACGGGTGGGCATTGGTGGCAGAGCACCTTCCCCCAAAGGTCGATCCGTTTGCACCGGAGAACGTCGTGGCCATCAACCCGGGAGTTCTCGTGGGCACCCGCACGTTGGGTTCGCCAAAGATCACCGCGATCACCAAGTTTCCCACGATCGCATCGGAAGATGAGAGGTCTTATGTCGGGTCGTGTACAGGAGGGGGGCGCTACTTCGGCATCGGACTCAAGCAGGCTCACTGCGATCATCTCGTGATCCTGGGACAGGCCGAAAAACCGGTGACGATCCACGTGACGAACGGTGCCGCGACCATCGACGATGCGTCCCAGTTCTGGGGGAAGGGAATCGAGGAGACCTCCGTCGAGCTGGTCCGCCGATTCGGCGACGATACGGGAGTTCTTGCCATTGGGACAGCAGGAGAGAACCGCGTTCGGAGTGCCCTGGCCATCGTTGATCGGACGAACTCCCTGGGGCGAGGAGGATTGGGAGCGATCCTGGGTGCAAAGCGCGTCAAGGCCATCGCGGCGCACGGCACGGGAGGCATCCGCGTGGCCGACCCGACTGCGTTTACTCGTCTCTCCGACGAGCTTTTGGAGCGGGCCGTGAACTGGCCGCGACGGGCGCATTGGATCAAACTCGGGCTCGCTGCCGGTTGGTCCACGTTCAAGCACACGCAGAACCCAGGGATCTGGCCCAAGGAGCGCTGGGACGAGCTCTACGGCGAGGAGAAGCGGCTCGAGACGCTCAATCGCGTCATCGCCTGCGCCAGCTGCCCGTTGAGCTGTCGGCTGCGCTGGGTCATCCCGGACGGCGAATTCGTCGGCGAGCCGGGCCTGGGGTCCCCGTACAGCAAGAGCGCCACGTCCGGTCAACTCCTCGGCATCGAGGACGATCGCAAGATGATCCACCTCGTGACAGAGGCCAACTCCTTGACCGGCATCGACTACTACACCACGGCGCGACTGATCGATTTCGTCACACGCTCGTTCGAACGAGGGCGGCTGACCAAGGCAGACACCGGCGGATTTGAGCTTCACCGCGATTACCCGACCTATCAGCAGCTGTTTCGCATGACGGCCGTCCGCGAAGGATTCGGGGATGTTCTTGCCGACGGCTGGATACGGCTGAAGAAGGAATTCGGCCTGGATCCACAGGAGTATTGGTACGCCGGAATCTGTAAGGGGGTGGATTTCATCTATGACGCCAGGCCGTCGAAGTTTCATCCGTTGATGATGACGTTCTTCACGCGGCCGCGCCCGCATCACGGCGGCTCCCACACCCGCACCAACAGCCGCAACAAGACGATCGAAGAGATTCGTGAGCAGGTCGAGCACTGGGGGCTTCCCAAAGGAACGGTGGAGCGGATCTTCACCGAGGTCCCCTACAGCGGAAAGTTCAACGTCGGGCGCTACACCCGTTACGCGGAGGACCTGATGCGGGTCAAGAATGCACTGGGGCTGTGTACAATCTACACCTACCAGGCCCTCATCTTCGCGGACGACATGGCCGAACTCTACAACGCGGCAACGGGAGACGATCTCTCCGCCGGAGACCTGGTGCAACACGGAGAGCGGATCAGCAACGTGGCCAAGGTTGTCAACATTCGGGAAGGGTTCACGCGCGCCGATGACCGGCCGCCGGAGGTCTGGTTCCGTCCAATGGAGACTCCGGAGGGTCGTATCGAGATGCGAGATTACTACGAAACCAAGGTCCTCACCAGGGACGATGTCGCACGGATCCTTGACGACTACTACGACGAACGAGGTTGGGATATTCAGAGTGGAGTCCCGACCCGTCAGAGGTTGGAGAACCTGAATCTGGCGGAACTCGCTTCGGAAGGGGTGGGCTAGTGCTTTGGAGTTCCTTGGCTCCCCGCGTACTCTGGTGCACGTAATGGTCGCCCGGCAAGGAGAGTACTCGACATAGAAAGAACCAACCGATTGGAGGTGTGTTTCAGGTGGCATTGAAGATTACGGGGGTGATTCCTCCGCTTCTAACGGCGTTCGACAAGAACGGGGAGTTCGACGAAACCGCACAGCGCGAGATCGTCTCATATCTGGTGGAAAAAGTACAGGGATTCTATCCCTGCGGCACGTACGGTTCGGGCCCACTGATGAGTGTGGAGGAGCGCAAGCGGGTTGCGGAAGTGGTGATCGATGAGGTGAACGGCCGCATTCCGGTGATCGTCCACGTGGGAGGCGCGTCGACGCGGTCGGTCGTCCAGCTCTCTCAGCACGCGCAAGAAGCGGGCGCAACCGCGGTGGCTGCGGTACCACCGATCTACTACGGGTTCAAGGAGCCCGAGGTTGAACGCCACTTCAAAGCGATGCTCGACGCCGTATCAATTCCGGTTTTTGTCTACAACAACCCCAAGACAACCGGAGTGGCTGTCTCCCCTGACCTGCTGAATCGCCTTACCAAAATGGGCATAGCCGGGGTGAAAGACTCCAGCTTCGATATCATGGTCTTCTACGGCTACTTGCGCGCCGTCGAAAAGAAGGACTTCATTCCGATCATTGGCACCGAGGCGTTGCTTCTCCCCGCGATGGCCATGGGCGCACATGCTGCGATCTCGGGACTGGCCAACGCAATTCCTGAGCCGGTTGTTGACCTATTCATCGCCGCCAAGGCCGGTGATGTGGCGAAGGCTGCCCCGCTGCAGTCCAAAGTCTCCACCATGCGTGACATCATGCATTACGGACCGACGCTGCCGATGATCCAAGCCGTGCTGCGATCGCTCGGCGTTAATGCGGGCTATCCGAGACTGCCGTTCGTCTTGCCTGACAACGCATTGCTGAACAAAGCACTTAACAGTTTTCGAAAATTCGGGGTGCCGGTTTAACAGGCAGGATACTCCATAACGCTGATTGAGTTAAGCAACCCTCGTTACTTTTGCCAAATTGGAACCGTGGGTGAGGCCTTCCTCACCCACGGAAGCTTTGGAGGCGGTCATGTTGGTACAAAAAAGAAGCAACTCGATTCAGCGAACATGGATAGTTTAGAATGTGGGAAGACGTTCTAAAACCCTTGAGAAAATAACTTTTCGCTACGCAACTTGCCAGCGGCTGATACATGAAGGAGGATCTTTTCATGCCTAAAGCATTGGTCAGTTCTCGTTCTTTCGCCAACATCGTTCCAGTAGGCAAGGAGGTGCTCACTGGGGCAGGGTTTGAGGTTCGACGTATCGGTCCGGAGGAGCGGCCGCTCGATGCGGCGAAAATGGAGGCGATCGTCACCCGCGAGAACCCGGACGTCATCATCTCTGGAGCAGAGCCGGTCACGTCCGGGGTGCTGGCCGCTTCTAAGACGCTGCGCATGGTCATGAAGCACGGCGTCGGGGTGGACAACATCGCTCTCGCCGCCGCCACTTCCTTGGGGATCGTGGTGGCCAACGCCCCGGGAGCCACCACCGAGGCCGTTGCGGATTGGGT
>CAZOUO010000229.1:0-3526 GCA_964582975.1 uncultured Thermotogae bacterium | reverse complement strand
CCTATATCGATGAGAACGGCTACCTATCGTTCACCGGAATAGGAAGTTGGGATCCACAGGTCCTCCCGGGACAGCGGGTTCGCATTCGAGGAAAAGCCGGTCCTGTCCTTGGAGTCATCGGCCGCAAACCGATCCACCTCCTTCAGGAAGAAGAACGCAAGAAGGTCGTCAAGATGGAAGACCTTTGGATCGACATCGGAGCAAAGGACAAGGAGGAGGCGGCCTCACTGGTTGAAATCGGTGACCCGGCCGTGCTTGATTACGCGTTCGCCGAGCTGCGCAATGATCTAGTCGTCGCCCGTGGGTTTGACGACCGTATCGGAGCCTTCGTGGTTCTAGAAGCCGCGCGCCTTCTTGCGACGATGAATCCAGAAGCTTCGATCTATGCGGTTGCGACAGTGCAGGAAGAGATCGGCCTTCGCGGTGCAAAAACCAGCGCGTTTGGCATCGATCCAAAAGTGGGGATCGCCGTCGATGTCGGCTTCGCTACCGACACACCAGTGATGGAGTTGGAGAAAAAGAAGGTCGGTGAGTTTGCGATGGGCAAAGGGCCAATCATCGCTCGTGGGCCGAACATCAATCCACCCTTGCACAAGCTGATCGTGGAGACGGCCAAAGAGGCGGAGATTCCTTACCAGATTGAAGGGGCTCCACGTGGGACTGGAACCGACGCCAATGCAATACAACTTGCACGCGCCGGCGTAGCGACGGGACTGATTTGTGTTCCCAATCGCTACATGCACTCTCCCTGCGAGATCGTGCATTTAACCGACCTAGAAAACGCTTGCAGCCTCATTGCGCACACGGTCGCCAAGATTGATGAGATAACCAACTTTCTTCCTTCATAGCGCAAAAGACAATTGAGGCACGTCTGAAACCAAAATGCCAACCCGGTTCGCCCAACCTGATAGCAACCTAGGTGTGTTTCCAGTTCCTCGCTGTTTTGAGCGAGTAAACCAGAGTTGAACTTTCCTGCTATGTTGTTATGAGAAACCAGGAAGCCATGAGAGACCAAGTGCCATGTAAAGGGTGATATGTGTGACAGGAAAATCATTTCCTAGTCTCCTGGTTTCTTAAGAGATCAAACAGTCGTGGCCCAAGTCGGCAACCTGAAAGCGAATCTACATGGGTGAGAGCATCTTTTGGGAAGTTTCGCGCACTGAATAGCGAAGAGCCCTATTTCCAGTCCCCTAAGCACGGTCGCTGCGTGTTTAGAAGTGGCTTGATTCATCCCCCCAACTACCGTATAGTCTTATTCGTAGGGGAGCTCAACGTATTGGGCTGAGAGGAGGTTTGGCCTCGACCCTTTGAACCTGATCTGGGTAATGCCAGCGGAGGGATATCTAAACAGATCCCTAGCGGCCCAGAACGGACCACGGGTCGTCCACGATGAGGGAATCGGAGATTCTCCAGATCATCCGGGCACGCATTCCGGGAACTGGGGATGACGCGGCAGTCGTGCCGTTTCAAGATACCTACCTTGTCCTGACCACAGATATGCTCCATCGCCTAAGCGACTTCCCAGAAGGAACCACGCCGAAGACGATCGGGTGGCGGAGCGTCGCCGTTTCCCTGTCCGACTTGGCAGCGATGGGGGCACGGCCGCTCGGGGTACTGCTCGCATTTGGCGATCCGGATCTTGATGAACGGTGTGTCATGGGAGTATTGGAAGGGGCAGCGGCGTGCTGTGAGACTGCAGGGACCCGTCTTCTTGGAGGAGACCTCGACCGTCATCAGGAGTTGACCCTGGTGAGCACGGCGTTTGGACATGCGCGGGATCCTGTTTTGCGGTACGGAGCGAAAGTTGGGGATCTCCTCTGCGTCACCGGCGAACTCGGACGTACCCAGGCTGCACTTCACTGTTTCACCACGAAACTTGCAGAATGCGCAAACGACCTCTTCTGTTTTCTGCCCCGCATCGCCTGGGGGTACCAGCTGGCGGAAGTAGCGACCAGCATGATCGATATCTCGGACGGCCTGGCCCGTTCACTTCATCTGCTGGCTGGCGAAAGCGGAATCGGGTGCGCCGTAGAGGAGGGGCGACTTCCCGTGAGCCCAGCGTTAAGAGAGCACCTCCCTCAGGAGAGGTGGTCCGACGCGTTGCTTTTTGGGGGCGAGGATTACGAGCTATTGTTCACCCTTCCAGAGCGCGCGATCTCTGCTATCGACTGGGCAGTGCGCTACAGCGTCATCGGCCGAGTTACCGAAGGTGGGGTCCTGCTCGACGGGAGTGAGCTCCCCGACCGAGGTTACGACCACTAGAAAGGAGATGATTCAAGATGTGGAAGAGGCTCCTGGCAATAGCCGCGATCGGCACAGCGGTGTACGGACTAACCGGAATAGGGGCGGCAAAGCTTGTTGTCTACACCTACAGCAGCTTTGCCTCCTGGGGAGCAGCACCCTACATTGAGGAGGCGTTTGAGCAAGGTCGCCAAGTGGACGTGGAGTTTGTTGCAACAGGCGACGCACGCATGATGCTGGCCAAGCTGATCGCAGAACAAGAGGCGGGAAAGCCCGATGCTGACGTCTTCATCGGAGTTGAAGCGGGCGATCTCTCCACGGCCCTGGGTCATGACGTCTTTGTCCCTCTCACTAAAGGTGATATCCCAAACCTTGCCTCTGTGCGGCAGGATCTGTTGATCGACGCGACTAACTCATTGATTCCTTATGAGCATAGCTATATCGCCCTAGTCTACGATAGCGAAGCCTTGGCCGTTGAGGATTTGCCGCGGACCTTCGAAGCGCTGCTTGACCCCAGATACCAAAACATGCTGATCCTGGAAGACCCGCGCACCTCCTCGGTTGGGCTTGCCTTCCTCCTCTGGACGATTCATCAGCACGGTGACCCGGAGTATCTCGAGTATTGGAGAAAGCTTCTGCCGAACGTCCTTACCGTCACTTCGGGTTGGAGCGAAGCCTACGACCTATTCCTCGCGGGCGAGGCGCCGATCGTGGTGAGCTTCTCGACGGACACGGCCTACTCAGTAATTGAGGATGGAAGCGCCCGCTATAAGATTCTCCTGCCAAACAGTCAGGCGTATCGCAGCGTCTACTTCATGGGGATCGTTAAAGGAACTCAGCAACTTCAGTTGACAAAGGAGTTCTTGAATTTTGTGCTCTCACCTCAGGTACAAGAGAGGATTCCAACCACTGAGTGGATGTTTCCCGCCAACCGCGAGACGTTGTTACCGGTGCTTTTCTATCAGAATGCCGTCTTTCCACCGGACCCGGTGATGGTCGTCCCAGAAGAGGTAGGAAAGCACCTGGCTCGCTGGTTGCAAGAGTGGGCCAGGGTTGTGGTGGGAGGCTGAAGACGAACCGAACGGGTCGGATCGCTCTTATTTGCCTGCCGTTAGTGTTTCTGGGCCTTGCCTTCTATTACCCCCTCCTGCGTCTCTTTCAGGAGGGGGTAGTAGAGGAGGGCCGTCTCACGTTCAGGTACATCCAGGAGGTCTTTGCTGAGACGTACTTTCGCCACGTAATCCTGTTCACGGCCGAGCAAGCCCTCCTAAGCACCTTGCTTGCG